>JANOQK010000333.1:0-1954 GCA_031414855.1 Bacteroidia bacterium | reverse complement strand
ATGCACAAGGCGCCAGCGCTGAATTAGTAGCGGCCAGTACGATTGGTCTTTCCAGTTATTTTGGATGGCCAGTTAGTACAACACCCGTGCTGTCATCAGGTATTGCAGGTAGCATGGTAGCCAGCAAAGGTGTCAAAAATTTGCAACCGGATACCATCCGGAATATTCTTATTGCCTGGTTATTGACGTTACCCGTGGTGATGATTTTGGCTGGCAGTCTATTCCTCTTATTCAGGACTATCCTCTAGTAGATATAAAAGGCAGTTGTATTGCATAGTGGTGTTTGTCCATATGCCTTGTTGGTTGCGGACTTGGCTGGATGTTGGATGCTTGGTAATTGGATTAAGTGCCAGAATCAAGGATCCAGCATCTCGTCTCAATAATCCAGTTTCATCTTCTTAATCCTATCTTCCAGTTTTTCAGAAGTAAGTTTCTCACGCATGCGATCGACCATGATGGGAAAGGCAAATGGAGTGGGTCGTTCCGGTTCTTGGATGATAATCTTTTGCTTTGAAATCCGGTCCAGTGCTTTTCGCAATCGTGCTTCTTCCAGCTGAAAGTCCATCACTTCTTCATAGGCTTGAAGCAGCAGCAAATTATGCGATTCATATTCATGAAATACATTGAAGAATAATTGAGAGGAAGACTGGATGTGTTTGTCTTTGATCTTAGAACCCGGAAATCCTTTAAATACCAAACCGGAAATAGCTGCGATGTCGCGAAATTTTCTGCGTGCCATCTCCGTTGAGTTAATGCTGGCTTGTATATCTTTTAATAGATTTTTAGAACTCAATACATCTGTTTCAATGGCCTCGTATATGGGTATCTCCACATCAGACAGCAATTCAAAACCATAATCATTCATAGCAATGGAAAAGGTAATGGGTTGAATTTGCGAAATACGATAGGCCAGCAATGCTGCCATTCCTTCATGGACAAACCTTCCTTCAAAGGGATACATCAGCACATGAAATCCATCAGCTGTTTGTAAATACTCAATCAAAAATTCATTTTTTGTTGGGAGATGTGAAAGCGACTTTTGCAGATCCATTAACGGACGAATGAATATCATCTCAGGATCTTTCTCCTGATGCTGCGCAGCTTCATCAATCTTTAACCGTATCATTTCACTCATCTGCGAGGACAGCGGCATTCTTCCACCTTGCCACGAAGGCACCTTGCCCGATTTGCGCGAAGTTTTTCTCACCTGTACTTCCATGTCTTTTATTCGAACCAGTTCAAGACTGCGGCCTGCAAACCAAAATACATCTCCCGGATTTAGTCGGGAAATAAATCCCTCTTCAATCGTACCTAAATATTTTCCGGTTACATATTTTACCTGCAGGGCAGTATCTCCTACAATCGTTCCAATTGATAGCCTGTGGCGAAAGGCAATTCGTTTATTTTCAACTTTATAAAGTCCGTTGTCAATTATCACTTTGCGATATTCATCATAAGCCGTAAGGGATGAACCTCCCGTAGTAATGAACTGTAGCAGCCAGCTCCACTCCTCTTCACTTACACTTGAATAGCAAAATGTGCCTTTCACTTCTTTGTATATTTCTTCAGGATGAAATCCGTCTGAAACAGCCAGTGTAATCAGGTACTGAATCAACACATCAAAGGAACGCACATACGGAAGTCGCTCTTCCACAATTTTGCGATTCAACGCTTCACGCAAAGCAGCCGCTTCGGTTAATTCAAGTGTATGTGTTGGCAAAAAATAAATTTTGCTAACAGCTCCAGGCTGATGGCCACTGCGCCCAGCTCTTTGCAGAAAGCGGGCAACTCCTTTTGGGCTTCCTACTTGTATGATGGTTTCTACCGGACGAAAATCTACACCAAGATCCAAGCTGGATGTGCAAACTACTGCTTTTAATTTTCCCTTGTGCAGCTGATCTTCTACCCAATCACGCAGCTCTTTATTAATCGAGCCATGATGCATGGCAATCAA
>JANOQK010000332.1:0-3031 GCA_031414855.1 Bacteroidia bacterium | reverse complement strand
CCCTGCATATTATCGGATTGGTCAGAAGGCAGCTTTCGTTCCAAATGGAATAAAGCAAGCCGCCATCGAAAAGAAAACGGATTGTCGAAGGAAGAAACCACCACGCTTCAGTATCTGCAAGTGTAAGCGCAGCGTAGTAGTGATTTATTGATACCGTTTTGTGTTCGGATGAAACGTTTGCCTGCTATGTCAAAATTCCTGTTAGACTTACACTCTTTTTATTGCGCAGAGCGTGCCCAGTTAGAAATGAATAGGAATGCGTTGCTTGCCAATCTTTATTAAAACCTTTTGAAGATAGTAATTGTTAGCTTTGGGTATGAAAACAAAACTAATAGCAATCTTAAATACAGTAGCCCTGGCGGGTGTGTTAACGGTAAATGCATTAGCCAACATTCTTCCCATTAATGGCATGAATACCGGAGAAGTTTCGGCACTGTATCCAAATTTGTTTACACCAGCTGGCCTCACATTTTCTATCTGGAGTATCATCTATTTGTTATTGATCGGTTTTGTGTGTGTTCAATGGAGCCTTAAGGAAAAACCATTTTTTACCGAATTGTCCCTTTGGTATTTGCTTTCTTGCTTGGCTAATGCAGCGTGGATTCTTGTATGGCATAACCTATACATCTATGCCTCCATGGTCATCATGTTAGTCTTACTCTATAGCTTAATAAAGATATTTTTATTACTTCAGCCGCGTGTTCTTTCAACCATTGAAAATGTATTTGTTAAAATAACGTTTACTGTTTATTTCTCCTGGATTTGTGTAGCAACAATTGCTAACATGTCAGCGCTTCTGGTTTCATTGCAATGGAACGGTGATCCGCTAAATGCCGTAGCGTGGACGATTATTTTGATACTGGTTGCCTCTGCGCTTTCAATATTAATTACAATTAAATACAAAACGATTTCTTACATCTTGGTAACGATGTGGGCATTGTTCGGAATTTATTCGCGCTGGGCGGACGGTGATCAGACACTCATTGTCAACACTGCGTTGGTTTCCATAGGTGTTCTTATCCTCACTTCTATTTATTCCTCTATAAAGCTTAGCACGTTAAAAAAAGTTAGCGTATAACCTGTATAACCAGACTACTCCATCTGACTTTTGGTTGTACTCTTCACCATTCGATTTGATAAATTGAATAGATAGTTATTACGATCTTATTTAGAAGCTATTTAGTTCAGCTTTTGACTAATTGCATAGTCGCTTTTTCAGTACACTGCGGGAAAATGAAGGTGCTATTTATGCGGTGACACGGTTTTTATTTCGTGCTGGCGCATAGGCATGGAGTCAATCAAGCCAAAGAGTTGTTCTAAGGTTACAGGTGTATCAGAAATAAGTTTTTCACTACCATCTTTTCCCATTAGGATAAATAGAAATCCTTTTCTCTTCTTCATTAACTTATCATAGCGATTTTTGTCTGATGATGGTGTAATCACTGTTACCATAATGTCGCGCTCAGCGAGGCCGCCAGCATCGGCCCGAAATATTTTTTCCTGCTGTAACAAATCAGGATCCATCGTGTGTTCGGCCAGTAGAATTATTTCTCTTTTGGAAACATCGGGTAGCGACAAACTCAATGAAAATAGCACCGAAGCAAAAAGCAAGAAATACATAGTTATAATTAACCTGTTATGAAGTTACTGCCGTGTCAACAATGCTGACAGGGTATTGTTTTGAATGGGCATGTAAAATTTTGCGTATTACTCTTTCTTTGCTGAGTCTTGCAATTTGACGCAAGTCTTGGCCTGCGTTGTGGAGCTACAAATATTCATTACAATAAGCAAAGCTTATCACTTCATTGAAATTCTTGCTTCCGGTTTTTTGAATCATGTTTTTTCGGTGTTTGTCAATCGTGTGTTGACTAATTCCCAGTTCATCAGCAACTAACTTCGATGACATTCCTTTAGCTATTAAATTCAAAACCTCGATTTCGCGGTTGCTAAACGTTGCGGTGTCAGTGTCTTTAACTTGTGGAACGACTTTTTCTTCCAGGTTGAATGTATAAAACTGTTGGTTCTCGTTGTCCTTGTCATCTAAAATGGCAAAAACAACTTCGTTTGAATAATTTAAATGAGAGATGTCAGTAAAATATTTTAAGGCGTGGGTAATTCTTCCTGCCTCATCCATGTTTAACCCAATTACCTGCTCTAGCACTTTCAGGGGAGAACCATCTGCTTTGAGAAGCCGGAAATTAATGCTCACCTTAAAATCCATTCTTTTTTCAACAGGCTGCACATCCATAAATTTGTAGTAATGAACGGCCAAGCCTAAAACTTTTTCTTTGTCCTCGGGATGGATCAGGTTGACCAGGAAATCCAATTTGCCCTCATTAAACTCTTTCGAAGAAAAGCCCAACATTTGATCTACCCCTTGCACGTACTCAAAACTCATGTTGCTATAGTTCACCACTACCATAAAATATGGGCCGGTATGAAATATTCTATTGATTACCTCGGGTTTTTTATCAAAGATTCCCTTTGACTGCATCTCTAAAGCAAAGCCGCGGCCGTCCCAAAATTTTTTCCAATCGGGTAAGGCAAGCTTTTGTAGTTTCAAAATAGGGATGGAGGAAGCCATACATTTTAGTTAAGTAGTTGAGTGCCATTTTAAATTTAGTTTTTACCAAATCCTAATTTGTTTAAGGGCATTTCTAACAATAATACTTAACTGCACAATACCTTTTTTTAGGTATTGCTAATACTGAAGTTAGTGTTTATCTAGCAGCATTAGGTTAGCCCAACAAAAAAATGGTGATAAAATACTCCTTCATACTTGCTAGTCTCATCGTATGTGCGACCGCAAGTTTACATGCCCAGAATTTTTCTGTTAGGAGAGTGGAGTCTTCTCAGGGAAAGATTACGATCTACTATGATCTGCTCGACACCCTTGCCAGAGGCTATAGCATTAACGTTTACGCCTCGCGCGACAACTTCATCGCTCCCCTTGAAAAGATCAGTGGCGATGCCGGATTGGAGATAAAGCCCGGAAAGAATAAAAAGATAGTGTGGGATGCCCCTGCTGAAC
>JANOQK010000331.1:0-2913 GCA_031414855.1 Bacteroidia bacterium | reverse complement strand
CGGCATTCACCACCCAAAATAAGTCCATTTCCATCGCCACTAATTTAGGGTCAAGTAGATCCAGCATTACGTCATATACCACCTTACCTCCTACTTCGGTAAACTCGAAGGCATGGTTGTGATATCCCATCTGTAGCTTATATTTCTTTGCAACTTCACCAGCCTTGTTAAGCGAATTGCAAGTTACTTTCAATTCATCAAGCGTGCCGTAGTATTTTTTATCCATCCAGGGTACTACCACGTACTCCTGTCCCATTTCTTTAGCATCCGCACAGGCCTTTTCCCAGTTACTTCCGGTAGCCAGATCAATTCCATAGTGTCCGCTGGTGACTTTTACTCCAAGATCCTTAAGATACTTTGCAAACTCAGTAGTTGGCATCCCAAACAGTATCCCGTCCTTGTAGCCGTAGGTTTCTACTTCGGAATAGCCCATAGCAGCAACCGCTTTCAAGGTTCCTTTCACGTCACTCATAATCACATCGCGCAACGTATATAACTGCAATCCAATAGCTTTTTTCCCTTTTGCTTCCGCAAAGAAAGAAGGCATTGTCAAAAGACTAGCTGCAGCTACAGATGAAGTCTGAATAAATTTTCTGCGATCCATATGTTTTATTTACTACTTATTTACCTAATGACACCTGGCCGAGCATAAATAAGTTTTCATCTCCGGCTTTCTCATTTTTGAAAATCAAAACAATATTATGCTTACCCTTTGTTTCCTTTATGGCTATTCCAGAAGGCCTCATGAACACCCCGCTTTGTACTTCCATTTTAGGGGATTTGGCAAAACTTACCGTTCCTAAATTTATACCTTCAGAAGAATCTAGCCTTACTTCTATCTCTCCGCCTTTTATCTTCCCCATTTCTACCACTACAAAATTAAGCTTGCTTACTCCACTAAGGTCAATATCGGTAAATGTTATGGATGAGTTGTGTGTGATGTTCTCCACAAAGTCATAGCCCGCTGCGCTCATCTTTCTAACTCCGCCTTTCAAATCCGTTGCCTCAGTTATTTTCAAGGACGGTGACTTGAGCATAAATTGTTTGGTCGTTGAAAGCGAAGGCATTCCATTTGCACCGTTGTCTTCATAAGTTACTGTCATAACATAGGCAGCCGTTGATGTAGGACCAGGAGGCGGAACTACAGCATAGTTGGCTTTTCCACTCAACGGAAGGCTCACTACTTTTTCCTCATTCGCCAATGACAAAATGTATTCTACCATTTGCACGGCTTGCGCTTTGGTTAGTTGAGGGTGAGCGGCCATAGCTACTTCGCCCCATACACCCGAACCACCTTTCAATACTTTATCACTAAGCATTTCTACAGCTCTTACTTCTTTTACATAGCGCTTTGCAACATCGCGATAAGCAGGTCCGGCAGATTTCTGATCGATTTGGTGACACGACTTACAATCGCTGTCGGCCATTAATAATTTGCCGGGCAATTCAGAACGTTGATGGCCTTGTGCAATTTTGGTCATATCATATCCTTGTGGATGGTAGTCTAACGTAACCAACACGCGATCAGCAGGAATCTTTCCATCACCTGTTGCTCCATCCTCTTTATCGGTTACAGTGATTTTATAATTTGCAGAACCCCCTGGAAGAAAACGATCATTACCTTCTACCATAATATCAATCACCGGAGGTTCATTGCCCGCAATCACAGTCACATCAACTGTTGATTTGGAACCTTTTGAATCCGTAGCTAATAATTTAGGATGATAGATTCCTGCCTTATCAAATGTGAATGAAAACTCACCGTTAGTTGTGGTTAAGACCTTTCCGTCAATATCCAATTCATAGGTGACTGCATCACCATCCGGGTCCGAGCTTTCGGTGGCCGAAAAATTAACGGATAATGGAAGCGCTCCTGAATTTTTGCTAGCCTTCAACAGAGCAATTGGTGCACGATTTCCAGCATTGAAATCAATACGTGACAATCTTGCATCTGAATTTTGCTTGAACCAAGTGGTGCCATATTCCAATGTATATAATTTTCCATCCGGTCCATACGCCATATCGATTGTGTTATTGAATGTTGTTCCGTCAAGGAATGGTTCAATGTCTGTGATCGCGCCTTTTTCATCCATTGTCACCAATCGCATCCAGTTGCGTATCCAATCATAGATGAGCAGTTTGCCATCCATATAATCAGGGAATGCTCCCTCTTTTCCTTTATGGTTTTCAGAATAGTAAACAGGACCTGCCATGGCATTACGTCCGCCTGTTTTCATAAGAGGAAAATCAGGCGACTCCGCATAGGGATACCAGATGAAGGGAGGACTCACCGGAGGCAATTCCATTTTGCCAGTGTTGTTGGGTGATGAGTTTATTGGTTTGAGAGGATCATGGCGTGGGCCTACTGTCTTTTTATCAAAGTCATATTTGGCATATGCATAATTACCTCCTACAAATAATGGCCAGCCAAAATATCCTGGCTTCTGAGCCTGATTCAATTCATCATAACCGCGAGGTCCTCGCTCAGGCCCATCATTACCAGCATCAGGTCCAACTTCACCCCAATACAAGAAGCCTGTCTTCTGATCCACCGAAATTCTATAGGGATTACGATTACCCATGACATAAATTTCTGGTCGTGTTTTCTCTTCCCCTTTCGGGAAAAGATTTCCTTCCGGTATTGTATAGGTGCCATCTGGTTCAGGATGAATTCTTAAAATCTTACCGCGCAAATCATTGGTGTTTGACGATGATCCTTGTGCATCAAACGGATGCCTTCCCTGGCGTTCATCTGAAGGACTGAAACCATCAGATTCAAATGGACTGGTGTTATCTCCGGAAGAAACGAATAAGTTTTTTCCAGGACCAAATACAATAGATCCTCCTGTATGACAACACTTTTCGCGTTGTGTGGCTACTTCCAGCATTTGCTTCTCCGAACTTTGATCGATT
>JANOQK010000330.1:0-11040 GCA_031414855.1 Bacteroidia bacterium | reverse complement strand
GGACTACATGGGTACAAGGCCTCAATCGCTTTGAATATCACCTGGTGATCAAACGGATTGCTTGCAGTGAAATTTTTAAAAGTTAACACACCGGCCACCCGGTCATATCCATTTTCAAGCAGGCACGACCCTATGATAATTAGCTCCAAATATTGCCGATCCGGGGTCATAGGGAAAACTTAAAAGTGTTCCGGTAGTTTTTACCTAAAAAATGACCTAAAATCGATGAATTTGATACTGATTTAGCGGGCTTTGACCGGAACAAAAACGGAACATTTCGGAACATAATATTCATTTTCGCTAGTGCCTTGGCTGTTTTGCCGGAACATTTAGTGTTCCGGTTTTCGGAACACGATTTGTTCCGAAGAAGCTTCGAAATCAGACTGAATTCTTTGTTTTTGTTCCGATTTGTCACGATTTTGTTACGGTATTAAGTGATTAATTGTCAATTATTTAAGTGCTGAAATTGGCCTTTTTTTACCGGAACACTTTTCTATTTTGCCACCGCACCAAAAACCCGGGGATAGTCATTGATCCATTTTTTGACTTGGCGATTAGCTTTCACTTTGTTGCTGTCATTCTTGCTACCGTAAAGCATTTCGCCAATCTCAGAAAAACTCTTACCACGCTTTACCATGAATGCAGTAGCCAGTACGTCTGGTGGTGCATTCAAACTTGTCCTAACTATCTCAAAGACATCGACTGCACTTGCAAAGAAATATTCAGCTAATTGAATCGCTTTTAGCATGGTGTCCACGCTAACGTATTCTTCTTGTTTGAACTTGGTGTGAAAGTCTGTTTCGTACTGTGGAGAAATGGAACAATCTACCAGGTGAAGGATTGCAGCAAAGCGCAGTGCGTATTCTTTTGTCTTACCATAAACAGATGCTTGTGTCTCGCGCTCGTCTAAATCTCCCAATGCATTTATTTTTCTGATCTGCTCTTTGCTCCAGGTGATATAGACTTTCGTTGCTTCAGGCAGTAAAATGCATTTGCGACTTTCTCCGGGCTCAAATATTGGAAGGTCGTTGTATAATCTGGTAAGACTTTTATCCATCATGCCTTGCATTTCTGCCGGCATTTCAAATGTTGGATCCGGCTCGGCAATTTTATCAACATCGGGCAATGCAAATAGAATTCTATTCACGAACCCGGTGCTATCACGATCATTCTTGAAAAGCTTTTGCAACATTTTGAATTGAAGCCCACCAATAACATTCACAAAGGGTTTTTCGACAACAAATTTTTGTTTGCCCGATCGTATACCGCTATACTCGCTGCAGTTCCATGAGCTTAGCCAAAATTGTTCGTCTGTTCCTTCCTTTTTACTGAGTTGATTCATGCCATTGATCCATTCGATCAATTCATCTGAAAACTTCACAACTCCTTTTGGGTTGTCAGGCATTACGGATCTGATAAGTGTGGCGATATTACTATCACGATAAATTATCGTATCCATCTTGCAAGAATTTATCTTGTCCACACTAAGTCCGGTTGTTTTTTCTTTCCATTGAGTATTGAAATCGGTTTGTACTTCTTTCAACGCCTGGTAGATTTTATTCAGGCAAATACTTTTGCCTGAGCTTGTCATCCCGGTGAGCGCTGCCCACACGGGCAGATAAATAAAATCTTTGCGATTTGTAGTGACGCAATAAGCTGTGCCAATTGCAGTGCTGAAGGCGCTGAGCAGGGTTAGACCAATAAAGCTTCGCGGTATATCGTAGTACTTGTTGAGGCACGTGATAAATGGTTTCAATTGGTCATTGAATACGTCTAGCGGAAACGGATTTTTTAACCGATCTCGCTTGTGTATCTCAAGCAATAATTCTTCATCACTAGCCGTAGCAATGCCAGTTCCGTTGTCGAGGAATTTTTTAAATGACATATTAGAACCTACTTTTTAGGTGTAAGTAAGTTTCTACGGACTTGCTTTAAATGCTGTTCGTACTGCCTCAGTTGAATTTTTCGTTTGCGGATTTCATGGCCGATTTTGGACCTTATGGAACGTAATTTCCGTATCTCGGAGAGAAGTCTTACATTTGTTTTCATAATTTGAATTGCTTTAGTTTAAAAAATTTGAAGCCCCTCTGGTAAAGGGGCTTTTTCATTGTCAGTCTTTGAGTAAAAAATATAGTGTAGTTGCCAGTAACAATCCACCACCACCGAACACAATCACTTTCCTAGTTGTCGGGTCTACAGATGCGGGAAATATATTATCAAGGAATCCATTCTGTGGTGTACCGGCATTTACTTCACCTGGCAGCATCTGTGCCTGGCCTTGAGATTGATTCCTCTGTATAAATGATGTAAATGTATTGCCGCCAGTATTGAACTTCGCGGCAGCTGCAGGTGTCAGAATAACAGCGGCTGCAATTTTACCTCCTGTTCCTACGATCTTGTTGTTTCTTTCAGATCCAGCGGCTGCGCCATATTTTTCATTTTGGAAATCTTCTGGTTTGTAAATTGGCGCACTTGTGAATGGTGAAGTCACGACATTAACAAGTGCTTTTGGTAGATCCCGGAAAAGGCGATCGGAAACGTTTTTAAAGAATCCGTCCAGTGAATGAATTTCACCTTGTCTGAAAGGCATTATGAATTCAATGTTGCCCAAAGAATTTAGTGTGATATCCTGAAAGTTTCCTATCTGATCACAAGGAAAAAACAGTTGCCCATTTAGCGTATTTTGAAAATACACCGCGCCATTCGGAAGCGTTTTAAGATAGGCGTTCATTGGAATCAGACTTTGGAGTTTTTCCCAATGATTTTTTCTTTTTAGGCGTTGAGCTATCTTCTTGAGTTACAAAGAAGATTATACCCGCGACAACAGCCGCACCAACACCCAGCGCAATCTTTAAACCCATGCCCATACCTTGTGCATCCGCTCGTGCTTTGGCATATGCCTCATCATCGCTGTAACCGCCTGGGATCGCAGTCGGTGAGTAGGCAGGTGTAGTGCTCTGCCCTGTATTAACAAAAGAATTAACCGAGGCAGCTGCTGATTTTACCGCAGTTGTTGTCTGTTTAGCAGCCTCTTGTGCTTTGGCATATTTAACTGGTGTGAATGTCTTTTGAAGAAAAGACTTAAAACCTGAAAGTCCATCTTCATACCCTTGTCCCAGAACTAATCGTTGTTGATCGTAATCGTAATTATTCATGACTATTTTATGTTTAATGATTATACATGTGAATTTTGTTAAGCCAATTGGCGTTTACGAGAAATGAAACTATTGGCCTCAGTTTCTATTTGCGCAACTGTTTTGCGTTGGCCACTCTTTACCCATGCATTTAGTTGTTCTCTTGAAAAGAACAATTTTTTACCTTGCTTGCAGTGCGGAATTTTACGCTCAGAAACTTTAGCGTAGAGTGTGGGAACCGCAAGACCTAGGAACTCACTGGCTTGCCGGATATCCAATAAGTCTGATTCGACTTTGGATTCAGTTTTACTAGGATGTGTGGTTTCAAAAACTTTGCGAACTGATGCTTCGATTATATTTCCGAGTTCGGAAAGTTTAACGGGTGAGAATAATATTTCTTCGTTCATTTGTTGGGAGTTTTATTTGTCTCACATCAAATAAATAAGAAATAATTGTTAGAATGATAATACTGATAACTTCGGTTTAGGTTGTTTAAGATTTCGTTTAGGTTTCTTAAGGTTTTAAGGGTAAATACTTGTGATATTTAATAAAATTCAAAAGCTCAAGCTGTACTGGCTTTGACTTAAGGCTTGTACTTTTCTTTCCCACAGTCACATTAAACGCCTTTGCAATGAACTCTTGCTTTGTGTCGTTATTCCATATTAATTCTTCTTTTAAATATCCTCTTTCTATTAGCAACACCAGGAGGGTACCTGTTGCGCTAGGATTGTCATTTCCCCTTCCCCTTCCTCTTCGAGTAAAATTCCCGCTTGCATCAAACCAAGAACCATGTTCAGATTTTGAAAGCTCGGTTATAATATATCTGTAGCCCTGCTTGCTCCTAAATGCTTCTTGGAAAAATTTAGCCTCTGGAGATTGGTTTTGCGGCTCCGCCTCCATCCCTTCAAGTATCTCGAATACATTGTTCAAATCATTCATTCGTAAACAAAACGGATGTACAACGGGATGTACTGCATTATAGTAGTAATTGAAAATTTCATCCAGTCTTTCTAATGCTTCATTTCTGTTTGCAGTTTTGGATAAGTATTCGGTTATTATTTTTTTGAATTTTATTACTGGAGAGGATGCCAGACTAGTAACCAAATCCAATTCCTCCCTGGTCATATCGAGCCAATCGTTTTCTTTATTATAGACTAGGTACTTTTCTTTGGTGATCATAAATTAACTCAATTTGATTTTATCAGCTGCTGCTCTTTTCTTTTCATCAATGATCTTCGCGTAAACTTGGGTAGTCTTCAGATCCTTATGGCCAAGCATTTTTGAAACTGTGTAGATATCGGTGCCCTGGGAGAGTTGTAGCGTTGCGTAGGTGTGCCGGAAGTTGTGAAACGTAATATTTTTTGCTATGCCCGCCTTCAGTGCCCATCTGCCTAAGAGAATTGAAAAGTGCGCTGAGTAAACGAGTTTTTTGAATACTCTTTCTTCCGGCTCACCTGGTGGACCTAACAATTCTTTCGCTTCTTCAGAGATATTAAGTGTCTCGGTGCCTTTCGTTTTCTTCTGTGTGAAACGAATATAATAACCTTGTGAGTCGGAGTGTTGGATCTCACTCCAAGTCAGTTTTGATATGTCGCTCCAGCGCAATCCAGTTAGCGCAGAGAACAGAGCGGCCGTTTTAAGTAACGGCTGACCGCATTCGGCTTTTGCCATTCGGTGTAATTCTTCCAAGGTCAAAAACTCGCGATGAGTTTCCTCCTGTTTAATTGGTTTGATTAATTCATTCAGGTTTTCGGTCAGCAGTTTGTCTTTATATGCCTGCTTCAATGCAGCCTTAAACTTATTGAAGTAGGAGAGGGCTGCGTTTTGTGATAACGTTGTCTTTTTGCTTCTGATGGATTGAGTTGTAAGTAAGTACTCTTTAAAGTCTTCGCAAAATCTTTCATTGAGATCTGACATTTTTAAATGCCCTTTGGTAAATGCTTTAAGGTAGTTCAACGCGCTCAGCCAGTTACCATGGTTGCCTTGCGAGTCCTTTCTCTTCTCGCCAAGTCCAGCGAAGTAGTCAACGAAATTAATGTTGCGTGTCTCGCGCTTCAGGAAACCGTATTCACCATTGCCAATTTCGAGCGATCGTTTCGAGCAAATTTTTTCTGCCAGTATCTTGGTTTCTTTATTGTGTTCACGCTCTCCCGGGCTCTGCGCTCGATCATACAAAAAGAGTTTGAGGAATTCGCGCCTGGTTGGTTTGCCTGTGCCTGGGTGAATAATAGGAGGGTAGTAGTCGAGGTAAAGACTTAACCTTCGATTGGATATCGGCTTGGATCGTAACGTTACATTCATTTGAAAAACTCCTCCAGATGTTTTCTTGAGATGATAACACGCTTGCCCATTCGCTTTGCTTTTATCTTTCCTCCTTTGATCTGCCGGTGTAGCGTCATTCTACTAATGCCAAGTATGGTGCATGTTTCTGCCAAGCTGAGAAAGTCCTTTGCTTTCAATTCAGTTATTGACTTCTCAATAACTTCAATTGTTTGTTGATCACTCATATCAATCTTAACATTCTTGATCCTGTCCTTGTAAGCTCTGCTATTACACAAATGCGAACAATACCTGGTAACAGTAGTGCGTGCCTCGAATGAATTTCCGCAGTATTCACAAATCCTTTTAACTCTAATGTTTGTACTCATCTACCTGCAAGTATCCTAATGTATCTGATTGTATCAGTATGTAACATTCTATCCCCACTGCCTAATAAGTTTGTACCTTTTTGTACCTCAAGGCAGTCAGGTACGTCAAAGGTACAAGAAGATACAAAAAATAGCGAATTAAACAGGTAGTAAATATTAATCGAGGTACAAAAAAATAGGCCAAAATTTGGCCTTTTGTCCTGTTTTGTATATGTTTGTTTATAGATTTTAATACCTGCCTACTTCCCGATACAAAACTTGGAAAAGATGGTATCGAGTAAATCTTCAGTTGTGATCTCACCTGTGATCTCACCAAGATAATGTAATGATTGCCGGATGTCCATGGCAAGGAAATCACCTGTAACTCCATCTTCCATTCCCTTTAATACACGATCCAAAGCTTCATGTGTAGCCATTAGATTTTGATAATGACGAAGGTTTGTGACTAGCACATCTCCTTGCTTTACTTTGTTGATATGAAAGTGTGATAAGATTTGGTCTTTTAAGTCCTGTATGTTGGTTTTCTTGGCAGCCGAGATCATTACAAAATCCTGGTTTTCAAGACTTCTTAAAATAAAACGATTCGCCATGTCTACCTTGTTACCTACTTTTATGTAAGGAACTCCAAGCATCTTCAACTCTTCTTCCTCCTGCCTTATTTCTGTAGAATTAGTCTCTGATAAATCAAACACATAGAGGATTAGCGAAGCTTGCTTCATTTTCTCCCGTGTTCGGCCAATGCCAAGGGCTTCTATCTCATCTTTCGTTTCGCGTAATCCAGCGGTGTCAATAAAACGGAAGGTGATGCCGCCCAATATCATTTCGTCTTCAATTGAATCACGCGTGGTACCCGCAATATGTGAAACAATAGCACGTTCTTCATTTAGCAGGGCATTCAGTAAAGTTGACTTTCCCGCATTTGGTTTCCCTGCAATGACAGTTGGTATTCCATTTTTAATTACGTTTCCCTGATCGAACGATTGAATAAGAACATTCAGATATGATTGGATTTTTAGAATTAACTTTTTGAGATCATCCCGCTTCGCGAACTCAACATCTTCTTCTCCAAAGTCTAGTTCAAGTTCTACAAGGGATGCGAAATAGATCAGTTCTTCGCGTAGCCTTTTGATCTCTTTTGAGAAACCGCCACGCATTTGGTTGAGAGCTGCCTGGCGGGCATTGTCCGTTTCGGCATGAATCAAATCGGCTACCGCCTCTGCTTGTGCAAGATCAAAACGACCATTTAAAAATGCACGCTTTGTAAACTCACCTGGCTGAGCAAGACGGGCGCCCTTCTTTAAAAGTGTCTTAATTATTTCTTTGATGATAATAGGGGATCCGTGACAAGAAATCTCTACGGCATTTTCATGGGTAAACGAATTAGGCTCTTTGAAAACTGAAACTAATACTTCGTCAATGTTTTTTTCACCATCTTTAATCGTACCAAAATGAACAGTATGAGAAGGTTGATTCTCTAGATTTTTCCCTGAGAATGCCAATTGAGTGATCTTAATAGCATCTTTTCCCGAAAGTCGAATAACGGCCAATGCACTCACACCTTGCACCGTTGCTAATGCGACAATGGTTTCGTCATGAGTTTTGGATTGCCCTTCGGTATTTTTTGGTGGCATTTACAGGAATTAAAAAATGGTGATTCAATATAGCTCGAATCCTGTTAACTATTTTTCTCTAACAATTAAAACCGGAATGTCAACTCTGTGTCTTACGGTATCAACAGTGGTTCCAAAGATCAGATCTTTCACCAGGTTATGTCCGTGGGCGCCCATTACTAATAGTTCTGCATCGAATTCTTTCACAAATTTAGGTATTGTCCGTTTAGGATTTCCATAACCTATTTTCATTTCCACGTTAAAGCCTTTTGCCTCTAACTGCTTTGCATATTGAAGTAAAGCACTCGCATCTTCACTCGATTCATGATCGGCAATGTCACTTCCATACACCATAGCTCCAGCTGTTTCTACAACATGAATTAACAGATAGCTTGCTGTCTCACCACCCTGCGAAACGGCACTTCTTATGGTTAGGGAATCGATGTCTGAAAAGTCAATACAAACAGCGATACGATTGTAAAGAGGTTTTTGTGAGATATTGAGTACTGCCGCGGTGCCATGCGGTATTTTCGCGTCTTGTTCAGCATTATGTCTGTCGATAAGTGGCTTGATGGTGATGTATAACAATAGGACACCCGCTCCGATACAAATAGGTATAACAGTTACCCATATGATCCATCCATTTTCTTGTGCACCTTCAAGCCAGCCGGTAATTTCCTGAATAACGAGTTTAACATTAAGGGAGACAATTATAATGGCGATTCCCCATGCTGCTATTCTTACCCAAAGCTTGTTGGCAAACACACCCATTTTACGCTTGTCACTTGTAAAATGAATTAATGGAATAATCGCAAAGCCAAGCTGAAGACTTAATACAACCTGACTAAAAACAAGTAAAGCACCCGTCTGACTCTCCCCATAAATAACGATGACAATATAAGCGGGTATGATGGCAATCAAGCGGGTAATAAGCCTTCGAAGCCATGGCGCTATTCTAAGATTAAGATAGCCTTCCATTACAATCTGACCCGCTAAGGTTCCGGTTATCGTAGAACTTTGCCCGGCAGCAATTAAGGCTATGCCAAAAAGGAGAGGGGCCAGTTCTGTGCCGGTAAGTGGTGCCAGAAATTTATAGGCGTCCTGAATATCGGATACTTCATGCAGGCCGGCCTTAAAGAAGGTTGATGCCGCCAGAATAAGAATTGCCGAGTTGACAAAGAAAGCAGCATTTAACGCAATGGCCGAATCAATGAAGTTATACTTGATAGCGGTCCAAATCCCTTTTTCAGAGGAATCAAATCTTCGGGTTTGAACGAGTGATGAATGCAGGTAAAGATTGTGAGGCATTACGGTAGCTCCGATAATACCAATCGCAATATACAAGGCAACATCGTTGGGAATGGAGGGCACAAAGCCTTTTGCAAGTTCACCAAGCTCGGGTTTAACCAAAATCATTTCCACCAGGAACGCAATACCAATAATTGCCACCAGGGCAATGATGAATGCTTCGATCTTTCTCATCCCGTAATTTTGTAAAATCAACAGCAGGAGAGTATCCAGAACAGTTAAGCTAACTCCCCAAACTAATGGGAGGCCAAACAACAATTGTAAACCAATGGCCATTCCCAGCACTTCGGCAAGGTCGCATGCTGCGATGGCAAGTTCTGCTAGTATCCACAGTGTATAGTTAACAATAGGGGGGTAGGAAGCACGAGAGGCCTGAGCTAGATCCAATTGCCGCACAACACCAAGTCTGGCGCTTAGACTTTGCAGAAGCAGAGCCATTAAGTTTGACATCAGCAGCACCCATATTAGCGTATATCCAAACTTACTTCCGCCTGCAATATCCGTTGCCCAGTTGCCTGGATCCATGTAGCCAACGCTAACCAAATATGCTGGCCCCATAAAGGCAAATAGTTTCCTCCATCCCCTGCTGCTGGTATCAACTGAGGAATTTACTTCACTTAAAGATTTGCTTTGTCTTCCATTCCTACTTCCTGTTGAGGCCTGCGGAGCTGATATATCGGTTTTTTCGGGAAAAGCTTTCATTATAAATTCATTGTGCAACTAGAATATTTTTTGAGACCTCTTTGGAGATGAATATCTTCTTGTCCCCGATTTGCACCTCCATAGATTCGTCATACTCCTCCTTGCCTGTGACTTTGATTTTCTTTCCTGGCTTGGCTCCGATTTTATCAAGATACTTTAGCAGATTCGAATCTGAATCTTTCACTGCGATGATAGTTCCTTCGTATCCCTCCTTAATCTGGTCTAGAGCGGTTTGCGGCTGTGCTTTTATTTTCCCTTTCCCATCGGGTATTGGATCTCCATGCGGGTCAACTTTGGGGTAGCCTAGAAATTCATCCAGCTTGTCGATAAGTCGGGCAGAGTGAATGTGCTCCAGTTGCTCGGCAACTTCATGCACTTCGTCCCAATTGAAGCCGAGTGTTTGGACCAAAAAAGTTTCCCAGAGTCGATGTTTACGAATTACCTGCAAGGCTTCAGATTTACCACTGCTGGTCACATTGACACCGTAATATTTTTCATAGGTGATCACCTCCTTCAGTGAAAGCTTTTTGATCATGTCGGTCACAGATGCGGCTTTAGTATTCATGGCCTCTGCCAAATCATTTGTCAAGACGGATTTGGTTCCACCTTCTGAGAGATGGTAAATAGCCTTCAGATAATTTTCTTCGGTAAGACTCAACATGACGCCAGTGTTTGACATCAAAAGTATAAAATTTAGACTAACCTAAAAAATAATTTAGATTATAATTTAGCCACCGTTTCCAGAAGCTTTGTTTCTTCGGAGATCCATGAAACCTGAGCGAGCTCTTTTGTATTTGGATAGAAGACTGTTGACTTCATTTTAGATAGCAACTCAGCTGGTGTCAAATCTTTTTCGAGAATGATTGCTGCCTGAAACGGATGACAAAACTCTACCCATGGTGAATGGTTCTGAAGAAGAATAGGGAGCTTTGTGGCGACATATTCAAACAACTTTGTCGGCATAGAATTTTGTATGTGAGGAGAAGGGGGATAGGTAATTAGACCAAAGTCAACGTGCTGCAGAGCATTCATTATTTCATCATGAGGTACTAATTGATTTCCTCCAATTAGAGTCATAAAATCATATTGTAATATTTGCATCTTTATTCTCTGATAGGTTTCCATCTCAGCTGCATAGCCTGCAATCTGAAGTGATATATTTGGATCTATCTGGTGAAGGTCTTTGGCCAATTCAATGGCTTGAAAGACCCCAGTACTTTCGGCCAGAGTTCCACTGAAGAATAGACGGATTTTTTCATGGCCAATCTCCCGTTTGAAAGAAGCCGAAACTCTAGGTTTATTCTCAAGGATTGTAACTCTTTTACCTGTGAAGTTGAACTCCTTTTCATACCCACTTTCGGCCAATAAAAACCAGTCAAAGAAAGGGGCTGTGAGCTTTTCTTTGGCTCTTACCCAAAGTGCTAAAATAGATCGTATCCATTTCGGAAAGGCTTTGGTGTGGAGAATATTTCGGAAATAATTTTCCCGTATATCATAGATAATTCTTCCACCAAATAATATTCTGTTTAACAAGCTAACTATCAACAATTCATGCGTGTTAACTATCAGTATATCATGTTTTACTTTATATATTTTTGAGAACACATCCAGAGAAGCCAGCACTCGTTCAATGCTTAG
>JANOQK010000329.1:0-2367 GCA_031414855.1 Bacteroidia bacterium | reverse complement strand
GATAGAGTCTTTGCCACCGGAAAATAGGATGGCTGGTTTTTCAAATTGAGCAGCCGCCTCTCGCATGATGTAGATGGCCTCGTCTTCGAGTTCTCTGGGAAAAAATTTGCTATTCACTGTCATCTCTTCTACTTGGATTTTATTTCGGTTTCACCTCTTCTTTCGTCTCGTGTAAACCACACTCTTTGCTGGTTGCTTCCCACCACCAACGCCCAGCTCTTGGATCTTCACCTACTGCTATTGCCCGAGTGCATGGTGCACACCCGATACTTGGAAATCCTTTCTTGTGAAGAGTGTTCACAGGCACTATATTTTCTTCAACAAATTTCAAAACTTCCTGCTCAGACCAATTCAATAAGGGGTTATATTTTATCAGATTATGCTGATCGTCCCATTCTACCAGTTCCATTTGCCCTCTGTTTGAAGATTGTTCTGCCCGAATACCGGTTATCCAGACAGATGTTCCTTCAAGAGCTCTTTTCAAGGGTTTCACTTTTCTGATGAAGCAGCATTCCTTCCTGTTTTCTACAGAACTATAAAAACTATTAGGACCTTTCGCTGTAAGCAACTTCTCTACTTCTTGATGGTTTGGAAAATAGGTTTTTATACTGATTTTATACTTAGTGCGTGTTAAATCAAGCAGATCATAGGACTCTTGAAAAAGTCTTCCAGTATCCAATGTGAATATTTCGATGGGTAAATTCTGACGGGCAATGAGATGAGTGATGACCTGATCTTCGATCCCTAGCGCTGAAGAGTACTTTGCTTTAGATCCAAATTGATTGCCAACCCAAGATAGTCCATCGGCAGTGCTTAAATCTTTAAGTTGTGACCGAACCTCATCAAAATTCATGGGTGTACTAATGTTTTGTCACAAAGATATTCAAATCCTATGGAATTAATAGATTATACCCAGTCTGACCTAATAAATTCTATCGCAAACGATTGATAATCACCTCAATTTCAACATGCTCAATTTGATTTCAGTAAGTTTTCGTTTAGTATCTAATGTGAAGTCTCCGTTCATCATCCAATCGTAATAGGAGGCTTCTTCTTTTAAAACTGTAAGCACTGGTTTACCTCTGTGTTTCCCAAAGTTAAAGACTGCTTCGCCTTTATTATTACGAGTCATGCGACCAGAAAGATCTACAATGTCAGAAGATGTAAGCTTGTTGAGTTCGTCCATATCATTTTTAATCATTCCCAAAGGCTTATGAAGAGCATCCTCTACAGGTTGATTTTCATATCGCTCAATCTGAGAAAACAAAACTTCCATACACGCTTCTGTATCTGCCTCGGCAGTATGGGAATCTTTCAAGTCTTTTTGACAATAGAATTGGTAAGCAGCTGCGAGGTTTCGTTTCTCCATCAGGTGGAAAATCTTTTGAGAATCAATAATCCGCTTTTTAGAGTAATCAAACTCAACACCTGCTCGCAAAAACTCTTCTACCAAAACGGGTACATCAAACTTCAGAATGTTAAACCCCGAAAGATCACAGCCTTCAAAAAACTTAGCATAGTCCTTCGCGAGGTCTTTGAAGGTAGGCTTATCTTTTACATCATCATTATCAATACCATGAATAGCTGTTGATTCTGCTGAGATGGGAATTGTGGGGTTGACCAAATTGGTCTTTCGTTGCATTTCACCATTTGGAAGAACTTTGATGACCGCAATTTCTATGATCCTGTCTTGAGAAATGTTGGTGCCTGTGGTCTCCAGATCAAAGAAGCACAACGGTACTTTGAGGTTTAATTTCATGAATGATGTTAAAGATGAATAAATCTAAATCGTCAGACGGATGGAGTGATTTAATTCAGTTCAAAGCTACCAATCGCTCTATAAAACTGACCAGAGGTGATACCAAGCTTTTTCAGAACTTCTTTAGCTGCGCTTACATATTGTAATTGCAGACTGCCTGAAAGCTTGACTGGAATTTTTTCGTTGGTACTGCTGATGAGTATGGTCTTGCCATTTTGTATTTCGTGGCGATATGGTTTATAAGAAATCGTTTGGATATCCGCACGCTCTTTAGCGCCAATTGCTTTTACTCTTGGATCTGTTTCGGAGTAAACCAAAGTTCCTCCTTTCGGAGTGGCATCTGCAAACTGTTCGCAAGGCTTAGCATCAGTTCCTGAAGTTAAGTCGCTCAAAATTCCTATATGATGTTTATAACCAAGTAGTTGTGATGATTCCTGAATGATAACCGTTGGTGCATCTTTGTGGAGTACAGGTTCTTGATCTTTAAGCACATAATCAATTTTTCGGTTGTATTGCTTAAGTACATGCAACATGAGCAAAGAGATAAAGCGACTCCCATTTCCGGTGATCACTACTCTCTGCTTATCAATGCATTGCTGATAAATCTG
>JANOQK010000328.1:0-2737 GCA_031414855.1 Bacteroidia bacterium | reverse complement strand
TTAGGTCAGCAAGTTGGGTCTATTCCAATCAGTTCTTCAGCAAATGAACAGACAGGATATTTAAATATGGAATATTTGAATAGCGGAATTTATTTCTTGAAGGTGGTTCTTCCAAAAGAAACATTCGTCTATAAAATCATTAAGAGGTAGGCCATAAAAGCCAATTTATGGCAACGCTCAAATGTTTTGACAATTAGTAGATAAGCGAAATACCGTTCATTCTAGTTTTGTAAACCAGGCATCGTTAAATCCAGTAATTTTCTTTAATTCCACAATCTTATCGAATGTAACATCTTTCGATTTGTATTTTGGAATATGAACGTAATAGAAATAAGGCTTAGCCCCTGGCTTTGACTCTTTGATCTCCGCTTCCATACCTTTCTTGTTTACGGTTGCCATAAACTGATCTGCAAGTGTTTTGTTTTCAAAAGTGCCAATCACGAAATAGAGTTCAGGAGGATCAACAACTGCAACTTTAGGTACTTCTTGAATGGGTTCTTCTTTGATTGGTTCTACTTTAGGCTCTTCAACTTTAGCTATTAGCACGGCAGGTGCTATTGGTACCTCTTGCTTTGCTGATTCAATAACCTTTTCTTCTTTTTGTTCTGGTTGTAGTTTTTCTTCTTCTGGTTTCGGGATTGTACTTTTTTTTTGATTTTTATTTAAGGTGGCCAGATCTTCTTCCTCACGCCATTTGAGTTGTAATTCTTGCGTTCCACCAGGTGAAACCTGGGCTTGATTTGAGGAAAGATCATACGCTGCACCAACGTGTAGTTTTTTTAAATGTAATCGAAGCATCAGGGTGCCACCAAAATCTTGTCGGTACCCTCCACCCACATCAATTAAATTCTTGTATGAAATAATGGCGGAGGCCTCATAATAATTAACCCCATCTTGACTAAGCCGATAAGCAATATTTGGTTGGAGGAACCAGGTAGCGGGAACCAAAGTCAATCTGTAGGCAGCAAAAATGATTTGGTTTTTCATTTGACTGAACTTAACCTCCTGAAATTTTTCTGCTGAGAGTGTATTTCTTTCAAAAAGATTAACCAGAGACCATCCCAGAGTAAAATCTTTGAATGAATAGTTCGCACCAAATTGTCCGTTGACCGCTATGTTATTTGAGGCAGTATTTAATAATGCTGGATCGCCAGAATCAATAAGAGGCACTTCATCTAAATTAAAGTGATTAGAAAATATTCCTCCAGAAAGACCAAACCCCAGCGTATGATCTTTGGCCAAAGGAACTTTATAGCCAAATGTTAATAGTGCAGATGTGGCAGAAAGCAATACGGTTTTGTCATTATACAAATTAATTCCAACGGCCATTTTGGTGTTAATAGGGAGTTGGGCGTCAAACTGAAGTGTTTTTGGGCCATCTTCTATTCCTGTCCACTGCCTCCTGTACAGTAAGTTTATTTCGGGTTTATTATAATGGGCAACCATCGATGGGTTGATCATATAGGGATCAAAAACATACTGGGTGAAAAGTGGCAGTTGTTGAGCCCAATTTGTTGTCAATGGAAAAACTATAAAAAAAGCAACCCGTAAAATATTTCTCATACGCTATTTAATTATGCGAATTGCACCGCTAAGAACCCTTCCGTCATCACATTTAAGCGAGTAATAAAAATCGCCTTCGTTTAAAGTTTTGCCGTTATAAGTACCGGCCCAATCATTTTGATAAGGTTTAGCTTCATAAACTATTTGACCAGAGCGACTAAATACAGCTAATGAGCATTGTTGATATGAACTTACATTTCGGAATATCCAAACATCACCGATACCATCGTTATTGGGTGAGAAGAATTTGGGAATTTCTTCATCTTTTTCTATGACTGAAACTTTCACCTCATCAGAGGCAGAGACTGAAGCGGTGTCTCTCACAGTTAATTTGAAAACATACGAACCTTCAACCAGATCCACAAGATTTAATATCTGTTGAGAAACATTCATAGTGGCAGGAGTACCCTCTATTTGTTCCCATGTATAAGATTGAATAACACCCACACCTTCACCTTCTATTGAAAGCGAGGTTTCAGGCAAAACGACTGCAATGTCCTCACCTGCATAAGCAACCGGAGGTGGATGTACTGTCACCTGTGGATCGGTTACAAGAACGATTGCATCATTAAAGCCTATCGCGCCCTCATTATCTTTTGCTGTCAGTCTGAAAACATAAAGACCTTCTACTAAGTTGGACGCTGTAAGCGCTAGTGTGAGGGCATTCTGAATTGCAGGAGCGTTCGGCCCGGAAACTAATGTCCACTCAACGGAGGCAATTGATCCATCGCTGTCTGCAGCTGTTCCGGTTAGTGTTATGGTCGAAACAGGTAGCAATATCGAATAATTTTGACCAGGGTTTGTGACAGGAATTTGATTAGGTGGTTTTGGAAGGACTATTACTTGCACATTATCAGATACTTCTTTGCCTGTATTGTCGGTGGCAGTCAGTTTAAAAACATAGGTTCCTACAACCATGTTAGTGCACTGAAGATTTAATGTTGTTGATCCAGCGAGCGTTGCTGCTGGGCCAAGAACTTTAGTCCAGACTGTACTTACGATCGAGCCGGCTGAAACGGATGCAGTCCCTACAAGACTTACCTGATTGATGGGGATAGTAATCTCCTGATCGGCTCCTGCATTAGCAACAGGTGGAGTAAAAGTAGAGGGAAGCACCGATAGCTTCATAATATCAAACACAGATGCTGCGTTGTTGTCACTTACCGTAAATTGA
>JANOQK010000327.1:0-2066 GCA_031414855.1 Bacteroidia bacterium | reverse complement strand
GAGTTGGTAGCTGTACTAGCACATGAAGTTGGCCATTTTAAAAAGAAACATATCGTGTGGAGTTATTTGATCTCCATTGTTCAGGTGTTTTTTCTATTGTTCGTGTTGTCGCTTATGATTTTTAATCAAAATCTTTCACTTGCCCTTGGAGGAAGTGTTCAGGCTATTCACTTAAATCTTATAGCATTCGGAATTCTCTTCTCCCCGATATCCGGAATTACCGGACTATTCATGAGTCTATTGAGTCGGAAAAATGAATTTGAAGCAGATGCCTATGCAAAAGAAACATTTGACGGAACTGCGCTTGCGAATGCCTTAAAAAAGCTTTCTGTTGACAGTTTAGGCAATCTCTATCCGCATCCGGTCTACGTATTCTTTCACTATTCCCATCCTCCTCTATTGAAAAGGCTTGAGGCACTCAAGAAGGTTTAGATTAAACTTGAATCGCCTACTTACAATTTTATAGAAAGCTAGAGGGTATCAATTTTTCGAGGTTCATAAACCGCAACCCAAAACGTCAATTTCCATTATCGCTTTGGCTGCAGTATCTCTTTAAGTTTTGGCTCTTGCATGTACTTGTCAAACCAATCCAAATATCTCGTAAATCTGTCTTTCTGATAACTAGGTGTAGAAATGCCATGATGTTGGCCAGGATAAACAATAAACTGAGTAGGAACGCCAAGGGTTTTTAATGCCTGATACATCTGCTCACTTCCTATAGCTGGAACATTAAAATCTTTCTCACCCACCATGTAGAGTGTAGGTGTCTTTATCTTTTCCACATTTAAAAAAGGATACGATACCTTCATCCATTTATCCATATTCTTCCAGGGCACACCCAGTTCATTTTCATACTGCAACGTATACTGATCGGATCCATACATGGAAAGTTGCAAAGCACTTCCGGCACCACTGGCAGCAGCTTTGAAGCGTGAGTCTGTCGCGGTGACATAATCTGTTAATATCCCACCATAACTCCAACCTCCAATTCCAAGTTTGTTCGCATCTACTCTACCCTCTTTTATTAAGTGATCAACCGCACCAATCAAATCGACTACCTCTTTATTACCCCAGTCAGCAAAAATAGCCTTACTAAATTCCAGACCTCTGCCTGTGCTTCCCCGATAGTTAACTTGTGCAACTGCATACCCTTTTGACGCATATAACTGAGAAATAAAATCAAAGCTGAAATCATCTTGTCCCTGTGGCCCACCATGTATCCAAAGAATAAGAGGCAGCTTTTGAGCTTTCGATTTTCCAGCAGGCCAATACAACAAGCTATTTACAATTGTACCGTCTTTGCTTTTGGAAGTAAAGCCTTCAGCGGTTGCGAGTATAAGAGATTTTAAGAAATCATCCTGATGATGTGTAAGCCTGGTTGCTTTTCCCTGCCCGTCCGGCAGGCGGGCATTTTCAATGGCAAACACTTCGTTTGGCGTACTTACATCGCTGGAAAGAGCTACCCATTTATTATCTGGGCCAGCACTCAATGAACCGAAGATACGATCTCCAGATGTTACCTTGGTCATTCCTCCACTCAGATCGAATGCTGTAACATGACTTCGTCTGTCATCCTCAATTATAGAGGAAATTGTTTTACCATCAGACGACCAGACCGGAGAAGAAACATTGCGATCGTATTTCAATGAAATATTTTTTTGCTCACCACCTTCAATAGGAACAACTGCAATTTGAGGTTGATCATAGGAATTAAAACTGGGAAACTGTGATCTCAAATAAGCAATGTGTTTTCCATCCGGACTCCATTTTGGATTTGAATCAGAGCCAGACCAGGTTGTTAATTGGCGAATCGTTGCTCCCTTCTTTGCTTCTATCATCCATATGTCGGTATTTGAATTCCGATCGGCATCCGTTGTTCGGTTGCTCGCAAATGCAAGTTGCTTTCCATCAGGAGACCATACTGGATTTTCTTCATCATAATCTCCTTTGGTTAGCGTATCCAGTTTTTTTGTTTCCAGGTCAAACAAGTACAAATGATCTCTCTTCCGTTCCAGGTAGCCTCCGGCATCTGATTTAAAGTGATGACGATCAATCATGATGGGTTT
>JANOQK010000326.1:0-6643 GCA_031414855.1 Bacteroidia bacterium | reverse complement strand
GATGCCATTAGGGTTTTGAGTGGATCCCCAAAACACTGCTTTGGTATCCGTTACATGTACGATGGCATTCATGGGTTCCATAGGCACATGCGCCTGATAGGGTGTTTCGTAAGCAGCTTCGATAATGGTTGTTGCATTTTTAAATGCCGTACTCACATCTCCTTTTCCAAACAACTCGTCACCATCTGCTTTAGTAGCTTCATATGAATCTGCTAGTATCGTTTCATCAGAAATCTTTTCAAGATCTAGATTATCCCATTCTACTTTCAACGCTTTTCTAGCTTGAACAGCATACCAATAATTGTCGGCCAATACCGCTACACCTTCTCTCTTCTGGCCATATACATCACGGTAGGTTTGAAGAACATGTCGCACACCAGGCATATTCAACACTTCATCTTTGTTAAAGCTCTTTACTTTTCCAAGAAACAAAGGTGATCGCTCAACAGAGGCATAAAGCATTCCGGGTACGCTAACATCGATCCCAAATTTTGCTTCACCATTAGTTTTTAGTGGAATATCTTTTCGAGGTATTGATTTCCCAATCACAGAAAACTCACTCCGCTTTTTCAACGTAGGATTTTCAGGTGGCGTTAACTTAGCTGCTTCTTCTACCAGTTCTCCGTAGTTGAGCACCTTACCTGAAGTATGGACCACTGTTCCGTTTGTGGCTTTGCATTGTCCAACATCAACCTTCCATTTAGTGGCGGCAGCTTGTCGAAGCATTTCGCGGGCTGCAGCTCCCATTTTTCTAAGTTTTTCAAATTCAGTTTGGATGCTTCTGCTACCCACTACCATTTGATTACCATACAAGGTTGCATTTGCAGCGGAAGCCCGTATTTGAATCTTATTAATATCTACCTCCAATTCTTCCGCGAGAATCATGGGGATAGATTGATACGTTCCCTGGCCCATCTCTGGTCTGTGACTGAACAGTATGATACTGTTATCAGTACCAATAGAAATGAATTGGTTCAAATCAATTTTGGCGGGATCAGAAGCGAGAAGTGAAATCAATTTATTATTTCCTGAAGCTTCGGGTACACAGCCAATAGCAAGAAATGCCCCGCTGATAGAAGTCAGTTGGATAAATTTTCTTCTGGAGATGCTTTTCATAATTTCATTTTTGAAGCCTGCTTGATCGCCTTTCTAATTCTAGGGTAAGTACCACATCTGCATAGAACAGAACTCATCGCTGCATCAATGTCTTCATCCGTAGGGTTTGGCTTTTTCTTCAGCAACGCAGCCGCACTCATAATTTGCCCGGATTGGCAGTAACCGCATTGAGGAACTTGTTCGGCTATCCAGGCGAGTTGCACCACATGATCATTGTTTTTTGAAAGACCTTCAATTGTCGTTATCTCTTTGCCAATGGCTGAGGAAGTAGGAAGCACACACGATCGCATCGGTGCCCCATTCAGGTGTATGGTGCATGCGCCACATTGCGCAATGCCACATCCGAATTTAGTACCCGTGAGTCCAATGAAATCCCGTATTGCCCATAACAATGGCATCTTAGGATCAACATCAATTTCTTTTACTTGTCCGTTTACCTGTAGGGATATTTTTGTCATGATGAAGAATATTTTCTGATCGAATATAACACATTCAAGGACTGGACTCCAATTAAAACTGCATTTCCAATTTGGTAGATAGTAACGATGACCGATTGTCCTTCTTATTTTCCCTTTGCATTTCTACCTATTCCAAACTGATCACCGACCTTCACTGCCTTCTTTCCTTCAAGATGTATTTCCACTATCTTCTCGCTCATCACCGGATTACCTTTTTCATCTTTCAACGCGGTGATGACTTTCCGTGTTTTAATATCAATAATTTCACCCGTAGAAGGCCAAGCATGTTTTCCATCCAGACTAAAGTTAATCCATCCAGGCTGATCTCTGACTTCAATGCTTGCCACCTGTTTAGGAGGCATGGTCGTATTATCAAATATGTGCATCCGTTGATTGAAGGCATCGCAAAGCCATACTTCTTTTTCATCGGGCGTTAATCCAATTCCATGACTGGGACAACCATGACGTTTGACCGGTCCTTTTTGAAAATCTTTAACTTCCACATGATGGAGTTTATTTCCACTCACTAAATCACCAATTTCAAAACCAAGTAAATCGTTGACATTGACATAGCACAGCGTTTGTGATCCATTTATAGTAAATGGGCGGACCGCATTTGTAAATGGACCCACTTGCTTTGTTATTGTGTGATTGTTGGCATCTGCCACCCCAAGAGAAGGAGTCCGTAAACCCGCCAGATATACATGAGTTCCATTCAATCCATAAAGTGTATTGTGTGCGCCAGAGTTGGTGAAAAGTTGCTTGATCACTTCTCCGGTCTCAGCATTCACTACATTCCAATGTTCTTTCTCCAGGGTAGGTAGATATATAGTTTTTCCATCCGGAGAAATGGAAAGGCGATCACAACCACCTTCATATGTTTTCTCCCACACTATTTTCTCAGTTGCCAGATCTATCCGTTGTAATGCTTCAAGGGTGGTGATGTACATACTGTTAGTGGCGAGACTTACAGCTACGCCTTTTACATTTGACGGTGTACCATCCGCTTTCAACCCACCCGTGGCAATTCGTTTGACAAGGCGATAATTGTCGGAGATATCGTAGACCAGAATTCCATGCCCGCCATATTCGAGATAGTTACGGATACCTGGAACAGCAACGTACAGGTATTGGTTTATTTTGGTGGATTCCACACGGGTGTTTATGTTCTTTTGAAAACTAGTTGTCCATGCAGCGGTTATTATTAAGACGACAGCCAGGCCAATAACAAGGAATGATTTTGATAGAATTCTCATGAATTAAAGTTATAACTTTTTCACTGAAGTGTTATTAAAAGAAGGAGGGAAGCAGACTGAGTCTACTTCCCTCCATTAGGGCCTGCTTAAAGTACAAAGTCTTTAGTCTCTTCCTCTCTTATGCACACTTGATTTATTTCCACCACCATCATTGCCAGAGCGCTGCAGGTTCGGACTTACTGAGGTTGATTTTCTCTCAGGTTGAATCGGCATTGACCTGTGTGAACTTCCTGCATCATGAGAGGGTCTGATTTCACGCTGGCGTGAATCCGTGTTAAAGTTTGAAACACCAGACCACTGTTTTGGCTCTTGTCTCTGCCTCTGCAGACTACTTATGTCTCGTTGTGATCCGGTTGATTCTCTTTTTACATCCGTGTTGATTCTCTCTCTTGAGAAAGATTCATTTTGGGCGATGGAGGATCTTCTGCGATTGTTATCCTGATTCTGTTGATTACTCCAATCATTCGTAGATGATCTGCCAATCGATCTGGAATTCTCTGATTGACCGTAAACAGTCCGCTGCCTTCCGTTCGCATTGCGATCAGTATCGAGTTGATATGTGTTTTGATCCTGCCTGCCGCTATTTACCCGATCACGATCCCTTTCATCATCTCTTCCTCTACTGTAATTTGAATCATGATGTGAGGAACGATAATGATTGATCTGCTCATGATGTCTATTATACACGACAACTGAAGTTGATCTGTAAGGTCTGTACATATGTTGCCCGTAAACAACGCGGTGCGTATAGCAGGATGAATAATAAGGTCTGTAAGAATCCCACCATGGATTGTAGGAATAATAAGATACAGGTCTCCATGGGCTCCACCATACCGGTCTTAGGTTCCATTGCCATGGTGAGTACCAGCCTGTATAGTAAGGACTGTACACATATTGGACAGATGGCCACGCCCACACATTAACTACATTTCTATACGTGCTGGCGCCTGCATTGATTCTTACCTCTTCAGTAGGTTCGATAATTGTTTCGATTCCATAAATGTCGGCATCACCCGTGATTTGAAGCACAGCTTTGCCATTGCCCAATTTTTCCAATTCGATAACGGCTACGTCCTGGCTTTCAGTTGGCGAAACAATTGCTTGAAGAATAAAAATATGCACATTATCCTCGTTACGGTCAATTACTTTTATGTAATCGATATCGCCATCACCATTCAGGTCTAGGTTGTTCACCTTTGCACTTTGTGAGTTGAGCAATTGCTCAAATTCTTGTGGCGACCCTGACTTTTTGAACAGCTCCAGCGCACCCTCCAGACTAAAATGATCACCCGGCACTTCTCCTGTTCGTTGTTGACCAGATACCGTTAATCCAGTAAGAAGGAAAAACAACGACAGCATTCCATTCACTCTAATCGTTTTCATAGCATTCATTGTTTATTGAATATACAGATGTAACGAAAGAACGTGCCAACAATAGGAGAATGGCGTAACTACCCTAACTGCCGGGTTAATTTAGGTCTGAATGGGGCTTTGTCTGTTATAGGAATCCTCAAATCGCACTGATTGTTTTCCGTTCGCAATTATTTTGATTGAATTGGCAGGTAATCCTGCTTAATTTGAGTCACATCTGATTCCCTTACCAAATGAATACCACAAGAAGAGATTTTCTTAAACGAGGCAGTGCGTCTGTTGCTGCATTCGGATTGTTGCCGTTATTTTCAAAAGCTGAAAACCTATGCCATGATCGTGAAGCCAATAGCTTTTCCAGAATGAGTCCTGAATCACAAGGCATCTCTTCTGAGGCTATTCGCAAATTCATCAAAGCCGCTAATACATCGGGCTTGCAGTGGCACAGCTTGATGTTGCTAAGGCATGGACAGGTGGTGGCAGAAGGTTGGTGGAAGCCTTTCGATGCGACTTACAAACATACCTTGTATTCATTAAGCAAAAGTTTTACGAGCACCGCGATCGGTCTGTTAGTTAAAGAAGGAAAGGTAAATGTGGACGATCAAGTGATCTCTTTTTTCAAGGATGACCTTCCAACTGAAATCAGTGATAACCTGAAACAAATGAAAGTGAAACATCTATTGACCATGAATACAGGTCATCAGGATGATACCACGCCAAAAATGAGAGAGGGAACTGCCACCTGGACCAAAACATTTTTATCGCTTCCGGTGGAGCATGCACCGGGTTCTCATTTTCTCTACAATACCGGTGCGACCTATATGTTGGGTGCCATCGTTAAAAAAATCAGCGGTCAGGATTTGGAAACATTTCTTACATCACGATTATTTGAACCACTTGAAATAACAAATCACGATTGGGAGAAATCACCGCAAGGATTAAATGTCGCAGGATGGGGATTGCGAGTGACAACCGAAGACATTGCGAAACTTGGACAACTTTATCTTCAGAAAGGAAAATGGAAGGGTAAAGAAATCTTAACCGAAGTTTGGGTAGCGGATGCCAGTAGTTACCAGACAAGTTCAAATACAGGTGATAGTGATTGGAGCCAGGGATATGGCTATCAGTTCTGGAGATGCAAATATGATCTTTACAGAGGAGATGGAGCTTTTGGTCAATTTTGCATTGTGATGCCTCAACATGATGCTGTGCTCGTGGTGACCAGCGAAAGCTGGGACATGCAAAAGCAGATGACCATAGTGTGGGAAAATCTTCTGCCCGGTATGAACCCTTCCTCATTGCCTGAAAATAGTGTGGAGTTAGAGAAATTGAAGTTTGATTTAGCAGGACTTGAGCTTCCTGTTGCGAAAGGTTCAATCAGTTCTCCTCTCTCAAAGAAATTCAAGAAGGCAAAATGGAAGATCGCTTCAAATGAATTTAACGTTATTGAAATACAACTTCAATTTTCGGAAACGGGATGCGTACTACAAATCCATTCCTCAAAAGGCAAGCAATCCATTCATTCAGGGTGGGAAAAATGGCTGACCAATAAAGAAAGTGAAGCTTATGTGCTTGCGGTAAGCAATAGAAATCCTATGCCCTCAAAAATTGCATCAACTGCAACCTGGATTAATGATAACATGCTCCAAATTGATTTGAAATTTGTGGAAGCCATTCATGGCGACAAGATCACGTGTGTTTTTGATGGCGACAAACTCTCGATCAACCTGTTAAATAGTGTTTCTGAAAACACAAAGAATAATCCAGATAAGCGAACGAAACTGGAAGGTACGCTAGTCTAAGCCTACTTTAATTTGGCCGGATCAATCACAACATGCTTGATCGTTTTTCTTAAGTAGGTGTAGGAAATATGTACCAGTCCATTGCTTGCTTGAATAACAGCAGGGTAGGAGTACTCTCCTTTATCTCTTTCCAATGTTAAAATTGGTTTCCATTGAAGGCCGTCATTTGAAATAGCAACATTCAGCATATTGCGACCACTTGGAAATTCACCTTTCTGACTTGTGTGGTTGTACACAATAAGCTGTCGTCCATCCTTAAGTGTCACCGCATCGGTGCCTGCATTAGGGTTTGGAAGTACACTTGATGTCAATTTGCTCCAGGTCTTGCCATTGTCAGTTGACCAACTCTGACCTACAGTTCCTTCTTGTGTTCGGCAAAGTATTTGCATTTTACCATTGGCGTATGTCAATATGCTGGGTTGAATCGCGTTGAACTCAATTCCATCATTGATAGGCCCGATAACTTCCCATGTCTTGCCAAGATCTTTGGTCAGTTCAAAATGCACTCGCCACTTGTCTTTGTCATTCACTTCCACCTCAGTGCTGGATGGACATAAGAGGGTTCCATCCGCCAATTGAATCGGTTTGTTTTTAACGGGACCTACTAAATCATTAATTGCTTCATGTTTACCCAATCGCTTTG
>JANOQK010000325.1:0-6280 GCA_031414855.1 Bacteroidia bacterium | reverse complement strand
GAATCGACTGTGAATGTGTACACATTTGATTTTTCATTGACTTGTATAGTTTTGATTAATAGTGGTTGGTTTTCTTTGGAGGTATGTATGGCTACTTCAACTGGCATTTTAAAAATACTGCCATCGGTCTGGGTCTGCTTAAGTTGAATAGTCACTTCTTTTTTCTGCGCATTGTAGTGCCACGTTCCGTTAAGTGTTAATGCACCTGGCTTATATAGCCATTGTTCAAAAAAATCTTTTAAATCCTTACCGGATGCCTCTTCCATTTCCCTTTTAAAATCAGCCGTTGTGGCATTCAGGTTCTGATACTTTTTATAGTACGACTGAATTCCTTTACGGAAAACATCTTCACCAACGACTCCTCTTAACATGTGCAAAATCCAACTCCCCTTCTGATAGGTCTGTGAACTAGTTACCTTGGTCATGTCGCTTAAGTTGTCATGAATAATTCGGTAATCCGGATTCTTAGCATAAAAATCAGTCACTCGCTTTTTGCTTGAGGCTAATCCTTTCATAAAGGCATCATGACCATATTCGTGTTCAATAAAAAGAAGCGTGAAATACGTGGCGAAACCTTCGCTGAGCCAAACATCATCCCAGTCTTGTTCTGTTACAGCATTGCCAAACCATTGATGAGCTATTTCGTGAATAACCACATCACGCCAACGTTCATTTTTGTCGCCCACAACAGAGTTCTCGCTATATAAAATCGCGGATGCGGCTTCCATCCCACCGCTTACACTATTGGATTGAATGTTGGCTAGTTTTTCATATGAAAAAGGGCCAACGTAATCACTATAGAATTCCAACACTTTTTTGGTGGGCTCAGCGAAATCGTAAAACCCAGCATCACGATCCTGGTAATACACCCAGGTTTCAATTGATTTATTCTCAAATTGATCTACAGTCTGAACAGCAAAGCGGGCAACACCTAACACATACAACCAGGAAGCTATGGGAACAGATTGTTTCCAATGAGTAATTCGATTTCCGTCTGGCAAATCTGTTTCCTCAACTTTCAATCCATTCGATACTACCTGATACTTATTAGGGGCCGTAACGATAAACTCGCAAGTAGCCTTATCATACGGATGATCAATAATAGAAAGCCAGTTTCTTCCTTTATCTGGCCAGTTATCACTAAAGAATGTTCGTTCTCCATACTTGTTATTAGCAATCTTTAGTCCGGTGGCGGGCACACCTGAGTAGGTGATTGTATACCGACTCCTTTGATTTTGGTGAGAAGGTGACGGCAGCGCTACTTTCAATTCGTCATTTTCGTGTGTGAAGCTCAGGCTTTTACCTTCTGATAGAACCTTACTCACAAGCATTCCTTTATTTCCCAATGCCGCACCGGCTTTAATTAAATCAAGACGAAGGATTTCAACTCCCGCGCCAACGTAGCGCACATCAACAGTTACTTCGCACCTGATCTCATCGGTGGCATCAGATAGCTGAATGCGAAATGTATAGTTCAGCACATCGATCTTTGGGTTTTTGGGATAGGTATCCGCGAGAGAAAGAGTGGCACAACTAACAACAAGCACTATGCAAAGAATCCAATTTTTCATATCAGCCATTTTATGTAAGTAAGGTATTCAGATTCTATTTTTTTAATGGAAGTTCAACAGCTGTGCGGAATTCAAGTAATCCCTTCTCTTTAATGGTGCGTTCAACATCTTCCACGCTTGAGGGCACAAAGGCACTCATATTTTCAACACCATCTTCAGTAACCAAAGCCATATCTTCAATGCGCACATATAATTTTTCTTCGTGTATCCAGATCATGGGGTCAATCGTAAATACCATTCCGGGTCTCAGCTTTACGCCATGCACCTGGCCCACATCATGCACTGCCATGCCGACAGGATGTTGAAAATGGCCGCGAAACTGTACGCCCTCTTCTACTGCTTTTAGGTGTGCAGGTTTTGCAAACTTCTTACCGACCAGATATTGTTTCATGTCTGCAGAAGCTTTGTCGAGCACTTCACTGGAAGTTGCACCTGGTTTTATGTATTTAAAAAGCGCATCGCGATACGCAATAATGTAATTGTATAGCTCCTTTTGCTCACTATTAAATTTTCCATTGACAGGCCAAATTCGGGTAACATCGCTACAATAATATTTATAGTCGGGTGCATAATCCATCAGCACAAGATCACCATCAAGCAGCTTGTCCGTTTTATGAAAATAATGTCCCATATAAGCATTCGTACCACCTCCTATGATGGCTGGATAGGCATCACCTCGTGAACCTTGCAGGTAGAAGATATATTTGGCTGCAGCATCCAACTGATACTCATAAACGCCAGGTGAAGTTGATTTCATGGCCTCAATGATACCAAGCCCCGCTATTTGTGTTGCTTTGCGAATCACGTCAATCTCTTTCGGACTCTTGATGAGACGCATGGAATCCAGTATGGGCGATAGATCACGAATCTCAAATTGAGGAACACGCTCTTTTAGTTTATTAATAAACAGAGCTTCGCGAGTTGGTTGGCCATCCCATGGGTCTGCTGAAGTTCTTGCCTGACTATAGAGTAACTCATCGCGACTGTCATTCCCAATTTCTTCGGGACTAAATGGTGTATAGAGTAGTGCTGCCGGTGGTCTTATTAGTCCGGTACCAATCAAATCAGCCGATAAAAATTCAATACCCTTTACCTGATCAACTCCAGTAAGTTGTTTCACCAGTTCATTATCTTCTGCAGATAATACTTTCCCCTGGCCTTGTTCCATACCTTCATCCCGATGCGGAAGATATAAAGTCGTTCGTTTGTTTTTCCCGTTAAGAAGTAAATAAGCATGGGCCGATTCCAGACCCGTTAGGTAATAGAAGGTGTTGGATTGCCGAAATACAGTGAATCCTGGAATTCCTTTCGCGCCTTGTATAAGTGCAATCGCATTGTTGCCGATAGCGCCAACTATTTTTTCTCTACGTGTTGCAAATTCCTCTTTTGAAAAGTCGGTTTGATAACGATGTTTTTCCTGTGCAAGGCTCTGGAGCGCAAAGCATAGGAGCAAAAGTATGGCGGAAAAAAGTATTTTTATATTCATAGTAAAAGGTTAGTCTAGATCGTTAAAGATAGATTTTTTTTATAGAATGTCCCGAATCAATTTAGGTTCATTCCCTCAATATGTTTAAGCACATCCTATTGCTTTGCCTGCAGTCTAAACCCTTGTCTATTTAAAGTAGTTAACTATCTCAAGGTTACGAGAGAGTATCGCGAATTGACCTTTGACGGTTACATCTGCATCTTCAATTAATCGAATTGGAGTTTCTATGTTTAAAGTTTCCATGGCCATTTGGTAATGATTGTTAATAGTAGAACTTACCAACGTAATGCCATTCAAATCACGGTTGCTCAAATCTTTAACCTCATGTCCAATTAGAAGTCCGCTTAGGTAGCAATAATTCAATTCCTTAAGATTGTTCTGCAAAAGAAATCGCGTTCTTACCATAAATAGACTATTCAATAAATTAGATTTCACAGAGTCCTCTACCCCTTGCTTAAAACTTTGAATACTTCTCCCATCCCATACATCGTTGGAGCTATCAATTGCCTCGGCTAACGTGCCATTCTTTGAAAGCAGCGCAAAAAGTTCGCCTGTCATATACGTCTTGAAATCACAAACACTATTCTCTTTAACCGTAATATGTTTTGAATGTGTGCCTGGAAAAATATAGATGTGTTCTTCCTCGAGCTCATTATGAACAGCACCTACCAATTGAGTTTCTTCACCACGCATCACATCGGTTTCAGAACAAACACCTGAGATGACAATTACATCATGTTCAAAATCCCTGGAGGCTTTAACACAGTGAAGTTTTACATCTGAGCCATCGGTTTTAAAAGGAAGCTGCTTGTAAGGTAGATTAATCATCCCCAATGAGGAAGATGCCATTCCGGATACGACCAGTGGAATACCGGACAACGATTTGTTGAGTTTACTTTCCAGTAATAAAATGGAGGATTTGATAACTGCTGCAAAAAAAAGAAAACGACTTTGTTCAGTCCCTCCTTGCTTCCATGACGAGAAGGTAGACGCAATACCATTGTTGTTTTGTACTTCCGATAGTACAACTAAGGTATTGGTTTCTACCAGCTTTAATCTGAAGGAGGAAGTACCCCAATCACAGCTAAGAAATTGTTTGATCACGTAGTTATTGTTTGAAAACTAAACTACTACTTTTAACGGCATCTCGCAATTACACCTTAACTTTTGCTTAGTTCTGGTCTGCACTCTAAAAGTTCTTGTTGAGATTTGATCAATTACCATTGATCAAGAGACGATCTCATCGTTATATCACGATACTCCTTTTCGAGTCTCTCGTTCAATCCTTCTTCTTTTGTGTAACCTGTAATTTTTATAAAATCCTTACTGGAAGTTTTGTTGGTAACCGGTGGCGTCATGCTACTCACATTCATTCCTGCCTTTTTCATGGAATACATTTTATGAGTAAGCGCATTGTCATTTGATCCCTGACCAAAAACTTCAAACGTCCGCTTAGAATCGTCTTTTATCACCAGCCAGCATTTCGAATACATGAATAATCTTTTTTAATCTTAGCAAAGATAGCCTTTAGTTTTCTCTTTATCAGCTCACTCTACCATTCTCCCCGCGCTGGGGGCTATCTTGTGTGTCTACCTCTTGAGGGTCTCGCCTATTTCAGCGGACATCGCCCTTATTGAATGTTATCTTTATATTTACTAGTATAATCACTTTACAAAAATGTCCTCCATTCATTTAAAGGAAGTTACCCTACCCGATTTTGGTCTAAGCGAAGAGTTGGTAGAAATTCCATCTTATCAATTTGAGTTGCGTTTTCAAAACACGTTGCTAAAAATGAAAGAACAACAACTTGATTTCTTGCTTGTATTTGCTGATCGCGAACATAGTGCCAACCTTGCTTATTTAACCAACCTCGATCCACGATTCGAAGAGGCCCTTTTACTGCTCGACCAGAATGGAAGGAGAAAGCTGTTGCTCGGAAATGAGTGTATGGGTTATACTGGAATTTGTCCCATCCCCCTTGACTATGAACTGTATCAGGAGTTTAGTTTAATGGGACAAGATCGAACCTTATCCAGAAAGCTTTCTGATATACTCATTGATTTTGGAATTACGACAGGCACACGTGTGGGATGCAGTTATTATAAATACCATATTGGCGATAATTCCGTATTGGATATACCAGCTTATCTCGCTGATCTTCTTCGTGAGTTGACAGGAAAAAAGGAATTGGTTTCAAATGCCTCAAGCATTTTTATGGATTCAGAATCCGGCCTGCGCCATCATACTTGTCTGGAGGAATTAGTTAGGTTTGAATGGGCGAGTACACGAACATCCACCAGCATTAGTAAACTCTTGCAACAACTTACCCCTGGCGTAAGAGAATATGAATTGGCAAAGAATTTTGTGAGTGATGGCCTGCCCTACTCGTGTCACCCAATGGTATCCAGTGGCAAAAAGGCTTCTATGGGATTGAGTAGTCCCTCTGCTAATAAAGTTGTGTTGAAAGATCCCTTCACTAGTGCGTTAGGTATCTGGGGCGCACTGACAGCTAGAGCTGGGATGGTGGCCGAGAATGCCGGCCAGCTTGATAAATCAGTTGGTGAATTTTATGAAGCGTATTGGAAAAGCTATTTCAAAACCGTAGTTACCTGGTATGAAAATATTGGCGTGGGCGTTTCGGCTGGTGAGGTTACAAACAAGGTAGAGGCCGCTCGTGATACATCCGTTTTTGATTTTGCAGTTAACACAGGTCATACGTTGCATTTAGATGAATGGGTGAACTCCCCTTTCTACCATGGGTCGACTATAAAACTTCATTCTGGCATGGCGCTTCAGATGGATATTATTCCTGTAAGCAAAAAGGAATTTGTGTGTTCAAATATGGAAGATGGTATTGTGCTAGCAGATGAGGCCTTGAGAACAGAATGGGCCGAACGGTTTCCTGCCTCCTGGAAGAGAATTCAACAACGAAGATCATTTATGGTCAATGAAATTGGAATAAACATTATACCCGAAGTATTACCTCTAAGTAATATTCCTGCTTATTATACGCCCTATCTACTGAACAAAAATAAAGTAGCTGCAGTCAATTGAATTATCCTAAGCTGATTGATAATTCTCATTTTTTAGGATGATAATTCTCATGTTTAGAGACGTATATGTTGTCTAGTATTGGTTACCAAATGACGGTAACTATGGAAACAATACATCTAAAAGCTGGGCAGCGCTATGGTCTCATTCTGCTGCGCATTTTAATCGGCTG
>JANOQK010000324.1:0-3142 GCA_031414855.1 Bacteroidia bacterium | reverse complement strand
GAGACGTTGCCTAATCTTATCGTTCAATATCCAAAAGGGCCAACCGAAGATTTATTAAGGCGAGCATTTAATTTAAAAAGTCCACCAGGAGCCACAAAGTCGCTCAGGGATTTACTCTGTTTATTCGCCACGCAATCTAAGTTGGATTGGAATGGTGTGGTCTCAACTTATTACAGTGATAAATATTCATCACTGCTTGATCAAGATAAACAGGATACAGCTGTCGAGCCATCTGGCTCACCCGCCATCGATACTTTTGCTAATAAGATTGCCGAACTTCTCTTAGAAAAGCTTTCTTCTAAAGAAATTGAAATTGTAAAAAAGCAAATCCTGGACGAGAAGGCTGGACAGGAAACCAAAGATGAACTGATTGGAAACATTTTAGTGCCCTCGGTTAACGATCCTAACAAGCCAGAATTTCCACCGAAGCCTTTTTTTACACCAAAGTTTCCTGCATCGGAAACGTATCAAATTCAATTACCTGGTTTTACCAATATTTGGTTAAAAGATGAGAGTACAAATCCCAGCGGCACGCACAAATCAAGAATGGCGTGGGAGGTGGTAATTAAGGCAAAACGCTATCAAATAAAGGAGATTTCGCTGATATCTTCCGGCAGCGCTGCCATGGCCATTCAATATTTTTTTAACCTCTATGGCATCTCAACTATTCTCAAAGTATTGGTTGACCACAAGATGAAACCCGAGATCAAAAAACATTTGACTGACATGGGTTGTAAGGTGTATGAAACGGATCTTTCAAAAAAGCCATTGACAGGAAAAGAAATCAAAGAACTAACAGATAATACGACCGGCATTGACATTACCTATCGCGAAGTGCTTGACCGGTACAATGACAATTATTATGACTGGCTTTCTTATGAAGTGATAAACGAAAGTCCCGACTACTGTTTTATTCCTTTTGGAACGGGTGATTTGTTTGTCAACATTCTAATCATTGCTGAGCGTGAGTTTAACAACCGGATATTCAAACACGATCCGCGATTCAGAGGTGATATTAATATCATCAGTCAATGTAATTTTATTGGTGCCACCACGCACAGCGCCAGTACCAAACTCGATAAACTGTTTTCCTATTACCTGCCTTCGCTAAAAGACTACAACGATTATCTTGCTTCGCTCATAGCCAACAACAGGATTGGTCATGCGTCAGCAATTTTAGATGTGGAGGAAGAGTTCATTGAGGAAGCTTTAAGCATTGCCCAACAACAAAACATTAAGTGTGAACCAAGCGGTATTGCCGGACTGGCGCTCCTGCTTCAAAACAAAAATGATGTGCCACACGATGCCAAAATTCTAATCGTGAACACGGGCTGCACCGACTATTCTTTGTCTGCACAGCGCAGGTAATTTCACTTTTGATCAGACTGGCATAATTACCTTTTCCGGCTCAGTTAATAGAGAAAGGTTAATAGTTAATGGTAAAAGTTATCGTCCACCCATGAGTATTACAAGCTGGCCGTTAAATTTTCAATCGGCACAACGCACTGATGATCTGGACGAATCTTGCGTGAGGGATTGCAGCGGTTACCCCGCACCCCGATGGCTCGCGTGCAAGCATGTGTGGATCGGGGGAGGAGTAAAAGCGTAGAGCCCGACCCTGACGCGCGTCTCGCACGGTAGGGGCACGCCATCCTACGCCATAGCTTCGGATGGCAAGGCCAAATGAGCTCCTGAGAATATCTCGTTCATCAAAATAAACCCTGCACAATTCAATATTCTTTTTACTTTTAAGCTCTTAATATTCACGTAACATAATTCGCATGAGTTTACATATCAAGAAACCTTTGGAGCAGTTGATGTCTCAATCTTCTGACGCCACCACGGGACTGAAGCGGACCCTCGGAGCCGGAAATTTAATTGCACTTGGAATTGGAGCCATCATAGGCGCAGGCCTTTTTGTGCGCACTGCTGCCGCTGCTGGTGAGGCCGCGGGTCCCGCTGTTGTAGTATCCTTTATTGTGGCAGCCATAGGTTGTGCTTTTGCGGGCCTGTGCTATGCGGAGTTTGCCTCCATGATCCCTATTGCAGGAAGTGCTTATGCGTACGCATACGTGACCATGGGCGAATTTATGGCATGGATTATTGGATGGGCGCTGGTGCTGGAATACGCACTTGCTTCAGCCACGGTTTCAATCGCCTGGAGTGAGTATCTGAATAATCTTCTGGGGGGAGCCATACCGTATGAGTTGTGCCACTCTCCTTTTGAAACGAGTCTGGATGGCGTGACGGGGATCGTAAACTTGCCAGCTCTGTTTATACTTGTCCTTCTTACATTAGTCCTAATAAAAGGAACACAAGAGTCTGCACGATTGAATGCTGTCATCGTTTTTGTCAAAGTATCTATTGTACTTATTTTCATCGTGATTGGATGGGGATTCATCAACGAGGCTAACTATACTCCGTTCACAATTCCTCAGTCACTTCCTGATCATGATTCATGGAACAGGTTTGGATGGGGCGGTGTGCTCGGTGGTGCTGGTATAGTGTTCTTTGCATTTATTGGCTTTGATGCCGTGTCTACTGCAGCTCAGGAAGCTAAAAATCCAAAACGAGATATGCCTATCGGAATTTTAGGATCTCTTGTTGTGTGCACCATACTTTATGTTTTGTTTTCACATGTGTTGACTGGCGTTGCCAATTGGGAAGAGTTTAAAACCGCGGGTAAAGAAGCCTCCGTTGCCTATGCGATTAAAACCTATATGCCAGGTTATGAATGGTTAGGAACTTTGGTGACTGTCGCTATTCTTGCAGGATTCTCCTCTGTGATACTGGTTATGCTAATGGGACAGTCGCGTGTGTTCTATTCGATGTCGAAAGATGGTTTGGTGCCGAAAGTATTTTCAGAACTGCATCCTAAGTTTCGTACGCCTTTCAAATCAAATGCTCTCCTTTTGATTTTTGTTGGCCTCTTTGCAGGATTTGTTCCTGGAAGCATTGCCGGTGATTTAACAAGCTTTGGAACATTGTTCGCCTTTGTGTTGGTGTGTGCAGGCATATGGGTATTACGTGTTAAAAACCCGACTGCAGAGCGACCTTTCAAAACCCCGTTAGTTCCGCTGGTACCTATCTTGGGAATGGTGGTTTGCTCTGCTATGATATTTTCATTGGGCAAAGACACCTT
>JANOQK010000323.1:0-22844 GCA_031414855.1 Bacteroidia bacterium | reverse complement strand
CCTTGATTATGAAAAAGAGAATGCGGTGGCAATAGAAGGCGGATTTCGTTGGATGGTGTGGAAAGGTCTTAACCTAAGGATTGGCGCAATCGCTGTTGCCGCTTCCGGAGAAAGCTTAAAGATCAACCCTACTCCCGGAATCAGTTATTCGTTTTTCTTTAAATAGAAAAACCAATTAAATAACATGAAAACAAATAAAACGCGGATCTTAACTATTTTATTCATAACACTATTATCTGGAAGAATTATGCCCTTGATAGGCGCTTAACTTTGAAGTCTTATGTTTCATTTAAAAGAAATACTTTATGCCAATTCAACACTTCATGTACATTCCAACAATATTCTTGCTTGGGTTCGTACTCGGTATTATGTTCAACGAAAGAAGGCGTGGAACAATTGCCATAAATTCAATTGCAACAACCAGCCAAAAGGAGCAATTGAATCATAAAACGTCCGGCAGTAAATTACTTCAAATGTTTCTTGTCTTCTTATTAATATTTGTAATCACCCACATGTTTGAGATACCTTGGGGTTCAAAGGCAGTAAGCCAACTTCTTGGGGGATTGGAGATATTTGATAAAAGCCCTGTCTTCTCTAGTTCTGAAGTATATGAACGACTAGGTCAATTCACAGTGGAAGGGTTAAGTGCCTACAAGCGCTTCACCTACACAATTGATATTGTATTTCCCCTTTCATTCCTTGCGTTTTTGTTGACATTTGCCAGATTCGTTTCTCAGCGAGTATCGGTTCCAAAATACTTAGTAAATATCTTGATCCGTTTACCTTTTATCTGGTTTGCCAGTGACTTAATTGAAAACGCAATCATACTTAGCATTCTTTCTAAGTTTCCATCTAAAAGTGAACTTCTTGCAAGTTCCTTAGGTTTTTTTACGGCAATAAAGTTTGGGTTGCTACTGCTTTCCATATTTACTCCTTCCATACTCTTCATCTTTGCGAGAAAAACTAAGATCAATTAAAATTTAAGCATTTAGCAGAAACTCGAATAAGATGAACAGCAGACGTACGGCTGGCGACAAAATGGTTTGGTTGGCAAATTAGAGAAGCAGAGGAACAAGACAGAAGCAAGGAAGCACTTTGACATGGGAGTAAAACTCAACCCTATGCTCAATGCGGTGTAGAAGGAGAAAGTAGTCAATGAAAAATGCCCAACACGCGACTGACTAATGAAGATTAGTGTAACTAACGGGGGACGAAAGACATGGCTACGAATGAAGTGAGGAGAAAAATAGAAATATAGACATGAAAATAATTTTAGGATCGGGTCAATTAGGCATAGCCGTGATGGAAGTCTTGCTAAAAGCTAATCCCCTGGAGGAGATAACTTTGGTAAATAGAAAAGGAACATTGGATATAAAGATTCCTGACAATGTGAACGTTGTTGAGGCAGATGTAACCAATAAGATTGAGATGGAAAGTATAGCCAGAAAATCTGATGTGATTTTTAGCTGCACCGATGTTCCTTATCAGTCATGGGCTAAATTTTATCCTGCAACGGCTTCTGCATTAGCGCACGCTTTGGATAACACGAATGCCAAACTGGTTTTTGCTGATAACATGTATTCCTATGGCAATGTACTGGGAAACATTATGCATGAAGATTTACCTCATAAAGCTCAAACTAGAAAGGGACTAATAAGAACATCAGTCATCAATACTTTATTAAAATCGGGCAAAGAATTTAGTAGAAGGGTGGCCTTTGTCAAAGCAGCAGATTTTATCGGCCCAAGAATTCACAAAGGAGTATTTGGTACTGATTTTCTGGACAGAATATATAATAAGAAAACAGTTCTGCTTTCTGGAAAAATAGAACTGCCTCATACATTTACCTACATCAACGATTTCGCACAAGCAATCGTAAATGTTGGTAGTGCTGCTGATGCCTTTGGACAATTATGGCATGCACCTAATGCTACTGCTATAAGCATCGATAAATGGATTCACCTTTTTCAGCTATTTACCGGTGAAAAAGTAGAGATTAGACTACTGCCAAAATTTGTTGTTCGCATGGCTGGAATGTTCAACTCTTTTATAAGAGAATTCTATGAACTAGCTTATCAGTTTGAATATCCTTATTTGGTTGATCATAGCAAATACACTAATCGCTTCGGTGATCACTCAACAAGCCCCTCAGTTATTGTGAAAGAAACAGTTCAGTGGTATAAAAAAACTAAATCGATTAAATAGTATGAAATCGCCAATGAGATGCTCTACACCCAAAGGCATGATAATCAGCAGGCGATTCCATGTGACCACTAAAAACAATTATTAACACATGAAAACAAATAAAATAATTGGAGGCTTGTTCATTGCGGGAGCAATTGCCTTATTTATTCCTTATAATATTCTGATAGTCATATTTGAATATCCTGATATTCTAAGGCAACCCACAGCTATCATTTTATCCAAATTTCACGAAGGAGGGACCTCATTAATTTGGACTTGGTTCGCTTTTGCAATAACAGGCATTCCGTTATTACCTGCTTATATTCTATTAGGACAAAAACTTGAGCATAAGACTTCTCTGGCACGCGTTGCGACTACTATAGGAGTCATTGGCCTGATCGTCCAAATGATAGGTTTACTTCGCTGGACATTTGTAGTGCCTGTTTTGGCTGAATCCTTTGTGAGTGCTTCAGATGAAGCAACGAAAGCTGCCGCTGTTATGGCCTTCAAAACAATTCATCAGTTTGCTGGAGTGATATTGGGCGAACATCTTGGTCAGCTATTTACTATAGCATGGACCGTCTTGATCTCAATCTCCTTACAACGATTACAAGTCATTCCAAATTGGCTGTCCTACTTCGCCTATGTGGCATCTGTCATTTATCTACTCGCTCAGGCGGAGTTGTTTGCTACAGTTATGCCTTCTTTTCCGGTATGGGAATTAGCAGGTTTCATCGGTAGTACGCTCTGGCTACTATGGCTTGTGATACTCGGTGTCATCTTTTTGCGCTCTAAAAGACTTTTGGAAATGCAATAGTTTTTTTCACCGCACACATAAAGTGTGGTTCGTGTGGACACGAACCACGGGATAGAGATAGGGTATTAAATCCTAGTTTGCAACTTGAGTGCGCTTGTCTGGCCGAAAAGCGGGGAGGTGTGTTGGCGTGAGGGTTGGTCATCTTCAACAGTTTTTCGTAGTTGATATTCTGCGCATTGTCTTGTGGAGTGTGGTAGTCTGGGTGCAATAACCGAGTGTACATCAATGCAGGAATGCTCAATCGTGCATAGGGCAGGTGGTGGCTGCGAAAATAATACCAGAATCTGTCAAGGCCTGAATTAATATTAGAATTATGAAAAACTCTGGTTAAGTCGGCTTAGCACCATCTCCTGATAATTGGCTCCAATAGGTATTGACTTACCTGGAACATCTACCTCTTGCGCGTTAAATGCCTTGACATGTTGCAAACCCACAATAAAGGATCTATGTATGCGTAAAAAGTGGGAAGTACCCAGATCTTCTTCAAATTTTGTGAGTGCATACTTAGTTATATAAGTTTCAGTACGGGTTTGTATTCGTATATATTCTTTTTGACTTTCTACAAATAAGATTTGGTCAGTCGGGATTAATACGGTTTTTCGATCTGCATGAATACTAATTACTCGCGCTTCCGCTTGAATAGGTGTTTTTATTTTACTGACAGCTTCCACAAAACGGTTAAACTCAATTGGCTTTAACAAATAGTCAACCACATTTAGTTCATAGCTTTCTACTGCGTACTGATGATAAGCCGTTGTAAGAATTACAGCCGGGGGATTTTTCAATGCCTTTAAAAAGTCTAGCCCTTTCAAGCCTGGCAGATGTATATCAAGAAACAGCACATCTATCATGTCGTTACGTAGAAAATCTAGCGCTGCAAGCGCATCGGGGCATCTTCCCGCTAAAGATAAAAAGGGTACCTGCTCGATGTAATCTTGTATAACATCTGCAGCCAAAGGTTCGTCTTCAACGATTAAACATTTCAACATAGCTATAGCAATGGAATGGTGAGTGTTACATGAAAGGCATCAAGTGTATTTTTTACATCCAATCGATGCTTGAGGTACAGCAGCTCGAGTTGCCTCTTTACATTTCCTAGTCCAATATGCAATTTGTTTGTTTTGTTGGAAGTTGGTGGCATCGAATTAATAATCGTTACGTTCAACAAATCGCCTTTCAATTTGATATCAATGTTGATAAATGAATCATGATGTGTTTCGCTGATGCCATGCTTGAATGCGTTTTCAACAAAGTGAATAAGCAGGAGCGGGGCAATTTCCTGATCAGTGTTATCCAACTCGCGTTTAAAATCAACACGCAGCCGATCCGTATAGCGAAGGCGCTCCAATTCAATGTAGTCTTCAATCAAGGTAATTTCATTTCTTAATAGAATGCGAGCACTTCCTGCTTCAAAAAGCATAAACCTCATTAGTTTCGAAAGTTTTAATACCGAATCGGCTGTTGCTACTGACCCCTTTCTTGCCAGCGAGTAAATGTTGTTCAGCGTGTTAAAAAGAAAGTGAGGATTGATTTGCCCTTTTAGGTACCTCAATTCAGCTTCGATCATTTCTCTTTGCAGGTAGGCAACTTGCAGTTGGGTTTTATGTTGCCACCGCATTAACTTAATCGTAGCGGCAATACCCGTAACAAAAGCCAGTGAAAGACCATGATAGATCAAACTTCCAGTTGAAAATACAGAGTATTCACTTTCGTGGATGTTGAAAAGATAAGGCAAAACGATCGTGTGATTAAGTATGCTCATGGAGACTGCGCCAATGACAAGCAACGTGGTTAACATTGCAAGGACTGATAACAAGGCACTCTTTTCATGTAGATACCGATTGAGTAAAAACAGCGCGGCATATGCAAAGGGAATTTTGACTATAAGTAAAATAGCCTGTGTAGCAAATTGATCATAGAAAATTTGAAGTGCGCCCGCTGGTAGAAAGTCGAAACTTTTTACATCAGAAGTAACATTAAGGTACGTCAACACCAAGACGTAGACCAACCAAAACAGAACATGAAAAAGTACCCTGCTCATAGGTATAAAAAGTATGGCAAGGTAGCCAATTCTATAAGTATGCGATAGCCTGTAAACTAGATTTGGTTGAAGATAATACCGTTTCGGTTGACGTAGACTGCCTGTTGGCAAATGTAGTAATGAAAGCGAAGCCTTTTTTTCAATATTTACGCTACTAAAAACACTATTTTATGAAAGCCCTATTTTGTTTTGCAATTTCAGCCTTGCTGTCTGTTGCTGTTCAAGCGCTGAAGGCAGATCAATTCAATTGGCTTTTAGGCACTTGGAAAATCAATGTCGGTAATGGCTACGTGGTAGAGCAATGGAAGCAAAAGAATGATTCTACGCTTACTGGAAAAAGTATGCTTGTAAAAGCAGCTGGCGATTCCGCAGTTCAGGAGACAATCGAAATGAGTCTAAGGAGGGAGAGTGGAGCTATACGCCAACAGTAGCCGACCAGAACAGTGGTATGCCCATTACCTTTAAAGTTATTTTCATTGGCAGGGTCGAATTTATTTGCGAAAACAGGGCACATGACTTTCCCCAGCGAATTGCGTACAGACGGGTTAAGAACTCGTTGCATGCAAGCATTGAAGGCACAAAGAACTCAAAGTTTATAAAGCAGAATTTTGATTTTTCGAATGAATAGTTCCTTTATGCGTTCAACTTGTGCTTGTCTATTCTATTTTCTGGTTGCGTTGCAAGTTCATGCTCAGGATATTTTCTCTACCAATATAGGATTAGGCCTTGGCAGACATTTTGAGCACCCGTTTCCATACAACAAACTGGTCAATAATGGACGCATTGCTATTTCGATAAGCCAATACGCTCGCTTGACGTCAAAATACTCTATTGGTATTTCTGCAATGGCTAGCGGTCGGTTGTCGGCTTTCCTCGGTGGCTCACCTCCGGGTGATTTCTATGATCCGATCTCGAATACAATCATTATTAATTACAATAACTTGAACGCTGCTACCTACCTAATTAAGAACAAGATTGACTGGATTAAAAAGAGTGAGTTCGTTTTCTATTCAGAGTTGGGTGCAGGCGTTAGCAGGTATCAGTATGTTCATGCGCATAGATCGTCCTTTGCTATTGCTCCTGAGATTGGATTCACTAAAGACGCTTTTCAATTTTCCACAAGCTTTATCTGGGGTGGAGAAACGCCAACGTTTACGGCACCTTCCATAGCAAATTCAACTATTCTTTACAGTATCAGATCTAATCGGCTTTACTTTGCAATAAGTTATCGTCTCTTCAATTTCTGATTGACCTAGCATGGCCTTCTATTGACGAAAGCGAACAACTGGTTGATTCCCCTAGATTATCTTCAGGTTTATTTGAATTTTTGATGAATGTCATTTATAGCTCATGATTTTTCAAATTGCCTCATTAAAAAAGTACTCGAAACCGTTTTTGGACTTAATTATTGTTATTACAGGAGTTACCATTGCTTTTCTATTAAACAATTGGAACACGCAGAAAAGTGAACGGGCCGAGCGCACAAAGATTCTGACCAGCTTACAAGGTGAGCTAAGGTCAATGCAAAAAATCTTTCCAGGTATGGCTGACTACCAACTTAAATTGAGCAAGTCATGGGATAGTTTGCATAGCCTTGGTCATCATTCCGACTTTCATCATTACTACTACCTTCAGCCGCAATACAATTATTCTGTGATAGAATATGCTATCAATACGCGCAACAGTGCGATAGTTGATTTTCGGCTGCATGAGCAACTCTTGTTGTTGTACCAGAACATCAAAATGCTCGAAGAATCAGAAGTTTATATGACGCGTATCGCATTAGAGTATCGACCAAATGAAGATAGCGACCTGGTAACTAAGGCTAATCTTTTCCTTTTTGATCGGTTTATTGGCTTTTCGCGAAATCGCGCAAATTCTCTTCGCAGAGCTAATAAAGCGGCATCAGACATACTGGCTATAATAGATCATGAAATCGTTGATTGACAAGCCATGAGGTATTTGAAATTTGTACAGTATTTTATTCTTGGTACATCGTCTTCATTTTCTTCATGCAGTGGCCAAGAGGAAGTTCGTGGTAGTACATCTGGCACATCGGGCGGCTCACAATTAGCTATTGTAGACGTGTGTAGAACTAAGCGAACGGACGATCCTGGCATTAGGATTCTATTTGTTGGAAACAGTTTAACCTATAGTAACAATTTACCAAAAATGGTAGAACGTATTGGTGCAGCAAAAGGCAAAGACATTTACTCAGAAACCTTGGCATTTCCCAACTACGCCATCGAAGATCATTGGAACGATGGGAAGATGCAGGAACTAATCTGCGAAGGGAATTTTGACTTTGTAGTGATACAGCAAGGCCCCTCTTCTCAGGCAGATGGTCGTGCCATGCTTTTCGATTACGGCCAACGTATCAAAGACTTTTGCATAAGCCGCGGAACTGAGTTGGCCTTCTTTATGGTCTGGCCTGCCAAATCAAATTATCTCACGTTCGGTGGCGTAATCACAAACTATACTGATGCAGCCACAGCAACTCAATCGTTGCTCTGTGCCGTTGGTTCTGAATTTAAAAAATTTGGCGATCAGGGTGACTTTCGCTTTTATTCGGCTGATAACTTTCATCCATCAGCAGAGGGAAGTCAAATAGCGGCAGAGATTATTTATTCAGCACTTGTAAAAAACTAATCAATACATAAATGAAGAAGATTCTGTCATTACTAGTACTTTCCACAGCTATCGGGTTTGCCCAACCCAACAAGTTCAGCGTAGACAAAGCCCCGAATCAACTCAGCCTGTTTGCAGATGGTTTCATATCAACTCCCATCAACGAACGCGACTTTGCGATGTCGCCAGATGGAAAGGAGATATACTTTACCATTGCATCGCCCCGCAGCGATTTTCAAACTATTGTATTTTGTAAACAATTAAAATCTGGAGAATGGACAAAACCGGAAGTGGTGCCGTTTGCCGGAATGTACAGCGACCTGGAGCCTGCCTTTAGCGCTGATGGAAAGACACTTTACTTCGCATCGAACAGACCCGATAGCGGAACGGACACAAAAGACTTCGATATCTGGAAGGTTACGCGTGAAATAAATGGTTGGAGTACACCAGTCAATTTGGGTGTGCCTATCAACACTGACCAGGATGAGTTCTATCCATCCATAACAAAAACAGGTAATTTATTTTTCACTGCAAGCTATAAGGGGCAGGGCACAGGCCGTGAAGATATTTATCGTGCCGAATGGAAAGAGAGTAAATATCAAACTCCTCAGCCGTTGGATTCCGCTGTCAATTCCAAAGTGGATGAGTTCAATGCATTTGTAAGCCCTGATGAGGACTATATTTTGTTCACCTGCTTTGGTAGGAGAGACGATGCCGGTGGTGGTGATCTTTACATAAGCGTAAAGAACAACGCTGGCAAATGGCAACCGGCAAAGTGCCTTGCAGAGCTTAACTCCAAATACCTCGAGTACTGTCCGTATGTGAGCCCCGATGGAAAGAAGTTATTTCTCACCAGTACACGTTATAACTCAATCAAATCATTTCCGGCTAAAGCCGATTATGCAACTATCAAGAATCTTTCGAGTCAATCACTAAACAATCAGGGAAATATCTATTGGGTTGATTTTGAAGCTATACGAAGTCAACATTAAAGCAAATAGAGTTCCATCTATCAGAAATAATTAAAGTCACGCTATGAATATTATCCAAAACTACTTCAAAGTCGCCATTCGAAATTTGCTGCGTCAGAAAACGCACAGCCTGATTAATATTCTCGGACTGTCAACCGGGATGTGTTTTAGTCTCCTCATTAGTGTCTATGTGTTGTTCGAAATGAGCTATGACAACTTTCATTCAAAAGGCAAGAATATATTTCTGTTGCCAATGACATGGCATTTCAACGGTACCGTGTTGCCCACTGGTGCAAACTGTAGTGTTGGTGGCCCTTTCATGCAAGAGTCGTTTCCGGAAGTCGAACAAAATGTACGCGTTAAAAGATCTTCTCTATCGCTTAAGAAAGAGAATGAAGTAATCAACGAGTCAAAAGTTTTGTATGCTGACTCTACCTTCTTTAGCATTTTCACTTTTCCGTTGGTTAGCGGCAACCCGAAGAAATTACTGACGGAACCTAACTCAATTGTTCTAACGGAAAGTATGGCAGTGAAGTACTTCGGCAAGGAATGGGCAAAAGCTGATATACTCAATCAAACACTCGGAGGTTCCAGTAGCGCACTCTATACCATAACGGGAGTTGTAAAAGACATTCCTTCAAATTCTCATTTGCAACTCGATTTTGTGGTCTCGCTCAATACTCTGCTATCTGCAAGCCATCAGCCCAGTTGGGACAACAGCGAGTACTACACGTATCTTGTCTTGAATCCCAATGCTGATCCCGCTAAGATTGTTAAAAGCATTCCCGCGCGACTTGAAAGTAAATTCGGAGCTTGGGCACAGGAAGGAGTCGAATTGGATCTTGTTCCGCTAGCAGATGTTTATCTAAATAATCTAAAGTATAAGGTACCCAATACAAGTGATATTTTGTATGTCAAAATCTTTATTGCCATTGCGTTTTTAATTTTGGTTGTAGCCACACTCAACTACATCAACTTGTCAACAGCACGTTCTATGGAGCGAGCGCTGGAGGTGGGCGTTCGAAAAGTAATGGGTGCGGTGCGCATGCAATTGTTCTATCAATTCATGAGCGAGTCAACGATCATTACATTTGGTTCCTTGCTAATCGCCATGGGGCTGGCGTTTGTATCACTTCCAGCGTTTGATTTTATCATTGGGAAATCACTTGATCTTAGCTCAATCTTTACTCTTACAAATTGTTTGTTAGTCGCACTAGGTTGTCTTTTGATTAGTTTGGTGGCTGGTCTTTATCCCGCTTTTATTTTGTCAAATTATCAACCGGCTAAGGTGTTGAAAGGCAAACTAAAGGACTCTGTTGCCGGAATTAAACTCAGAAGACGATTGGTCATTGCACAGTTTGGCATTTCAATCATACTCATAGTTTCGGCTCTTACCGTTTCAAGTCAACTGAAGTTTATGCGATTGAAGGATTCAGGATATAGCAGAAATCAAATTATGTCATTATCCCTTGATAGTTTGGCGAGAACAAGAGTAGATGTTTTTAAAGCTAAAGCACTTGCCCGTCCGATGATAACTTCTATTTCGGCCGCTACGCAATTGCCTGTAAATATTACGTTCGAAACGGCTCTCAACGTCAAAGGCTCGGAAGAAAGAAAATTAATACGAGTGGCACCTGTGGATGCTGACTATTTAAAGACAATGGGAATAGCTACTGTCATCGGAAATGATTTTTCCAGTTCAACTGGCCAGGATGGCACTCGTGAAATTATATTGAATGAGTCGGCAGTAGAATTCTTTGGTTGGACAAATGAGGGTGCCTTGGGAAAAGAGCTAGATGTTTGGCAAGCTACGGGAGTAGTTAGAGGAGTTGTTAAGGACTTTCATTTTTCTTCACTCCATAGCCCCATTGCTCCGCTGGTCATATTTACGGGAAAGGATTTGGTGCTGTCGAATATGTTGGTACGTGTTGATTCAGAAGCAAAGATTGAGCAAATCAATTTGCTGAAGGAAGTGTGGAGTGAAGTCAACCCAGATTCGCCTTTTGTTTTAACACAACTTGACGAACGATATGAGTTGTTGTATCAAACAGAAGGTATGATGAGCAAAATAGTAAATCTCTTTGCGCTGCTTTCTGCAGTTATTTCCGGCTTGGGGCTTTTTGGATTGGCTTCCTACTCCATTTTGCAACGCACAAAGGAGCTGGGAATTCGAAAAGTATTAGGAGCCTCAGCTCAGCAGTTGGTATTGATGGTAGGCATTAGTTTTATTAAGCAGGTGGTAATTGCACTAGTGTTAGCTGCTCCTGTCAGTTATTTTTTGATGAACCGATGGCTGCAAGGATTCAATTATAAAATTGATTTCAACTGGGGCATTGTTGCCGCGGCTGGTTTGATAGCCGTGTTGGTAGCTGTTTTAACCGTTACCTACCATTCTGTTAAGGCAGCAAGCACTAACCCTGTTGATTCGCTGCGGTCGGAATAAATAGCACAACAAAATGAATCTTGATGGAAGAAGAAGTTAAATCGGAAACCACTGCTCCCAAACGCGACATCGGTCTGTGGATTGGTATTATGGCCATTGTCATAAACATCATCACAGTGTCGGTTTACATGTATCAAGCGCACATCATGCAAACGCAGCAACATGCTTCTGCCTGGCCGTATCTGGAGTGGCTGCCCAGCTTTAACGAAGAGACCTATTATATAGAGATCACCAACAACGGGATTGGCCCCGCCATTATCAAAAATGTAGCTATTGAGTTGGATGGAAAACCATTTCCTACTATCGATTCTCTATTTGTGCAATTAATCGGTACCTCTTACTTCCCGCATTATGTTTCAACGGTTCAAAACAGAGTGATGCCACCGGGTAAGTCCATACGACTTTTCCAAATCAATAGTGAGAAGTGGGTCGACACTGTTTACAGTGAAATGAGAAAGCATGAGTTAAAGCTGAGTATTTGCTATGAATCCATCTATGGCGATGCTTGGACAAGTGAAGGGATAGAGGTGATGGAAAGTAAGTGTCAAAAAGACAAGTAGATAAATGATCTCGATTAAAATTAACTGGAAGTATTGCCTTGCTTTTTATCGCATGGTAATGTTGTATGCTTCGCTGCACGAATTAGTTCACCACTTTACAGGATATGTTGTATGTGGAGACTGGGGCTATAAAACGTTCAATTACTTCAGTACCGCTTGTGAGGATTCGCCAAAGACATACATAGCCAACTACATGGGCCCGGTTTTTACTTATTGTATGATGTGGATAGGCGCGTATTTATTGTCTAGTAAGCACGCATCATCTTATACGCGCCAACTATCCTTTGCGTTGATTTTCGCACAATTGCCTATGCAAAGAATGATTAGTCCATTTTTTAAAACGAATGATGAGTTCTATACTTCCGCATTGTTGTTTGGCAATAACTCGCTTGTGTACTGGGTTGTGATCATTGCAATATGGCTCTGCTGCGTCCCTCCATTAATCGTTGCTTTCCGTTCTATCAAAAACGCGAACCGCATCGGCTGGTTTCTGTTTTACCTTATCCTGTTTCCGTATTTGCTGTGGGGTCCTATTTTTGGGCTGTTGGAATACCTATTAGTCACCAAGCACTTAATGAATGGAACCGTCATCGGGATTGCCAATCTATTTATTCTAAACGAAGTGATTACAATCATCGGCTATGTGATAACAAGAAAATACCTCGATACGGAAAATAGCGCGATAATTCCGTTAACGGATTAGTAAAAAAATTGGACTAAGCTGCTCTGGACATACTAAAACCAAAGTTATATGAAGTATTTACCAATAGTATTGATATCACTAATCTGGCACATTCACGAAGTCCATGCTCAAGTTGATACCCTTTACCAATTTGATAAAAAAAGAATCTCCACTCAGGTTAAAGAAGGCACCTCTCAGCATGCTATTGTTTTCTATAATAAAAGGAAGGTAGCCTTAAACTATCTACCGGATTGGCCTTTGATGCATAGACAAAATCTAAAGCTATCTGTTGTGTACCAATTAGAAAAAAAAATAAATAGACCTAAATGAAATTCAATACAATCAAAATAATTACTCTGATCGCTATTTTAATGCTTGTCTTTTCATTTCGGTTATGGTCACAAGAAACAGTTGATAAGATTCTCTCAGTAAAGTTAGAACATCATTTGATTTCGAGAGGTGATAACCGTCCTAATTTTAATCCATATAAAGATAGTATCGATTACTTTCTTTATGCTATTCACAATGGCATTTCTGAAAAAGAATTTTCCGAAAATGCAGGATGGTCTAATGAAAAACTCCAACAGAAAATTGATTTACTACTGAATGCCGGATTCTTAAAGAAATCTGCTAGTGGTAAACTAACACCTAATGTTATGATTGTTACTCAGAGGGATGGTAAAGAAATATATAAAGCATCAGAAAAAATAGCATCCGTAATTGCTGATTCACTTGTTGCTTTCTTACCTAGAATAAAAACAGTATATAGGTCTATTAGTTTTTCAGATAAGTTCAGTTTTGATCAGATTTCCTTTTTTCTGATAAGTGATGTTCTGTTGGATAATTGGCAGATTAACAATGTTGAAAATCAATTTGTAAAAGCACCGAGAACGCCTCGGCACAGTAAAGACTACTATTACCAGATTGCAGAATTAGACCCAAAATTAGACAGAGAAGTATTTGGTATTTATGGTAATCAAGTACAATGTAGCGATACCATTTGCGCAGCGGTATATGGTAACAAGCGTATGAGCGTTCAGCTTCAAAACTATTATAATGATGCAGCTGCCCCGTATATTTTGCCTAAAGATGAAGAAGTTTTTAAACAATTGGCACTCGAATTTCTCCCCTCCATGTTGCGCATTTTTGAGGAGAATAGAGCCTTTTTTGTAAAAGTGTATGATCAATCAAAGTACAAAAATGGTATCAGCTTTGAAGAGTATTTTATGTGGTGGTATCATTTTATTTACACACGGGCTACTGATATATGTGCAGAACGGAAACAGATTCAGATACCTGCGAGCGGGAATTTTTTCTACAGAGGGAAATAGAATTTTAAACAAATAAGCGCAAAATGAGCTTTGGGCAAAATCGGCAAACAAGTTAGGAGTTGAGTAAAAAAATGTTTAATGAAAAGTCTGATGAAACTCACCACAATTGGGCCTGTGAAGTTGCTGTGCATCTTGCTTCTGATTGCCACCAATGTTCAGGCACTGGAGTGGTACGGCTGGGTTATGCCTCGCGAAAGCCAGGCAGCTTCCGTTTCTCAAAAGATAGGGGTAACAGATATTACAGTATCGTATCACCGGCCAGAGGTGAAGGATAGAAGGCGCGACATGCCTAAAATGTCAACAAAGCGACTCGATGATTTGATAGAAGAATTGCAGAGAAAAGTTAATTGATGTTTAATGATATCTATTTCAAGCAATGAAAAGAGTAGGCTACAAATTATACTTGTAAGTGTTTTATAATTTTCTCATTGACAATAAATGAAAAAGTACATAGTTATTTTATTCGTGATGGCTATTCAACAGCAGTTATTCTCACAGAGCATCAACTCAGTTAATTTATTCAAACTCATTAACTATTGCGATAGCACGAAAGCGGATGAAATTCTTTTCAGCTTCAATGGCAACGTCTTAACACATTGGAATAGAACTGATTTTACTACTATTCAACCCGAAGGTGCAAGCGCGCAATGTAAGACACCTTACATGGGAACAGCCTCAATGGTAAAATCATGGACGGGTTTGCTTATCGGGATACTGATAGACCAAGGAACTATCAAAAGTGTTGACGACTTAGTGTGCCACTACATTCCGGAATGGCGAATAGCTTGCAAGAATAAAATAACTATTAAGCATTTGCTAACCATGTCTGCAGGGTATAAAAGACTTGGTCCTTCTGGTGTTCTATCTCAAGGTAACATGAACCAATATGTCATCAATTTAAAACCGGATACGCTACCCGGAATTCGATTTAACTATTCCAACGAGTCTGTTCAGGCATTAGGAATGGTTGTTGAGAAAGCGTCAGGTTTAAAAGCTGATGAAGCCTTTCAAAAATATTTGTTTGAACCGATGGATATCGATTCAACCAGTTTTGCAAGAGATTCATCTGGAAATGTTTTGGTTTACGGTGGGTGCATCACCACCGTATCCAATGCGCATAAAATTGGAATGCTTATGCTAAACAATGGAAGGTACAATAACCAACAAATTGTTTCAGAAAAATGGATAAAGGAATCAATCACCCCTAGTGCGTTAGCCCCCTACTACGGCTACCTGTGGTGGATTGATAAAAATTCAAAGCATTGGAATTTCGCAGCTACCGGTGACCTTGGCCAAATGACAATAGTTTTTCCCGAATTGAATTTGGCCTTTGTTAGAAAACAATCTTGCGATGTCTCGTTAGCGAGCCGAAATATGAGTTGGATGGGCGGTAAGTTCTTAGATAAAATTTCAGGGGTTGTAGAATAAACACTAGCCCAAGTTTTCGTGTGTGAGTATGAAAGTTCTAAAAATGAATGCGTTGAAAGTATAATAAAAGGCAGACACAAAGAAATGACCATGAATTTAAGATATTATAAAGCAGTTTTACTTTCAATTACGTTCACTGTTTGCCAGCTACATGCACAAGTGCTATCCAACATTGATAGTCTAGTTGCCATAAATATGTCAACCTTTAAAGGCGGTAGTGAGTTTGAGGGGGAAGCATGGAAAAAAATGATCGCCCGAGCCAGCAGCACCAACTATGTGTTGATAGGTGAGGATCACTTTTTTAGTGAACTCCCCCTATTTACACAGGCGCTCATGAAGAATCTTGACATTGATAACTACATCTGTGAACTAGACCCATGGACATTAAGTATCCTGCAAAACAAAATCAACACTTTATCATCAGCTCAGCTAGACAATTGGATAGCCATTAATTACAATGGTTTCTCATTCTTCCAGAAAAAAAATGAATTTGAATTTCTCCGATTTGCCCTAAAGAATAAAGTGAACATAATAGGAGCCGAGCAAATATGTTTAACATCCACTCAATTGTACTTCAGCATCTGGTAGAAACGGGAAGCTTTGCCAATAGGAATTTGTATAAAGCAATGCTGGATTCCTCAACCTATCTAAACGAGAAATTCGTTAAGGATCTAAGCAAGCCTTATTTTTTTAAAACGGCCTTCTTTGAAGAAGCAGTCCGTAAGTTGAACCGTTCCAACATGATACAGGCAGAAACTGAGTTGGTTGATGCGCTGATTAGAAGTGCAGAGATTTACAAGACAGGAAGTCATCGGAATCGGATAAAACTAATGCAGGCTCATTTGTTGCAGCACTACCCGCAAACATTAAAAGGCAAGAAGAATCTCTTTCGGTTTGGTGCAAATCATTCCATGAAAGGCGAGAGTTACTTGCCTGTGATTGATATAGGAACAGCAGCTCACATATTTGCACAAGCGGAGAATCAGGACTCCTATCACATACTTGTTTTGCCTAAAGCCGGTGACCAGGCAGGTTTTATTAGCGGCTCGCACCCCATTGATCTGAATGATGACTATTACAAAGCTGTTAAGCCATTCCTTTCAAAGTCGTCCGATACGGATTGGACTTATGTCGATTTGGAGAAAATAAGATTAGCGGTGCGGCAAAAGGGAATCAAGTTGGAGGACTCGTTTCTTGAGAAAACGATAAAGGGTTACGATGCCCTCATCATCATTCCAAAGGCAACGGCTGCCGAAGCACTAAGATGATACTTTAGCTTTAAGTACGGAATTCTATTTGGAGAGTATGTGAAATGAGAAGTCATTGAATTAGAAAAAAGGACTTTAAACAACCGTACTTTCAAAGGTAACTTATTCACATATAGTTCAGATACTATGCTATGAAAGAAAGAAAAATATGGGACGGCATAGTGCCCTGCCGCAACAATAATACCTCTGATGTTGAGTGGAGTGGAAATAGCGCTGAAGAGCGTGTTTTGTTCGAATCCATTCGCGGTAATTATGAGCCAGGGTACACTTTCAGCTATGTGTATCAAGATGAAGCCTATGATATTTTATTTAGTGCAGAACAGCGTGTGGCCACGTTGGCTAGTTACTTTGCCGTTTTTGCAGTAATCATTTCTTATTTAGGGTTATACGGACTCGCTTCGCACTCGGCAGAAAGCCGAATGAAAGAGATGGGGATCCGCAAAGCGCTTGGGCTTTCCTCCCAAGAAATCATATTTCTGCTTTCACGTGATTTTACCAAACAAGTGGTAGCCGGAATAGTCATTGGGTTGCCCATCAGCTATTGGTGGCTTAGCGAGTGGTTGCAAAGATTTGAATATCCCTTTGAACTTTCTTGGTGGCATTTTGGAATTGCTGCATTGGTTTCACTCATCATCGCCTGGGCAACGGTTGCATCAAAGGCATGGCGTGCTTCACAAGTAAACCCAGTGGAATGTTTGCGGTTAGAGCGGTAGCCTGTGCCTTGCTGAGTTTTTGTTGACGTTTGTTCTCTTTCTGTTTACGCGATACGATTGTCTCTTTGAATAGAAAAATTAATTGGCTAAATAAGTGCATTAAACTAAATAGTTAACATGCTACAAATAGTTATAAGGAAAAATGATGTGTGTTGCTACTTCCAGCCATATTCTTCCCAACCAACTTGATATGTTTTGTGTCTAACGTATATATCTAAATCATTACATTATGAAAACATCACAATTATTTTTTGGCTTGGCAGTAACTCTTATTGCTTGTGATTTCCCAAATTCAACTTCCGAAGAAATCAATGCAGATTTGAACGCTAATGATGCCGTGATTTGGGAGCAAGTAGGTGTGCGGGATGTTGCTACTGGCGATATAGCTGGTGTTCTACCCGGTGATATTGTGACTCTACAAATCGCTGGAGATGATTTGTTGTTTGGCCTCAATGGAAATTATTGCGAAGGGAAAATAAAAGATGGTTCAATCAATTTCTCAGATGATTGTTATACCCAATCCCCTCGTTGGATTGTTTCCGAAAGAACAGAAGATACTATGTACATTTATCCTCGTCTTGGGGCGATGTATCACCATGATTTGATAATGAAAAAAGTGCAAGACAAATGTACCACCGAGTGCAGTCTTATACCCGCAATTGGCTCATGCAAAGCCTTGATACCAAAATATTATTTTGACAAAGAGAATGGGAAATGCAAGGAATTTATTTGGGGCGGATGCCAAGGTGTTGTTCCATTTGAAACGCTGGAGGCTTGCGAGGCTTGCAGGTGCTATTAGGTGTGGGAAACCAACTCCTATTGAAGCCTGGTTTCACTTATTATCGCCTGGGCAACGGTGGCATCCGTGGCATGCTTCACAAGTAAATCCGGTAGAATGCTTGCGGTTGGAGCGGTAAGTACAGCCAATTTCTTGGTTTAAATTTTTAATATCAACCTAAAAAGCACCTATATGCGTAAACTGATTCTTCTTCTATCATTGCTAACTCTAACCACCGCCACTTATAGTCAAACACAGTTTACAAACACGCTTACCTACTCGGATAGTTTAGGTTCATCAAAAGCTGATTTGAATTCAATACGATGGGTGGAAGGACATTGGAAAGGCGAAGCATTTGGCGGAATAACGGAAGAGGTTTGGACCCCACCTCTAGGAGGTTCCATGATGTGTGCATTCAAATTAGTGGTTGATGGTAAAGTTAAGTTTTACGAGCTAGTCACCATATCAGAGGAAAGCAATACTCTTGTTCTTCGGCTTAAACACTTTCACTCAAACTTGAAAGGTTGGGAGGATAAAGATAAAACAGTTGATTTTCGTTTAGTGAAAGTTACTGATGACAAAATCTACTTTGATGAGTTTACTTTTGAACGTGTTGGCAAAAGAAAGATGAATATTTATGTGGTGATTGAAAGTAAGGGAAAAAGAGAAGAAGTGAAGTTTGCTTATACAAAAATGTAAGCCTCGGCCAACAAAAGAATGGCTGGCTGTAACCTGCCGTATGGCCATTGTGTTGTGCATTGACTCTTGTCCTATGAAGAAGGACAACTATTTAAAAGAGATGCCTTTAGTAGCTATTTCAAACAAGCTACCAAAACTGTCATATCATCATGATTGGCAGTGCCCTCAGCAAAGGCTTCCGTATCGGTATAGATAGTATCTACCATAGCGCATGTGTCCGCTTTGCATACAGAGCGAATGGAGCCTAAGAGCCTGTCCAAACCATATTCTTCTTTTATAGGATTAAAACGCTCTAGAATTCCATCTGAAACCAAAATGAGTTTTGTGCTGTCATTGAAATCTAATTCAGTCAACTCAATTTTTGTAGCCCTAAAGAAACCTAACGGGGGCTGTCGGATTTCGATTGTACGAAGAATTTTAGACTGTGTGTTCATCAGAATAGGGTAAGGCATTCCACACGATGTTAAGCTGATTTTTTTGTTGAGCTTGTCGATTATGCAAAGTTGCAATGCCATTCCAATGCCCTTTACTGAAATGCTTGACAGTATAGACTCATTGATTACTTTAGCCAATGGCACCACGTTGTTAGTTTCTTTTAAGAGGTTTAGGTTGTTGATAAGTGTAACTTTAGTGATGGTTACCAACATGCCGGCAGTCATTCCGTGGCCGGTCGCATCGCCAAAGGCCAATAGAATTCTATTCTCATCCAGCTTTATGTAATCATAATAATCTCCGCCTACTTCAGATGCCGTTATCATTTTACCTACTACAGAAAATGAATCATCATCCAATGGGTTCTTTGGCAACAGCGAAAGTTGAACTTTCCGAGCCTGCTCCATTTCTTCTTTTTTGTGCTTCAACTCCTGTTGCTCAAACTTTCGTTCTCCTTGAATCCTTCCATATACCAACGCACCGATAATGAAAATGACAATCACCAGCCCAATTGAAATATAAAGTATAATTCGTTGTTGCTGAATTTCAAATTGCTGTATGGCATTGCGCTGATTTGAAATACGCAAGTCATCTTCCTTCTTTTGTATCTCATAGCTAGCGTTCACTATTGCCGCTTTCTTCTCAATGTCCTCCGAATGCAGTTTATCTTTTAATAACGTATACTTCTCCAAGAATTGAAAAGCTTTGGTGGATAGATTATTGGCAATAAAAATCTGATAAGCTAATTTATAAACATCAGCTAAAAGCTCACCGGTTGCATACAGCTCGGCTACGGGTATGCATTTTTCGATGTGACGCAGAGCCATACCTATTTTGCCTTGGTTAAATTCATTCAGGGCAATTCCATAATGCGTAAAACCAATAATTACCACATGATTTGCTTTTATGCCCAAGTCCATGCATATATCCAACGTAAGTGTGGCATCCTTGTACCGAGCCTTCTTAGAATAGATTTCACCTAAGGACTCCAGCGCAATACAATAGTTGAGAACATCTTGCTTATTGCTTTTCTTAAATAGTCCGACAGCTTCTTCTGAGTATCGCAAGGCGGAATCAGGAAGGTCAATCTTAATGTAGTTCCAGGCAATGGAATTGGCTATGTTGGCTAGGAAGTCTACACTATCCATTTCCTTTGTTATCGAATAGGATCGCTTTAAGTACGGAATAGATTCTTGATAGCGATAGTACTTCTCGTGCAAATCGCCCAGCCGTTCTGAAGTCATGGCAATTCCCCACAGGTTCGAGTCGTCTTCAGCTTTTCTGAATGCTTTGAAGTAAAAGGCAAGAGTTTGCTGAACATCACCTTTGGCTTTGAATGAGTCGGCTGTCTCAAAATAAACTTGCCAAGTCGAATCAATTTGTTGGCTAGGTGAAACGCTAATTTTGAATAGTAATATTGTAACCAATAGCCATTTGCTTACGAGATAGTTGAACATGGAGATTTGTTATTCTACAAAATAAGGCAATATCTTGAGTCCATTTTATCGTAAGTGCCGAACTTTGCATTCATTTTTAGCATTTCTTTTATGTCGCTGGCCTACGTAAAAGCAGAATACAATCATTGCCTGATTTTATGTTTTGGTTGAAGACAGCGAGCTATTGGTAGATAGGATTATTACCCTTCTTTAAAAAGAGAGTTATTGGCACAAATTATTGATTATATGAGCCGAGCCACCCTTTCTAAAGTTGCACTTATTGCAGGCAGTTGCCATCTGACTATACTATTGCTTTTTTCGAGTGCTTGCACTTCTAATGAACCAGGCCTTGGACCTCCGATAATTACTACGGAAGAACAATCCTTAATTACCCTAAATTCGGCAACCCTCGGTGCTAGCATAGAATCAGGACGTCCCGAACTGATTGATCTTCGTGGTATATGTTGGGGTAGAAATCCCTCACCGGAATTATTTAAGCAGACCGAGAACACAAAAAATGGGTCAGGAGCAGGTATCTTCAAAACGGAACTAACCAGTTTGGATTTTGGAAAATATTACGCTAGAGCATATGCACAAATAGAAGATCAGGTATTTTATGGCAATGAAGTAGTACTTGACCTTAGTAGGATCTCTTCTTCACCTATCAATCTTGGTGAAGTTACTGACATTGATGGAAATAAATATAAAACGACAACCATTGGTAGTAGAGTTTGGATGGCTGAAAATCTAAAGGTAACTCGATACAATGAAGGTACAAGTATTGCAAATGGCTCAGAAGGGGAGTTCAAAACAACTAAAGACGGAATGTACACACTGTACAGTGGCGATGGCAACAATTTGAATAAATTTGGATTCTTGTACAATGGCTATACCATTGAAAGTAACAAGGGAGTATGTATGACTGGTTGGCACGTACCTACAGTAGCTGAATGGAGCGATCTTGCAAGAAGCCTCGGGGGTGAGGAAACTGCAGGTGGTCGGATGAAAGCTATTTCTAATTTATGGACATCACCTAACACAGCTGCAGACAATGCAAGCGGGTTTAGTGCCTTGCCTGGAGGTTCATATTGCAGGGTGTGCCTAGGTAATGGAGGTACCTTTGCCGACAAGGGAGCAGACGCCTATTTTTGGAGCTCATCTGTTTCTGACTTTTACTATGTTACCAATAATATTGCTGAGATGCGAACGAAATCCATTGGGACTGCCAATGATGGAATGGCAATCAGGTGTGTTAAGGATTAAGGTTATTAAATGTGAACATCGGTATTAATTTATGCTCACGTTGTCTGTCCGTGTAGTTTAAAAATTGCTACCTTTCCGGGGAATGTAACAAACAAGCGGGCCGCGCGTCTACGCATTGACTAGACCTTAAGCTAGCGTATAGTTGCGATCGGAGTCAAACAAATAATTCAAGTTCGAGCATGACAGAAGATCTACAACAAAAGGAATTAGTTGGCACAGCCCGTATCACGGGCTTTTGGTATTTAATGTTAGCGATTACGGGCATGGTAGGTTTTCTCATGCTGCACGGCCGCATTTATGTGGCGGGTGACCCGACAAAAACACTTTCGAATTTAGTTGAGCATGAAGCAATTGCCAGAGCAAGGCTGCTGTTTGAATTTCTGATAGTGGTGTCGCAGGCGTTGGCCGCGGTATGGTTTTATAAACTATTCAAAGACATCCGGCATGATGCAGCATGGGCATTGGCTGCCTGGGGCATGATGAATGCGTCAGCTATAATGATCAGTGCAATGGCTATGGGCGGGGCACTTGAGGTGGCCGACAGCACGCAAGCCGTGAACGAAAAGATAATCATGACACAGATGTTTCAACAGTTTATCAAACACGCGTGGGCTGTGGGGAGTTTATTCTTCGGGCTATGGCTAATACCAATGGGCTATATTGTAGTGAGTTCACAGCGCATGCCTGTTTGGCTCGGCCGTGTTCTCATTCTTGGAGGAACAGGTTATCTAGCGAGTGCGTTCATCAGTTACATGGGTGTGCGAGAAGCATGGGTAGAAATGCTAGTAATACCAGCTACGGTTGGAGAACTTTGGATGATTGCTTACTTATTAATTTTTGGAATACGACCAGTGAGTAAATCGTGAGCTCGATAGATTCCTCCATTAGTCGTGCATCGTCTCCGTTTCGGGACGATGCTTTATCTCCATCATCAATACCCCGTTAAATCTTTATAATGAATGATTTTCACAAACGGATGTTCATTATTCAATTCGTAATAGTAGGCACTTGAATGTATGTAGTCAATCATGCTTGGAGCTAAATTCCACTTGCCAGATATTGGATTGGCATGAATGTATTCAAGTTTCTGAACTACAAATTTCTCAGTGAAACAAAGCTTTATGTCTGATGAAGGTTCGAATACACGATGTTTCTTTTTTCGGGCACGCT
>JANOQK010000322.1:0-53808 GCA_031414855.1 Bacteroidia bacterium | reverse complement strand
GATTGCATTTGGGTGAGCGATTGAAAGATAGGCATGCCCGCACCCAGCAATGTTGGGTTGATAAAGAGATGATAGTCGTCTATCAATCCTTTACTGATTAAAGCCGAAACAAATGAGCCACCTCCATACACGATCATGTCTCCACCATGCTTCATTTTTAGAGAACGCACCTCTTCTTCAAGATTTCCAGCGGCTAGAATTGTTCGTTCCCATTCTGACTTACTGAGCGTCTTTGTAAAAACCACTTTCGGTGTCTCTACCATTTTTCGGGAGTCCTCACGTGTTTCTGGTACGTCATAAGCTGCCGCCCAATGAGGGATAAATCCTTCTGCTAATTTTCTGCCCAAAAGAATAGTGTCCACCGGCTCGGTTAAATCTTTTACGTAGTTATTAATGTCATCGCCCCAATTCCACATCATCCAATCCATTTCGCCATTGACACCCGCGATGTATCCATCTACAGACATTTGTACTTGCAATTTTAACTTTCTCATTGTTTTAAAGTTTAATTCTCTCCTCGATCAATTACGACTTCATTCATTGCTTCACCAAACAGTTTACCATCCAATTAATGCCAAACTGATCAGTAAAACTTCCAAAGTATGCGCCCCAAAACATGTCTTGCAATGGCATGCTGATGTTGCCACCTACCGATAACTCATCAAAAATTCGCTTTGCTTCCGCGCGAGAATCTGGTTCCAGCGAAATATGCATGTTGTTCCCCTGCGTCACAGTAAAGCCCATTTCTTTCGGGGCATCAGTACCCATCAGCACGTGGCTAAGGAGAATGGGTAACTCTACATGGAGCACCATTTTTTTTACTGCCTCTGCAACAGGAGGATGATTTGCATCGGGCGGCAAATCACCGAAGCGCTGAATGGCCCCATTAAATTCAGATTGGAATACTTTCTTATAAAACAAAAAGGCGACTTCTGTATTACCTGGAAAATTCACATACGTACACACTCGGGCGGCATGGGTCGCCTTCAATTGGTTTCTTAGTTTGAACTGAGCTTCCAGGTATTGGTCCAGATTACCCAGCGCAGCAGTAAAGCCTTCTTTGAATCCTAATGAAATTATTTTTTCGAGGTCTTCAAGTTGCTCATACGCAATGGTAATGTTGACGGTAGTCGTTTGATTCGTTTCACTGAATACATTCGTCCACAATGACCGTGGAAATTCTTTGTTGATATTTCCCTGTTCATCACAAAAGGCATCCAGTCCTGAAAAACTTTTAAGTGGTTCTATCTTTTGATAATCTGCGCGGCACCAGTGCTTTTCCTCTTCAGGGCTCAGCATATAGTATAACCAAGATCCGCCTTCGCGGAAGTCCATTGACTTCGTTTTCGTTTGGTACGGTTTAGGCGCCCACCATTGATCCAGCAATTCAGGTTGTGTCCAGGCTGCCCACACTATGTCTACAGTGGCAGCAAATTCGCGTTTCACCGAAATGGTATTGTTTTTTTTGTTTACAGAAAAGTCGAATAGTAAAGGGTTCATTGCTTAGGGGTTTTCATTTTAGCTAATACCTTATCGAGTTGGTTAAAGCGGGTTTCCCAAATCTTGCGGAATTGTTCCAGCCACTTGTCGATTTCTTTCATCTTGGTAGCGTTCAGTTGATAATATATTTCTCGACCTGTTTGCTCTTGCTTCAGCAATTGGCACTCCGTTAATATGCGCAGATGCTTCGATACTGCTTGTCGTGTTGTGTCAAAGTGTTCGGCTAGGGCATTAGGCGTCATGGCCTGCGCAGCAATTAATAAAATAATGGCCCTGCGGGTAGGGTCTGCAATGGCCTGAAAAATGTCTCTGCGCATAGTGTTGTTGGTTTTAATGAAACCATTCGGTTGCAAATATATGCGCAACTAATGAGTTGCACAATGTTTAAAGAGATTTTTCTACTTGGAATCTTAAATCCAAAAGCGTGCTACTCCATTTCTTTCGAATACGTGAGCGATAGAAGCGGAAAGCACGCCAGGGGCTGGGTGTGTGTTGAGCGGACTTGTAGCGGATAGCGCGACCAGCGATGGCATGTGAGCAGCGGGGCACGCCCAAAAATAAAAACCCGGAATCTCTCCCGGGCTTCTTATATCTTATGTCATTTGGCTAAAAAGGATATTCTCCTTTTGCAATCACGTAGTCCGCCACTTTCCTTCTGGCTTCTTTCAAGTTGTAAGGATCTATTTTGGTAAACCGTTTCAGACCCAACATCATCAATCTTAATTCATCTCCTTCTGCGAAAGCACTGATCGCTTCCCTTCCGGCACCGGCAGCTTTTTGAATAGCGCTATGCAAATATATGATAGCCATTTCTTTTTCAATTTCGCAGGCTTTTTCTCCGCGAAGGCTGATCAGCTTCTCTACTCTCAGCAAAGTTGATTCCGCTACGTAGCCTTCAATCAACATATCAGCAAGACTCATCAGCACTTCCTGTTCGTCAGAAAGTTTCATCATAAATTTTTGAACAGCAGCACCCGCTGCCATCAATCCCGCTTTCTTCAGGTTACGTAAGGCTTTCTTTTCTTTTGCAAAAAGGGCTGTGTCATCCTCTGCACCAAAATCTGGTATGGAAACCAATTCTTTCTGAACCGCCATAGCTGGCCCCATCAAATCAAGCGTCCCTTTCATGGCGCGCTTCATTAACATATCAATTGTCAATAAGCGGTTGATCTCATTCGTGCCTTCAAAGATTCGGTTAATCCGAGCATCGCGATAGGCACGATCCATTGGGCCTTCTGCAGAGAAGCCCATACCTCCATAAATCTGAACACCTTCATCTACTACAAAATCTAGCACTTCAGAGCCATGCACTTTTAGAATGGCACATTCAATCGCATATTCTTCCAACGATTTTAATCTGGCTTTTCCTGCCTCCATTCCGCCAGCTATCAAAGCATCATAAGCATCATCAATATTCTGACCCGCACGATAGTGGGCTGACTCCGATGCAAAAACTTTGGTAGCCATTTCTGCAATTTTGTGCTTGATCGCACCAAAATTTGAAATTGATGTTCCAAACTGCTTGCGCTCCTTTGCATAGTTTACGGCAGTGGAAATGGTGGCTTTGCAACCTCCTACAGCACCCGATCCTAATTTAATACGACCAATGTTCAATACATTCACCGCTATCTTAAATCCATTCTCACGTTCCGACAACATGTTCTCGACTGGCACTTTGCAATCATTAAAAAATATCTGACGTGTGGAGGATCCTTTGATACCCATCTTCTTTTCTTCCTCATTCATGGTAATTCCTCCATGGGATTTTTCCACGATGAAAGCAGTAAGGTTTTTATCAGCATCAATTTTTGCAAAGACAATCATTACATCGGCAAAACCACCATTTGTGATCCACATTTTTTGACCCGTGATAAGATAATGCTTACCATCAGCTGTCAGTTTTGCTTTTGTTTTTCCACTGTTAGCATCCGAACCGGAATCAGGTTCTGTTAAACAGTAAGAAGCCTTCCATTCGCCTGTAGCCAATTTTGGAACATACTTTTTCTTTTGCTCATCGGTACCATAATATAAAATCGGTAGTGTGCCTATACCTGTATGTGCGCCATACGCCACGGCAAATGAATGCGAACCACCCAGCACTTCTGCTACCAGCATGGTCGTATTGAATGACATTCCAAATCCTCCTAGACTTTCCGGAACGGACGTACCCAATAATCCAAGCGCACCTGCCTTATCCAACAGTGAAGGCATCAACTTGGGATCTTTCATTGAATCAATCTCATCAAGCCTAGGAAGTACTTCCTGCTTTACAAAATCGCGACACGTTTGTGCGATCATCTTTTGTTCTTCACTCCATTCTTCAGGAATAAAAATTTCATGTGCTGCTGTTTCGCGAATGAGGAACTCTCCTCCTTTGATTGCGTTTTTTGTTTCTACTGCTGTTGCCATAATTTTTAGTCTTTAGTATTGAGTCACTAGTCCTGATAAAAAATCACCGTCAAAAAAGTCTCAGGACTCAAGACTCATGACTACTTACTGTTTACTAATTTAATAACTCATAAACCCCTGCCACACCCTGTCCGCCACCCACACACGCGGTTACCATTCCATACTTTTTCTTTTGTCTTCTCAATTCGTTGAAAAGCTGAACAGATAAACGCGCACCGGATGAGCCCAATGGGTGACCTACGGCTATTGCTCCTCCATTGAGATTAAGTTTGGCTCTGTCAATCCCTAGTTCTTTTACTACTGCCAATGACTGTGCAGCAAACGCTTCATTCAACTCAAACAAATCAATGTCCTGTAATTTCAAATTCGCAATCTTTAATGCCTTTGGAATGGCTGCCACCGGACCGATGCCCATAATGCGCGGGTCAACGCCTGCAACAGCATAACTTATCATGCGAGCAATAGGTTTTAAATTCAATTGTTTTACCATGCGCTCCGACATTACTGCTACAAAGGCGGCACCATCAGAAGTCTGTGATGAATTCCCTGCTGTTACGGAACCTCCTACCGCAAACGCAGGTTTCAATTTCGCCAAGCCTTCCACTGTAGTCTCTATCCGGATACCTTCATCTTTATCGACAATGTATTCGCGGGTTTTCTTTTTCATGTTCTCGTCCACATACACCTCCTTCACGGTGATGGGTACAACTTCGTCTTTGAATTTTCCTGCTTTCCATGCTGCTGCCGCTTTCATGTGCGACTCATACGAGAATTGATCTTGTTCTTCACGCGTGATTTTATATTGCTTCGAAACTTCCTCAGCTGTTAGACCCATGCTGGTGTAATACGTTGGGTTGTCTTTAGCAATGGTGTAGTTCAATGCCGTTTTAAATCCCATCGTTGGAACCAATGACATGGATTCAGTGCCACCAGCAATAATCACATCTGCCTGACCCGCGTGAATGCGTGCACTTGCAATAGCAATGGCCTCCACGCCTGATCCGCAGTAGCGATTGATAACCATTCCCGGTGCGTCAAGCCCTAACGCCATCAACGAGATCATCCGTCCCATCTGCATACCTTGCTCCGCTTCGGGAACAGCATTACCTACAATAAGATCGTCAACCATTTTGTTTTCTAATCCTGGAATGGATTTCACCAAATGCTTGATTACATCCGATGCAAGATCATCTGGTCTTGTAAAACGAAAGCCTCCTTTTTTTGCCTTTCCGACAGCAGTGCGAAATCCGGCTACAATGTATGCGTCCATAGTATAAGTATTGAGTCCTGAGTAATTAGTATTTAGTTAAGCTGTTTTGTAATGCCCAATTCATTTTCTGAATCTCGGTCAAGTCCTTTTGAAGTTCATCCAAAATCTTTGAGTTCAGAAAATCTACTCTATTCGCAATGATTAACTGTGTCTCTAATTCACATGATGAACCATTTGAAATCCCCGGAAAATTATTGAAGTCCTTCTTCGAATTTCTTCCTGCGCCTTCCGCAATATTAGAGGGAATTGAAACAGCGCTACGTCTTATCTGAGAGGTCAATCCATAGATCTCTTCACGAGGAAAATTCTTGGTCGCCTCATAAATCTTGACTGCCAAATCAACAGATTTTTGCCAGACTTTTAGCTCTTTGTAGTTATTCATTTTGAATGGTCTGTCTAAGGACTAAATACTAACTACTCAATACTAGTTTCTCAATGGTTTCCCTCCCGTCAATATCGCCTGTATTCTTTCCAGTGTTTTCTTCTCTCCGGTTAATGAAACAAACGCTTCTCTTTCCAGGTCAAGTAAATACTGTTCGCTCACTTCCTGTGGAGAAGTCAAATCGCCTCCACACATTATATTGGCTATCTTCATCGATACTTTCATATCGTGATCAGAGATGTATTTACCCATTCTCATCCCACTAAGGCCGGCCATGAACAAGGCCAAACCAGATCGACCTTGCACTTTAATGTTTTTTGCTTGTTGTGGCATCGTATAGCCAGCGTCTGCTAACTCGAGCACAGCAAGTTTTGCATCGGCAATTTGTCTGTCGCGGTTCATACTCACCTGATCAAACGAGCGAAGGATTCCCATCTCTCTTGCTTCTTGTGCGGATGTGGCAACTTTCGCAGTTGCAATGTTCATCAAAGCATTTTGCAAGGCATTCAATTCAATATCTCCTTCTTCAATACTATCGCTAACACGCTTTGTAAATTCTTTGGTTCCACCTCCACCCGGGATTAGTCCAACTCCCACTTCAACCAATCCAATATAGGTTTCGGCTGCGGCCACTGCTCGGTCGGCATGCATGGTCATTTCACAACCACCACCCAATGTTCTGCCTTGTGGGCAAACCACAACCGGAACTGAGGAGTAACGGATTCTCATTACTGAATTCTGAAACGCACGCACCATGAAATCAATCTCATCGTAGTCTTGTTCGATGGCATACATAAATACCAGACCAAGATTTGCGCCTAACGAAAAATCAGAGCCTTGATGTCCCACTACTAAGCCTCGGTAATCTTTCTCAGCAAGATCAATCGCTTTGTTCAAGCCCTCAACCACCGCGCTTCCAAGCGTATAACTTTTTGAATACCATGAGAAGTCAATCACACCATCTCCCAGATCTGTTACTTTCGAGTCTGCATTTTTCCAAATGACATTTTCGCTCTTGGTCTCAAGGATGATAAAGCTTTCTCTACCTGGAATTGATTTGTAAGACTTACTTGGTATATCGTAATATTTCTTTTGACCACCTTCTGCTTTATAAAAAGATTTGTTTCCTGCAGCAAGCATGTCATACACCCATTGATTTGGCTTGTAGCCAGCGGCCTCCATTAGCGGAATGCTCTTTTCAACTCCAACGCAATCCCATGTTTCAAACGGACCGAGATCCCATCCATAACCAGCGCTTACAGCATCATCTATTCTGAAAAGCTCATCGCTAATCTCCGGAATACGATTAGTGACGTATTGAAACAGTCCATAAAAACAATCACGGTAAAAATCCCCGGCTTTGTCTTTGCCCGCCAATAGTACTTTGAAGCGATCCTTCAGATTATCAATCGTCTTGGTCGTCTCCAGTGTGGCGAACTTTACTTTTGTCTTGGGCTTATATTCAAATGACTTTAGATCAAGCGTCAGAATTTCTGTTTCTCCTTTTGCGTTCTTAGTCTTCTTATAAAAGCCTTGTCCGGTTTTATCACCTAACCATTTGTTTTGTTCAAGTTTATTGACAACATCCGATAGTTTAAAAATTTCTCGTGCCTCATCATTGGGAAGGCCAGCGTAAAGATTATTGGCTACTTTCACCATGGTATCTAGGCCCACTACATCAGACGTTCTAAACGTTGCCGACTTAGGTCTTCCAATAACCGGACCTGTGAGTTTATCAATCTCATCAACATTGAGATCGAATTTATTCATAGAGTCAATAACCTTCAGCAATCCATACATACCTATTCTGTTTCCAATGAAAGCAGGTGTGTCTTTACAAAGCACGGTGGTCTTTCCAAGATAGAGATCGCCATAATGCATCAGAAACTTTACAACTTCCTTGTCTGTCTTTGCTGTGGGTATTACTTCAAATAATTTTAAATAACGGGGAGGATTAAAAAAGTGTGTTCCGGCAAAGTGCTTTTGAAAATCTTCGCTTCGGCCTTCGGCCATCAGGTGAATAGGAATGCCCGATGTATTGGATGTGATTAGTGTTCCTGGGGTTCTGTGCTTTTCGACTTCTTCATACACCTTTTTCTTGATGTCCAGATTTTCTACCACCACCTCAATCGTCCAATCGTAATTTTTGATTTTGGACATGTCATCCGTGAAGTTGCCAAGTTTAACTCTGGACGCAAACTTCTTGCTAAAAAGGGGCGCTGGGCTTCCTTTCAGGGTTGAATCAAAGGCGCTATTAACAATTCTGTTCTTTACTGCTGGATGATCCAGCGTCAATCCCTTTTTCTTTTCATCATCGGTGAGTTCTTTAGGGGCGATGTCAAGCAATAGCACATCAACACCAATGTTGGCGAAGTGGCATGCAATGCGCGAGCCCATAATGCCTGATCCTAATACAGCTACTTTTCGGATGGTACGGTTCATAGTATAATTGATAAATGCGTCAATTCGACAATGGGCCAATTGGCATATCGATTCATTGGCTAATTGACAAATTTGGTTTCGTAAACATTATTTTTTTCGATAATCAGATTTATGTTTTGCAACACTTCAAAAAAAACATTCAGCTTTTGATTCGATATCTCCTGCCGCACCGCATCATTAAAACGCAAAACTGTTTCACGGGAGTTTTCCTTCATCTTTTTTCCCTCTTTCGTCAGGAGTATTCTAACAGAACGCTTGTCGGTTTTATCCGCTTTACGATAAATGAGTCCCTTTTCCTCCATTGACTTGAGCAATCTGGTTAAACTTCTAGCTTCAAGTCCCATTAAAGGAGCAATTTTAGTGGCTGGTGTTCCTTCTTCTGAATGTATGTTCAACAGGGCAAAACCCATTGACATCGTGCCATCGTATTTTAAAGCTTGCTGATTGTACATTCTGGCAATAGAGTGCCAGGCTGCCTTAATATTATAATCTACGGTTTCTTCCCTTTTCATCTTTTGCAAACGATGACGAAGGTAGAAGAAATTTGTTATGCATGCATACTACTTGAATAATTTTTTTTGCAGGAATGGGGAGCGGTCGCTCGAAACTATTTTCGAAGTTTTTCCAGATAAAGTCTGGACGCCTGCTCCACCCAGCGGTCACGCTCAATTCGGCCGGGGAAGAATTTGATGGCATCGGAAATTTGTTGGGATGAAACTTCAGTCAGCTCGCTGATTTGCTTAAAAGAATTAATGCCCAGGCTATTTAGTTTCTTTTCGATGGCCGGACCAATGCCTCCGATTTCTTTCAAATCATCTTTTTCATCGACATCCCCCTGAGAGACGCCTGGAAGGATCTGATCGCTTATAAAATCGGAGAAGACGGGCTCCTTGCGTTCATACCTTCTGTGTGATTTACACTCATCGAGCTCTTCTTGCAGTTTTTGAAAGGCCTCATGCTTTTCAAGGAGCTGACTTTCCATTTGCCTAATACTAAACCTCAGCAATCCAAGCTCTGAATAAGCCTGCACAATTTTTGGCTGAAGTATTTGGGGTTCTCTCTGCCATTCATTTCCATCCTCTGTGCCTTTTTCCAGCTCCGTCTTAAGCTTTTCGTTTTCACGTGAGGATTCTAAAAAGTCTTCACGTAATTGATTAAGCTCTCTTTCTTGTTTTCGGATTTGTTCTTTCTGCTGTTGCTGGCTGTTGTGAATCATCAATCTTTCCGATTGAAGTTCTTGAATATGTGTTTGCCTTTGCTTGTACCCTGTTTCGCGCAATAGCCAGGCAATGGTAAACCCGAGCAAAAAAGCAATCAGCACCATGAAGAGTATTTCCACGATTGCTATCGTTGTTTCATGGGGATCAAAATGAACAGGTTCAGTGCTTAAACCCTTCACGCTAAACATATACCACCGTGCGCAGATGACACACCAGGCAAGAAAAAGAGTAATGAACAGGTAGATAGCTCTCATGTCGGATTCAATTTACATAAAAAGTAAATGAGACGTTGGCGTTAATCGACAAATCAACTTGGTAACGACAAGCTTTCAATAGTTCAAGGCTGCATCGAGCTACCCGGAGAAGTCGTTGACGAGTGAATGAGCTTTCTACCTAAGTTGTACAGTCAAAAACAACGCTACAGGAAGGCTAAGATTAAAGGTTGTAAACTTTTGATTTGAATTTGGTTGGCCGGGAATTATTTGGGTGCTCTTTGAAGATTTAACGTAACAAGAGGCATCCGTACCCAGCAGTACTTTATCACTTATGCGAAAGAGAAGACCAAACCGGGGACCAAAGCCCCAACCTTTTGTGGACGATTCGATCGAAAAGCCTTGTCCTCCAACTTGCGCTGGGTTATCTGTTTTGCTTTTTGATTTATCGATCAAAAAATCCACTCCGAAAATACCAATCCACCTCTTTCCCCAATCCTTCTTGTAGTCATATCCCATCCGGTAAGAAAAATTGCTATTGATTGTATTCCGCGTTGTGCCATTTGAATTATCTGTAAATGAATTCTTGTCGTAGGTCAATCCAATGTTACCGCCTTTCCCATTCTTTTTTGAATTAATTGCGTATTGAAGAAGATACGGAGCATTGAAAGAGCTATTACCTCCGCCAAAGTTGAATAGTTGCCGCAACAATTGATTAGCTACTATACCCAGATAGTGATTAGTTAGTGGTATTAGTTTTTCTTTCTCCGGTAAATCAACGGAGCCAGCCCTCTTCTTTGTTTCCGTGAATGGCATAGAGCCAGCGATAACCATCGTCTCGATTGTAGTCTCATAGATGGTAGACGGAGCGCCTTCGCATGAATTTATTGTTTCAAATACCTTTGTCAAATCTGTGCTGTTATATTTTATGGTGTTGAAGTATCGCATAGTACTGTCCATACAATTAAATAGATTAAACAAAGTGCTTTGATAGGTAAGATTAGTTTGCACGCCTGTGTGTGTTTTGTATCTTTTGAAAACGAGTTGCTGCACCTGCGCACTGTCTTCATTGAAGAAGTATCGCTTCATGCCTTTAACTTCAAACGCATATAAACTAATTTTTCCCTCCACAAGCACTCTCAGAAATAGTTCTTCTTCCTGCCATTCTGGATTTTGTTCCAGGCTTAGCAAACTTTCTTCATCACCGGAGATATCAATACTGGTTTTTACTTTGATGTATTTCAAATCCTCTTTTACACCAAATTCTTTTATACGACTAATTTCCTCAAGTTTTGAGTCTTTCGATTTCATTCGATAGTGAATGCCGGGCTGATTATGCCAATCTTCCAGCTTGATATAGCACTCTGTCTTCTTGCCTTGCAAATCAATAAAATAACCTTTTTCAAAAAGGGACTGTCCATTTACACCTAACGAAGTAATGACAATGATTGTGATCAATTGCAGGCACTTCATTTTAACATGGGTTTGGATGAACCGGGATATACAGTCAAGCTTTAACTATAAATTAATTGGCCTTGAAAGGATTAGACAACTTTGGATCTGTTATCATTTCATAATCCGTGAGGGTATTTAAAAAGGCGATGATTGCTTTCTTCTCTGAAGCTTGTATGTTCATTTGTCTGGCCCGATTATCAATTCCCCTCAAGCGAGAATCAAGATTTTGATTATTGATTATTCCTTGACTGTAGTGGTCTAGTACCTCTTCCAGAGTTTTAAACCGGCCATCATGCATATAGGGACCAGTAAGTTCAACATTCCTTAATGACGGAATTTTAAATTTACCCATATCCTTGGTTTCCCCTGTTGCTAAAAATTGTCCTACATCTCCACCGGTACCATCCAGGCCAATGTTTGCAAAACCATTGCTCTGATGACAACCGTTGCAATCGAACTTATTAAAAAATAAATCTCTTCCCAATTGCTCTTGCCCTGTAAGATGGTTACCACCATCACTACCGGAAAAGGCTTTATCAAGTTTGGACTGGTCTGAGCGAATACTCAAAAGAAAAGCACTCAAGCCTAATGAAATGTTTCTGCTGGTGAATTCCTTTTTGTTGAAAGCATTGTCAAATAAATTTTGATAGTCAGGAATCTGCGAAAGTTTTTGGGCTAATATTTCCAGATCATGAATGCCCATTTCAATGTGATTGATAATAGGTCTTGTTACCATTACATCAAGTTCATGCTCGCGCCCGTCCCAAAACAGAGTCGAAGCATTTAAAAAAAATTCAGGTGGATTAACAACTCCGGGCAGGTAGCCTGCAGGCTGATTTTCTCCCTTTGGGTTTATGGAAGGCTCTATGGATACAATGGAGTCCTGTTTTTCTCCTGTTGATACATTTGTACGAAACACATTTGAAATAATATTTTGAATGGGCATTGAGTTTCTGGTTGTTAACCTATTCTCAAAGCCGCGGCTAAATTTTGTATTATCAGAAAACGCTAGTGCTTGCTTATGACAACTTCCGCAGGAAACCGTGTTATTGATAGAAAGGCGGGGATCGTAAAATAAAACTCTTCCAAGTGTGACCAGTTGATCAGACGCACCCGACACGTTGTATTCAAAAGGAGTTTGTGGCAAGTCCAATTTCATTTGAGTTGGACTAGTTTCTTCAAATGATTCGCACTGAAGAAAAATCAATCCCAAAATTATCGAGGATACTAAAAGCGTGACTTGTTTCATATGTGTTGAAATTAAGATCTCCTGCAAATCATATTTAGAAACGTCTTCACAAGATAACAAATTTCATTTTAGACCCCAATTATTGTCAATTCGTTGGAATACAAAGGGGTTATGCTTTCCGATAGCAAAATAAGGCCTTGCTATAATAATTGCACTAATCGTTTTTGTATTGGCACAACTACCTTGCCTTGATAGCCGCGATCGACCAAACCGGTGAGTGGAACTATTGTCGAATTCCAATAAGGAAATAAAATTACCGGGTGTGCGGGGTTATTTCAAATCCTTAAGCAATTGTTCATAAAACCAAAGTGCTGTTTGATAGCTTTCCAAGCTGACTCGCTCATCAATTCCATGAAAACCTATTGGGTCAATCATAGGACTGAACTTAATGATTCCTGTTGAGATTTCACCAAAGTGGCGAGAATCTGTTCCGCCAATAAGAAGTAAGGGAGCAACTATTGTGTTGGGTGATGTTTTCAAAACGGCTTCATTCACTTTTTCAAAGGCTAAACTGTTAACAGATGTCACAGAAGATGCCTCCGCCAAAAAAGAGTTAGCGGTAGAAATTTTTACACGTTCATCATCTATTTTTTGTCTCACCAGCTCGATCACTTCTTTGATTTCGTCTCCTGGAAGCAATCGGAAGTTAACTGTGGCGGTGGCTAGCGTTGGAACTACATTATCTTTAATTCCGGATTCAATAATAGTGGGCACAGCGGTTGTTCGCATCACTGCATTTCCGGTGGGGCTCTTTTCATAAATGCTAATAATCAATCCTTCAAATAGCCACTGATTAGCAAAAATCAATTTTTGAATAAAGGGCATCTCCGGTCCTATATAATTCAAAAACCCTTGTGTTGATTCTGAAATATTTGCCGCAAAAGGATTCTCTCTGATTTTTAATAAGGCTGCTGCTAAAATATCAATCGCTGTTTCCTTAGCTGGCTGTGAGGAATGGCCTCCACTTTTTTCTACAGTTAGATCTAATGACAAATATCCTTTTTCGGATGTGCCCAAAAGCGCAACCGGCTGACTCATGTTGGGAACCTTCTCATTGGTTATAATTCCTCCCTCGTCCAATACTAAATCGGCTATTATGTTGCGCGATTTCATAAGTTCAGCTATTGCTTTTGCTCCTGTTCCACCAACTTCTTCATCATGTCCAAAAGCAAAGTAGATGGTTCGTTCAGGTTGATAATTTTGCTGAAGAAGTTTTTCCGTTACCTCAAAAATTGAAATGAGATTGATCTTGTCATCAGTTGTACCCCGGCCCCAAATAAATTCTTCTTTAATCTCGCCCGCAAAAGGATCCACTGTCCACATTGACCGTGTTGCTACCTCGATAGGTACCACATCCTGATGAGCCATTAATATAAAGGGATTCAGGGAAGAATTTTTTCCTTCCCATTTATAGAGCAACGAGTAGTCTGCAATAATCTCCCGAGTAAGCTTATTGTGAAAATTGGGATAGGTTCTTTCCAAAAATCTTCTGAAGCCAATGAACTGTGTTGAATCAAACAGAGTAGGATCTCCAAACGAAATTGTTTTAAACTTTATCGCTTGTTGAAAGTGCTGCAGAGATTCTGGCCTTATTTCGGGTGGCGGTAGTACCTCCTCATTTCCCTGCATGGAGGAGAATGTAAATGTGTTGACGAGAATGATGGCTATCAAGAAAAACAGGGCACCAAATAAAAAGATTGTAATTCGTTTGAACATACTATTCATCGTTATGATTTACTATCTCCTCTACTTTAACAATTGCATCCCGGTTTATCTTTCCATATACATGGGGAAAAGATTGGCCAAAAGTGGCCTCTTCATATTTTAACTCAGCCTTGAGCAATGAGGGCTTGATATGTAAGAGCAATAATCCTCTTTGATTGGCATAGTACCTTTCCAACACTCCACTTACTTGTTCACGTGTTGAACAATGGATAAATCCTTCCTCATTTAATGTTTCCGACTCATACGGATCCGTTGAAGAAAATTTATTCCACCAGCTTGATTTTGTAATATGATAAATAGTTTCCAACTAATAATCTTTTGTTGTTGGTCAATATCAACCTTTAAGTCCAAGAATTTTTTCTGTGCGCTCGCGTGTTTCCTGCATTTGCTTTTCGTTCTGAGATAGGGCGTGACCGAAAGAAGGAATCATTTCTTTCAATTTACTTTGCCATTGAACTGACTTGCCATGCACTTTAAAACATTTTGGAAGTATGCCTAACATCACCGCTGCAGCCGTTGACGCACCCGGTGATGCGCCTAATAGTGCGGCCACAGTTCCATCTGTTGAAACCACTACTTCTGTGCCAAACTCCAACACACCTCCTTGCTCTTTATCTTTTTTAATCACCTGCACACGCTGTCCCGCCTCCATCAATTGCCAATCTCCAAGCTTTGCTTCGGGAACATATTCCCTTAATGCAGCAAGCCTCTGTTCTGGTGTTTGACGGACTTGATCGATCAGATATTTTGTCAGGGGCATGTTCTTCATGCCCGCAAAAATCATAGGGATCGCATTATCAAACCCAATTGACTTGGGTAGATCTAGCAAGGAACCATTCTTCAAAAACTTTGTGGAGAATCCCGCAAAGGGGCCAAACAAAAGTTCTTTTTTTCCATCGATAATTCGGGTATCAACGTGAGGTACCGACATAGGAGGCGAACCAACGCTTGCTTTGCCATACACTTTTGCACTATGCTTTTCAATTAACTCCCTGTTGAGACATCGTAACCACAGTCCGCTTACAGGAAAACCACCATATCCATCACGTTCCTTAATCTCGGCTCTTTTTAATAAATGCAACGTTGCGCCACCAGCTCCAATGAAAACAAATTTTGTGTTTGCTTTCAGCTTCTGTTCGCTCAGAAGACTTCTTACAAATACATCCCAACCTCCCTTGCCATCTGGATCAAGATCAAGTGCTTCCATGTTGTAGTGAATGGTAACACCAGGCATCTTTTCTAACTTCTTGAACATGCCGCGGGTAAGGGTTCCGAAATTTACATCCGTGCCAACTTCCATTCGGGTTGCCGCTACTGGCTGACTTACATCACGGCCTTGCATGACAATGGGTGCCCATTGAGAAATCTGATCTCGATCCTCCGTGTAGATCATGTCTTTGAAGAGAGGATTACTCTGAAGTGCGTTGTATCGCAGGCGTAAAAATTTAACATTGGCTTCTCCCCAAACAAAACTTATGTGAGGGATAGGCGAAACGAAATCAGATGGGTTTGGAAAATATTTTTTGTCTACCAGATAGGCCCAAAATTCTTTTGATATCTCAAATGCCTCAGCAATTTTGATAGCCTTTGAAATATCTATTGAACCATCGGGCTTTTGTGGTGTATAATTCAATTCGCAAAAGGCGGCATGACCTGTGCCAGCATTGTGCCAGGCATCAGAACTTTCAGTACCCGCCTCATCTAAGCGTTCAAATATCTGAATGGTGATATCCGGCTTAAGCTCTTTGAGAATCATCCCCAAGGTTGCACTCATAATTCCCGCCCCCATCAGCACCACATCGGTTTGCTGTACAAGTGGTTTAATAGCCTTTGTCATTATTAGAATTCCTGATTTAAACCTTCCAATTTAGGGCAAGAACATTTCGGTAGCAAATGGAGAATCCAGAAATGCGGAAAGTTTTATCAACCTTGTGCTAGGCCCTTTGTTCATTAAAACATCGGTGAACGAAACGGTAAAGGTTGATTCTTCTCACTACTTTCAAGTGATATTTTACCATGCAATGAATCCACTTGTATTTTAATGAGGTAGGGCCCGAGCACTGTAGAGCTTTCTGGTCCAATATGCCTGGCGCTTAGTCGTTGAAATTTTTTGAAGATGACCTTCTTGTCTGCATCATCAAAGCCCTGGCCTTCATCTTTAATTTTTACTAGTCGTTTCCGAGAAAAAAGAAGATCATCAGCGTGCCTACCTGATCTTCATTGTCTTTTTTTAGCGCCAGACTTTCAAGCTACTTATGTTTGGCCAGATTTAGTTTTTCTAGATTGTTCACATATTTTAAACGATATCTATTTATACCGCTTCCCCTTTTTCACCACCAACTTAACATCTTGCAACAAATCAATATGCCTAAGTACATCTCCCTTCACGGCAATAATATCGGCATATTTACCTTCACTCACCGTACCAAAATCCTTATCAACACCCATCATAACTGAAGGCCAATAGGTAGCTGCGCGTATCGTGTACATTGGGTCGATACCAAACTTATTTACCCACACGTCTAACTCATTCCAGGTACTTTGACTATGAAACTTCATGGGTATACCGCTATCTGTTCCGATCAATAGCACCACACCCGCGTCTTTTAACTGCTTGATTTTCTTTTCTAAAGTAGGCTTGCGTATAGGGTTCAATCCAAAATAACTAAGTCGGCCTGGGTACCGGATGGATTGTTTTATGTCGGCAATAATGGAATCAGGAAGACCCAAATGCCAGGATGTATTATCCAATGCTTCTGGATTATCGCGCATGTATTCATAGTTAAACAATCCTTCCACAGTGGGCGTCCAAAACAATGGACCTAAACTCATTTTGGCGGTGCGCTCTTTTATCATCGCCATAATGTCTTCAGGATATTCAGGGGCTGCCGCCAAACCGGTATGTTCAAAGTTATCTACCCCTGCTTTCATACCCCTTCGAATTTCATCCGGTCGATGAGAGTGAGCTACAACTTTCAAATTATTTTTATGTGCTTCGTCTACTACCGCCAAGTATTCAGCTTCTGTCATCTGATCCTGATCGATCAACTTGATGCAGTTTACACCTGCTTTGGCCAGCTGTTTTACTTTCGCCCTAGCTTCCACTTCACCTTTTATTCCCCATCTGAAATCTGATGTGCCGGGATAAGGCTCATGTTGTATAAATGGTCCCGACATATACATGGTCGGTCCTGGAATTTCGCCTTTGTTGATTCTATCGCGTACGGATAAACTTGGCTCTAGAGGTCCACCCAGATCACGGGCACTTGTTACTCCGGCCATCAAAAGCTGATGAGCTGATGAGGGCATGATTACATTTCCTGCAAGCTTTAAATATGTCTTATCCCAATGTGTATAATCACTATGACCATTGATCATTAAATGAACATGCATATCCCAAAGACCTGGCATTACACTCATGCCTTCTGTTGAAACCACTTCCGCGCCTTTAGGGATTTCGAGTTGACCAACCATACCTATTGCCTTGATACGTTCCCCCTCTATGATGATGACGGAGTTTAGTAATGGTTTTCCGCCAAAGCCATCAATCAATGTTCCGCCCACCAACGCTTTGGTTTGTGAAAACACAGGGGCGGAAATGAGCAGCAAAAAAATTAGAAATTTGTTCATTGGTCTTTGTTTAATAGGAAAGTTAATGATCTTTTTATCTTCGTAAAATAATAGACTGCGAAATGGAAATTCAACAGCTGATGTTGGTGTACTCGAAGCCCGGAAAAGTCGTGGCTATTTCAATACGACCTCAGCGAATGGAGCCCGTGCAAATTGTTGATGTCATAAAAGCCATTGAAAAGAAGGGGTTGGAGGGAGATCGAAGCAAAGGCGGCAATCGACAGGTAACACTAATTCAAAAAGAGCACATTGATGCGGTGGCTTCCTTTCTTGGCAAAGATCATCTTGACTTTACACTTACACGTAGAAACATTTTGGTGGAAGGAATAAATCTGCTCTCACTCAAAGGAAAGAAAATTCGAATTGGTGATGTTATTTTAGAATACACCGGAGAGTGTCATCCGTGCTCAAGAATGGAGGAAGCTTTGGGCTCAGGTGGTTACAATGCCATGCGTGGGCACGGTGGAATAACGACAAAAATAGTTTCGGGTGGTGAAATCAAGACGGGAGATGAAGTTATAGCCTTGATTTAGTTGGCAATCGTTTTTTGATCCGCGAAATCGCCTCGCATGTTTCTATATCTCTTTCGCGCCTCAGCTGCGTAAACACTTCCTGGATATTTGTTAAGAAACTCGCGGTAAATTTCCATTGCTTTGTCTTTATTCTTGAGATGCCTTTCATAAATTTCACCTTGCAAGAAATAGGCATCATCTGATAAAATGTCTTCGGCATATTTGTTTAAAATTTTTTGAAGCAACTGAACCGACTCGGTAAACTCTCCTTGCTTCAGGCGCAGGTTTGCTTCCAGCCAATACACATCGTCCAAAATTTCTGTTACTGATATGGTTTGTCCACCTACATTTCCATTTCTGAGCAGCTCCATTCTTTTCAATGCCTCATCTGTTTTGTTTTGATACAACAATAATTCAATTGACGCATATTCCTTCAGCGCGGCTCCTGTTGTGTCTGTCATTGTATTTTCTTTGATTCGCATGCTCAAATCCATGGCATCATTGGCAATCTCACGTGTAGTAGCCTGCTTTAAAATATCGAGGTGTTCTTGGGCCAGTTTAAAATCCCCTTTATAATAAGCTAGTTTAGCGTTGCGGAGCTTTGCATCATACCCTACTGTGGTTTCTCGTTGCATCTTTTCTACTTGCGAATAAAGCAATGTTGATTCCCAAGGTTCTTCTTCCAACAAATAAATGTCACCCAGTTCAAGTTTTGATTTTGATTTCAAATTCATTGCCACTTTTGGATTGACGATGAGTTCGTTCAGTTTCAGTATTGCAGAATCCTTTTGATCCAGATAATAAGCATATAAGGACGCTTCATTTAACAGCGCCTCATGTGCATTTACATTTTCTGGATAGGCGGCAATAAAATTTTGGTATTCCTTTATGAGATAATGGACTGAGTCTTTATTGACCGGAAAACTGCGTTTGACTTTGGCTTCCCTGGCGCGTATCAAACCAAGTCGTGCCGGTAAATAATTATCTGTATTCGAAAATTCTTTTATAACATAGGAAAAGCTTCGGTCTGCATTTTCATAGTCCTGATTACTCAAAGCAACTTGCGCTATTTCCAGGGTCTTGGAGTTTTCTTTTTTAAACCTCTTATCATAAGCGCGCGATTGAATATACGCTCCATAAAAATTCTTTTGCTGAAGGTTTACCCAAATCAGCAGATCAGCAAAAACTTCAGACTCAGGATTCTTCTGTACCTTTTCGTATAAGTGTTTTTCCAGACTTTCCAATTCATCGGGCTTGCTTAACAAAACCTGCAAGAGATTTTTAATGTAGGTGATATTCGTGGGCACTTGCGTGACGTAGTTGAGGTATTCTTCCACCATTTCATCGCGTTTTCCTTGGATGCGATAAAAGTTTGCAAGCTCAAGAGTAAACAAAGTGGGATTGTTGTGGACCTCTCTGACTTGAATTAATGCTGCCGTTGCGTACTCAACAAGGTTGTGCGCTGCCAGATAATCCGCCATGGATTTTATGCGATAAATGTCCTCACTGTTCGCTTTGATTAGATTTTTTAATTGCTTATCTCCTTTTTGAAGATCACCGGAACGAATCAAAACAAAACCAAGATCAAGACGATAGTTAAGATTATTTGGATCCCTTTTGATTTGACGCTCTACATAATCTTCAGCCTCCTTATTACGCCCTAGATCCAAAAGCAGATTCAAATAATTATTGTGAATTAAAGGCAGGTTTTCCTGCCTCTTGGCTAAGGACTGAAACGCGGCCAAAGCCTTATCTTTTTCACCTTTTATAAAATACTCATTTGCTATTTGAATTTCGGCCTGATCCTGCGACCAAGCAGTGCTATTAGTCATCATCACAGATAACAGTGCACATGTTAATGTATTTCTATAAAGTTTTAGAATTTTGTAGGAGTAATAAAGGATGTTCATTTGTGGATAAGTCTTGGTTCGATTCGTCTGTTATCCGTTTGTTCGTTTTATTATGTATAGAATAGTGCTGTTTTGTAATGCCAGGTTACAATATTAAAGTTAGTCAACAATTCCACATTTGAATACTTTCTTCCTTTCTTGATTAATCGGTTTGTTATAGAATGTGGTCAACGGGAAGTTTGTAAACAAATGAATTGTGCTTCTCAGCTAAACTACTATTATTACTTAGTTGTCACCAACGAATTATGATTATTCCACAAGTTGTTCAGAACTTTAACGTAAGAGGTCCAAGCTCCCAAGCAGACCGAATTGGGAATGTGAATTTCCCATCTTGAGTTTTGTAAAAGAAGCTAGGTTCTTGCGCTTTTCGTTCGTAGATATTGTGGCTATCCCAAGAGCCATTGTTATTCAAGTCTGCGTAGAACATTAATTTATACTCTTGAGCAGCCAGAAATCTGAATGTGTATTTTCTGACATTTCTTACTTTTTGGATTAAGTCTCCGTTTGTAGATAGAAGCCAGATTTCATAGTTCTGGAATTTTGTGATTACTTCTATATGTAACATGCCGGTGGTCTCTGTGTCGACAATTGGTATTGATTTAATCTCGCGTTTTGACGAATCTTTTTCTATGGTAACTATGAATGATTGTTCTAAGGCAAGGTTTATTTGTTTGACTTTCTCTGTTACAAGTGTTTTGCTGATTTTAGTCGAAACCGTTAATAACTTTTTGATTGAGTCTATTTCAATTTCTTTAGGATATACTTGAACTTTAGTAATTTTTTTTACCGAGGTGGTATCCTTCCTTTCATTTTCAGTTAGAGAGTCTCTTCTTCGTTGTGACTTTTCTGGCTTTAGGATTTCCTTTTTGAAAAGATCTGCACTGCGATCTGAGGTTTTAATCTTTTTGGCTCTTTCTGGTACCGGATCAGGTGTAAAATAGATGCTGTCAAAATTTATTTGTTCAATTGGTTTCGAAAATTTTGCCTTCACTTCTACTTGCAGCGTTTCGGGGTTAATCGATGCTGAGAGAATGTTAAGACTGAATTTTTCTTTGGGGAGTTTTGACTCAGTTCTTTTAATAAAAAATGTACTATCCATTTTAAGGTCAAGGCTATCAGAACCTTGAATAGTCAAAGGGATACTGTCGTTGATTTCTAGTTCATTGTAGATCAATATCTCTGATTGATTTGGCCCAAAGGAATGATTGATTTTAGCTTTTTGCGGATTAATAATTTTGTAAGTAATAATTTCTTTGTTTAGCCTTATTTGTGTGATTGTACCTGTGTTTCTGATGCTGCTTATTTTTAAAGGCCTTGAGTCTATCTGATAAACAGCTATACTTAATGTGTCAGAGTTCTTTTTTGTTGTAGAATAAATAGGTTGTATTGATTCCGGTAAGAAGCCATACTTTTCATTTTTACTTTCAACCCTTAAATTTTTGTTCTTATCGTCAAAAGCGTATATAAAATATTTTCCTTCTTTGAGATTTTCAATCTTGAAACTTCCATCCGCTTTTGTTTTTGCAAAGAATGACGGGCTGTGTTTAAAGATATCAAATGTGTCTTCTTGGTAGAGCGCTACAGTGATATTTTCTGGTATTTTATCTTTGAGAGATTCCAAGATTTTACCTGAGATTTGCAATGAGTCTATCGTGGGCCCGGTGCTGAATGCTAAATGTAAATTTTCCACTGAGTTACCTTCGTTCAAATCTTTAATGCCTTCTCTAAAAGTAATGCTATAGGTGGTGCTATCCAGCCACCCAGCCTTTGGTTCAATCAAAACTCTATTTTGTTTTAGGGTATAATTGACTTCTTTTCCTGGCGTGGGCGTAATGATAATTTCTTCCTTTGGATTGTTCAACTGAAGCAGTTCGTCAAAAGTTAATTCTATTGCCCTTCCCCTAAAGTTAGTTTGGTTGTCTGATGGAGTGGAATTTTTGAGCGTTGGTGGTTTTATGTCTTTTGGTCCACCTGTTGGAGTCGTCTGGCTAGCGCACTTCCAAAGAATTATACTTGTAGAGAGAATTAGAAATAGGCAGGCTATTTTCTTCATGGCCGGGCAATATAAACAACGCTTGAATAACTTTGATTTCTTCTAGCGGCTAGATTTGATCGAAGTCCTGTTATAAATCCTCTTCCGAGATTTAGTAATATATTACTTTTTGGATGAAGGTATTTTTCACTGAGTAGTGATACATAAAATGAATCTTGAATCATTGGTATGTTCTTCATCAATTTAAGCTGATGCGACTCCAATAACTTTTTGATGTTTTCTTGCGAGAAGTGCCATAGATGTCGAGGAACATCATAACCCGCCCAATGTGATTTATAGATTTTGGCATCCAAACTTTCATGATTAGGTACCGCTATAAAAATAATGCCATCTTCTTTCAGAAAGCTTTTTAATTCAGAAAGTTTTTCTGTCAAGTTTTCAACGTGTTCCAGTACGTGCCATAACGTAATGACGTCAAACTTTTGTTGGCCAATTTCCTGTAGCGATTGAGTAATGGGGAGGTTAGTTAATTGCGTTGCTTGTCCTCTTGCCGTAGAAGATGGCTCTACTCCACAACAATCCCAATTCGCTTTTTTGCAAGTGGCCAGGAATTCTCCAGTACCACAGCCGTAATCGAGAATTTTTCCTGTTGGTTTGTGAGTGCCAACCAGATTAAGTTTCCACCGTAATGTAAAGGAGCGTACGATTTTGTATAATTTGTCAATTAGTTTTTTCGAGCTATTTGTATGTGAGATGTAACTATCCGATTGATAATATTTTCCGATGGAATTAGCATCCGGTCTTGGGCTCGTGATTAATAATTGGCAGGACTTACACTTAACAATTGAAAATTCTTCTTGCGATGTAGTGAAATCGGTACATTGTTCAAATGGTTCGAAAGAGGTCCCGTTACATATGGGACAGGTGTTGACAGATTCCAGCGCCATGAAGTTTATTTTCCTAGGTAGACAGTAAGTACAGAGACATCAGCTGGAGACACACCACTTATGCGTGAAACCTGGCCGATGGTTTCAGGCCGAATTCTTTTTAATTTTTCGCGCGCTTCTGATGATAGCGCCTTCACACGATCGTAATCAAAGTCTTCCCATATTTTATAGTTCTCCAGGCTCTCAATTTTTTGAGCTAGTTTTTGTTCCCGGTCGATATAGCTTTCATACTTGATTAGAATATCAGCTTGTTCAAGAACTTCGTTGTTATATTTTGAAAGATCACGATCAATGTCATTATGGAGTTTTCTCAACTCACGTATTCCTATTTGTGGTCGTTTCAATAGGGAAGCTGCCGATACTCTTTCTCGTATTGCGGATGTATTGATCTCGCCTAGCTCGGTATTTATTTGTTCAGGATTGACTTTTAAAGTCTTTAGCTCATCAATCAGCTTAGAAAGATTGTTTTTCTTCGTTAGCACTTTTTCTAACCGATCCTCTTTGGCTAATCCAATTTTGTAACCAGTTTCAGTCAGTCGTATGTCTGCATTGTCTTGTCTTAAAAGAATTCTGTACTCTGCCCTGGAGGTAAACATTCTGTATGGTTCCTGAGTGCCTTTGTTCACAAGGTCATCTATAAGTACTCCTATATATGCTTCTGATCTTTTCAGTACCAACGGCTCCTGTTCCTTTACTTTTAAGTGAGCGTTTATTCCTGCCATTAAGCCTTGACAGGCGGCCTCTTCGTATCCAGTTGTACCATTAATTTGACCAGCAAAGTACAGATTATCAATTAGTTGTGTCTCCAAAGTCATTTTTAGTTGAGTTGGAGGAAAGTAGTCATACTCAATTGCATAACCAGGTCTGAACATTTTTGCCTTTTCAAATCCAGGAATTTTTGTGAGGGCCTTATATTGAATGTCCTCAGGAAGAGAGGTGGAAAATCCATTCACATAAATCTCCACGGTATTCCAGCCTTCCGGTTCAACGAAGATTTGATGACGATCTCTTTCTGCGAACCGATTGATCTTATCTTCAATAGATGGGCAGTATCTAGGACCAAGGCCCTTTATCCTTCCTTGAAACATAGGAGATTTATCAAACCCCTTTTCAAGTTCATGATGTACCGTTTCGTTGGTATAAGTGATCCAGCAGCTAAGTTGTTTTTTCAGTGGTTCTGTATCGGTGAACGAAAAGGTGCCAGGATTTTCATCCCCTAGCTGTTCTTCCATTTTCGAGTAATCGAGTGAACGGCCATCAACCCGCGGTGGGGTACCAGTTTTCATTCGCCCCGACTCAAATCCTAGTTCAATTAAATGTTCTGTTATTCCGGTGGCTGATTTCTCAGCAGCCCTTCCACCACCAAAATTCTTCTCGCCTATATGAATTTTACCATTCAAGAAAGTGCCATTGGTCAGCACAACAGATTTTCCAAGAATCTCAATGCCAAGAGCTGTTCTAACTCCCACTACCCTTTTGTCTTTAATAATTAACCCGGAAACCATCTCCTGCCAGAAATCAACATTTGGTGTTCTTTCCAAGGCCAATCTCCACTCTTCTGAGAAAAGACCTCTATCATTTTGAGTTCGAGGACTCCACATAGCGGGGCCTTTTGATCTATTCAGAATTCTAAACTGGATCATCGACTTATCTGAAATGATTCCAGAATATCCACCAAGGGCATCAATCTCTCTCACAATTTGTCCTTTTGCCACGCCACCCATGGCGGGATTGCAAGACATTTGAGCGATTGTTCCCATGTTCATTGTCACTAAAAGAACTTTGGACCCCATATTAGCCGCTGCGGCCGCAGCCTCACATCCGGCATGACCGGCACCAACCACAATTACATCGTACTCTTGAAACATATATTTTTAGTGTTTCACGTGGAACAACAATTTCTCTACCGGATATTTAAGTAAAGGAATTGTTTCACGTGGAACTTACTTCCACAAAGATAGGCAAGCTTCCTCTTTTTTGCGCATGGTTGATTTCTGAGCGGGGCTTTTGTCCTTAAGTCCTAAGATGTGCAGAACACCGTGAATCATTACTCGATGGAGTTCTTCTTCAAAGGTCTTTTCAAATTTGATTGCATTTTCTCTCACCCGCTCTATACTGATATAGATTTCACCATCTATCTGGTTTGATTCAGAATAATCGAAGGTTATGATGTCAGTGAGGGTTTTGTGCTTGAGATACTCTTGATTAATGGATAACAGATAGGAATCTGTGCAGAAGATGTAAACCAGATAGGACAGTTCTCTTCCCTCTGATTGTAATACACCTTTGATCCAGGTTTTGAGCTTGTTCTGATTTTTTGGCTTGAAATCGATTCCTTCCGATAAGAAGTTAATGGAGGGCATTATGAATTGATATAAAAGCAAAGTTCTACCACTCTACCCCCCTCTTTAAAATCAACCTCGTCCGAAAGGTGTTTCATGAGGAATATGCCACGACCACCTGGCTTTTCAATGTTTTCCGGTGCAGTTGGATCAGGAAGGCTATTATAGTCAAAACCCTTTCCCTCATCTTCTACTTTAAACCTTATAAGGTTTTCTTCCAGTGTAAGGGCAAGAGACACATTTTTTGTTGAGTCATTCTTATTGCCGTGTCGAATAGCATTGTTAACCGCTTCGGTCACAGCAATCATGATGTTACCGTAGATGTCTTCATTGAGATGGAATTTTTCTTTGCAATTGTCTATGAAGCTTTCAATCATTCTAATGTTTTCAGAAAGAGATGGAATTTCAATTCGGATATTCTTCATTGGCTTATTAATCAACATTTTTAGTCTTCTTTTCCAACACGCTTAAAATATTCGTTAACCTCTTTCTTATAATAGGGATAAAGCTTTGGCGGTACTGTTTTCAGCAATTCTACTTCTTTTTCCTTTAATCTTAAATATTCTTCAAAAGCCCGTGGGATTTCCTTGTTGTAATCTTTAGCTGTCTCTCCTTTACGCTCCTGGTCTTGATTTTGTTCGCGCATGGATTTTTCCGTTTCCAAAAGCCGGGTTAGGATTTCCTTCTGCCTTCTTATGGTTTGCTCCGTAATCTGTTTGTTAACTAAATCCATTTCCGTTTGTTCCATTTTTCCAGGTAAATCATTTCCTGGAATCTTTCCTCCTTCTTGCTTTAATCTTTCCTGCATTTCCTGAAGAGCCCTTCGTATACGCTCTTGCTCTGCGGCCATCTCAGCCACTTCCTCTGATAGTTGTCTTCCGCCCTTGCCACCTTTTTTGAGATCTTCTATTTTTTGATTCAACTGTTGTTGCATCTCGCCAAGACTTTGTTGTTTCCCTTTCTTCTTTCCTTTCTTCATGGATGGTTTGGCATTTGCCATCATATCCATCATCGCATCAAAATGATCGTTGAGCATCAGAGCAAGATTGTTCATGCTGGTCATTGACAACTGCATTTCCGATGAAGCATTTCCCTTGCGTCTTTCCTTGGTATGCTCCACTGCCTTATCCATGTGGTCGTTAAGTTCGCCCACTTCTTTGGTGATCACTGATCCAAGGAACGGATCCTTCTTGGCAAGTGATAATAGGCTGTCTTCCAATACTTTAGCATCATCTTTTAGCTTCAGTTGATTTTGTGAAAGGGAAACATATTTCGGATCGGTCTGTTGAATTTGAGCAAACTCCTTCATAAGACCTTCTTCATCGAAAGAGAGTTTGATTAATCCGTGGATGATTTGACGTAGTGCCTCCAGATTTTGCTCGTCCATTTCCATCTCCATTGAACTTTGCATACCCTCCATCTGCTGCTGCATTTGTTTCATCTGGTTCACGGCTTTCTTTTGAGATTCGCTGGCTTTTTTAGGTTTGTTCTGTTTAAGCGATTCTTTGCTTTGTTCCTCGGTTTCCTTCAATTGATTTAAGTCTTCTTTGGATGGTGCATCCGTTTCTTTATCTAGCTCATCACCCATTTTTTGAAGTTCTTCCAGAGACTCTTCAAATTTTTGGAGGTCTTGCTTTAAATCCTCTTGCTCACCAGCTAGTTTTTCATTCTCTGGGCTTTCACTTTTGTCGCCAGTATTTTTATCAGATGGATTTTTTTGATCTTGCTTCTCATCCTTCTCCTGCTTGTCACTTTCCTTTTGATCGGTTTTTTGATCCGGTTTTTTCTCTCCTGAAAGCTCCTCGGTTTTTTCCAGCAATGCTTCTTGCTTTTCTACCTGTTCTTTTATTTCACCGATCGCCTGCTCTAGTTTATAATCGTATTTGAGTTGTTTAAATAATTCTAGTGTACGCTCAAGTTCTTTTTCAAGATTGATTTCCTTTCGATCCATTTTATTCATCAACTTCTGGACTTGCTGCATGTCTGAATTTTCTTTTAATAATTTCTGCAGTTCTTCAAACAATTTTTTGGTTTCGGGGTCGAGCAGCTCTTCCATTAACTTTTTTATCTGCTCCGACTTTTCTTTGATCTTTTCGCTTTGCTCAGAAAATGTATTCTTCTTTTCTTCCAGTAATTCGTTTTGCTTCTGTAGTTCACTAATCATTTGATCAAGATTTTGCTTCTGTTCGATTAGCTCTTCCAGCATTTTTTTGTCTTGCCAGTCCAGGTCTTGTTTGCCTTTCAATTTTTGTTGAGCGTCTTCAATGGCCTCCTTCAGATCTTTTGCTTTTTTCAAACTCCGGTCAAACTTTCCCTCGGTAGCAGATTCAGATTTAACAATCTCCGTTTTTAATTCTTCTTCACCCGGCAACGAGAAAACATAGCTAGCTGACTTTGTTACTTTGCGTCCATTCACTCCATCATTATCCCACACTTGCAAAAAGTAATCAAGTCGCTCTCCGGGCAATAGCTTAAGTGAATCAAGCCTCCAGTTATAGAAGAAACTTTGTTGAAGTTGGTTTTTACTAATCGGGATATGAATCAGTTTCCTCTCCGATTCGGTATTTTTTCCAATCACCTGAAAACTAAGATCGAGTTGTGTTACACCATAGTCGTCACCAATTGCGCCACCCAATACAATGCTTTTATATAGCACGGAATCTTTTAAATACTCAACCGATATTTCAGGATAAGCATCTTTAGCAACGGCAATTGAATAGGCTATCTTTTCTTTGTTTTTGCTTTGCTCATTTTCTAAGTCAATTGCATACTGGTCGGGGTTGTTAAAGCCCTTTCCGAATGTAAACAATTGGTCATCAATAATTTGCATTGGATTAGGAGACTCCTGAGAGGAGAAGCTAATAAATACTTTTGTGGTGTTGGCCGTTCCTATCTTCCAGGTGATTTTTGTTCCTTCTGGCACTTCGAGATTGCCAGCATTTTTTAATTCTTCATTTCTTCTTCCAAGGTATCGAGGATATTCAAGACTTACTTTTAACTCGGTTATCTCGGGGCGATTCGCTAATATGATTGTGTAAGCATCAGAAAAAAAACCGGATGCTTCAATCTGAAAGGCAAGACCATTTTGAATTTTTTCAAACGTATAAGTGAATTCACCGGGCTTGATCGTTTCCATTTTCAATCGCTGGTTTCCTGAAACAATGTATGCCGATTCGGCTATTGCTTCTCCATCCAATTTTAACTGCAATGTGAAGTCTTCATTAAAGAAGGCGTACAGATTTTTGTTCTGAATCAGAAATTTGAAAGGGGCTTCTGGTGAAAACTCCTGTGTAAAGTTTACAATCCGTTGACTGCTTTGTGTAAGAATCCGGGTATTGATTAAAAGTATAATCAGGATGATGCCTACTGGAATAAGAAGATATTTTAAGTATTGCCTGTTTTCGTTCAGGTCAATGGCTTGATCAAAAGAAATATTATCGAACAGTTTTGATTTCTGTTTTACACCAGCTTCCAAAAGTGCGGAACCGGATGATGAAGAGGAAAGCTGAAGCAGGTTTAGCAACCGATCACCAACTGTTGGAAAATAGGAACCAATTAGGCGGGCGCTTTCATTTTGATCAAGCCCTTTTCGATACAGCCACCAGGCAATTGGTTTTTTTAGAAAGTGATAGATGCAATAGGCGACAAGCCCGAAGAATAAAAAGAAAATAGTGAAACGCGCCCATGAACTCAGCCACAAGTTGTACTCAATAACAGAGGCGATTAGAAAATAAAAAAGGGTAAGAGATAAGGTAAGCAACCCTCCTCTTATGAAAATATTCAAATAATACTTTCGCCTAAAAGAAGTAAGCTTTTCATGAATTGGTTTAATCTCTCCCTTCACTGCGCTGTCGTTTTTTTAGTGAGAACGTTTATCCACCACGCTTAGTTTTTATAATCTACTAAGATAAGCCAAGAACCCAGCGAATTCAAAGGGTATCTGTCTCAAATAACGATTTGACCCGTTTGATTAAACAGAAGCGGGCATGATTGAGATGAACTTATGCTACAGAATCAGGATTGTAAAACCAATCGTATTCTTTTTCGAAATATTCCAAGACATGCATTTTCAAAAGCTTTTCCTGCTCCAAAAGGTCAAAGTGGGGAAGTTTCTTAACCACTTTCCAGTGGGGCCAACCCTCTTTGTCTAATCCTTCCAATGTGTAATAGCCAGAGAGGCTTAACACTTTGCATATAGCGATGTGCAGGAGGTCTTGTTTTTCTTCCTTGGAGAACCTTTTTGCTCCTTGTCCAAGTTCCTGAATTCCAATAATGAAAAGGAGGCCATTCAGGTCTTTTGGCTTTTTGCCAATTGTTTTTTCAACGAAGACAAGCAGCTGATGCCATTTGCGGTCGAGGTCTAAATCACGTTTAAACATATCACGCGTTTAGTTCTTCCCAAAATTCGTAGGCTCTGCGCAAGTGAGGTATTACGATTGTTCCCCCCACCAATGTTGCTACTCCCATTGCTTCTTGCACTTCAGCAGTTGTAAAACCAACCTCTCTACATTTTCCCAAGTGATATTTAACACAGTCATCACAGCGCAAAACCAGCGAGCAAGTAAGCCCGATCAGCTCTTTGCTTTTCACATCCAACGCGCCTTCAGCGTAAGCATTGGTATCGAGATTGAAAATACGCTTGATGATTAAACTATCCCCCGCCAAAATCTTTTCATTCATTTTGCTGCGGTAATCATTAAATTGCTTTACAAGGCTCATGAGGATTAATGGTTTGTGTTGCAAAGATGAGTTCATTCAATCGCAAAACAAACTTGCGTTTCGTTAATAGTAAAAAGTTAAATGTTAATAGTGGAAAAAGCGGCATGGCCAGTCCATTTCTGGATTGAATTAAGACTAAACACAAAATTGTGAGCGCGGTTTCAGATTTTATATCGCTATTTTTTCCAAATAGTTGCTTAGGATGCTCGGAAGCATTGGTAAAGGGAGAGGAGATGCTCTGTACCTATTGTTTGGCAGAGCTACCAAGAACAAATTACCACCTTCAACAAACCAACCCCATTCAGGATCGATTATTCGGACGTCTAACAGTGAAACACGCATGGGCATTCTTGAAATTCAGAAAAAGCGGAATTGTTCAACATCTGCTTCATCAATTAAAATATAACAACCATCCTGAAGTTGGTGTGAGGATGGGGATGCTCTTTGGAAAAGAGTTGCGCGATCAAGGATTGGAAAAAGAATTTGATCTGATTGTTCCGGTGCCACTGCACAATTCCCGAAAACGTAAACGTGGCTATAATCAGAGTGCAAAATTTGCTGAAGGGTTGAGTCTTTCTTTATTAGTGCCTTGGGACGAGAGCATTTCAATTCGTAAAAGAAGCACCGCAACCCAAACACGTAAATCAAAACTGGATAGATGGGAAAATGTTAAGGATGTTTTTGATGTTGACATCGCGGAAAAAATCCTAAACAAAAGGATTTTATTGGTAGACGATGTTATTACTACAGGAGCGACACTGGAAGCTTGCGGACAGCATTTGTTGAAAAATAATTGCGCAGAGTTAAGCATTGCCTGTATAGCCGAGGCGCAATAAAAAAGCCTTCTGTTTTGCAGAAGGCTTTTGAATATTTATTAAGAATGAATTAGTAATTCGATCCTGCACGTATCATAGCACAACGGAAGCCGATTGTGGCAGTTGCTGAATCCTCATCAAGAAACCTTCTCGTTCCCGGTGACATCCAGTATGCCACATCTTTCCAGCTACCCCCTTTGTAAACACGAGCCTTATCTGTAATCAAAGAAGTAAATCCTGTAGCGTCTTTTTCGATGTTATTGTATTTGTTTGAAGCACCAGCAGCTTCATCCAAAAATCCATCTCTGCGGATAGGGTTCAAATCATCAAAGTCTTGGTATGAAAGAGGACGATAAACATCCATTACCCATTCACTGACATTACCGGCCATATTATATAAACCATAATCGTTAGGAGGGAACTCGTATATATAGGATGTAATCAAAGCACCATCATTCAACCTTCCGGCAATACCCGCATAGTCACCACGTCCGCGTTTAAAATTTGCCAGGAAAAATCCCATTTGATTTCCAAAAGGATTGCGAAGAGCGTGTCCATCCCAAGGATAAATACGTTGATGTGTTTGCATTTCTTCCAGCCACTGGGTTCCCAACATTGCCTGAGCAGCATACTCCCACTCGGCCTCAGTTGCTAAGCGATAGGCAGGTACAACAATACCAGATTCAAGAGGTATTCGACCATCTGTTTCAGCATACTCCTCACCTGCATTTTGAGCAAGTTTAACGTTAACAGCGCGGGTTCTCCATACGGCATAGTCATTTGCTTGCTTCCAGCTCACCCCGACTACTGGGAAATAACGGAAACCCGGATATCTCAAATAGTGGTCTACATAAGGATCGTTAAAAGCAAGTTTTCCTTTCCACACATTTGTGTCAGGCAATGCTTTAGCGTAAACTTCCTGAGAGGAATCTTTGGCCAAATAGTGCATATATTCCAACCAGTGAATGTTGGCGATTTCGGTTTCATCCATATAAAAGGACGCTACAGAGACCGTTCTCTCAATATTGTCGCGGGATGACATCACATCTTCTTCAAACGAGCCCATGATGGCTCTTCCGCCTTCTATGAAAACTGTATTTGGTGCATCAGGTTGTCCTTCAAAGGGACTTACCTGAAAACCACCACCGTCTTCTTCGTTATAGGCTAACCCTGTTGCCGTACTCATCTGCCCAGGGTTGGTGTTAGTAGGCTTGCCGCCTTTGTTTCCAAAAAGTGAGCAAGAGGAAATGATTAGCGATCCGCCAACCAGAAAAAATAGTCCTTTCAAATGCTTCATTTGTTTCATAGTCTTAGTCAAAGCAACCGCTAATATAAATAGATAATCTAATGTTTTCCAAGGGCTAAGGTTTTTATTGATAAATCCTTAGTGCAAGTACCGATCAACTGCATAATTAAACGATAAGCTGACCACGTTATTGCCGATTCAAATTGGGATTTTCCCTCCAACATTGAAACAAATTGGGATTAAAAAACGAATCAAAAACACTATTTAGTGCTTTTTTTAAGAAAGGCATAGTTTTCTCTTCCATGAACTTATTAAAGAAACTATACCATGATTACGCTGGAAGATTTTAAGTATGCAACTTTCGAACGGAAATGTGATATGGTCACCACCGCTTCGAATTATATTACCATGCGTAAGTTGGGTGATTGTAAAGCGTACCTCTATCATGCCGATCATTTTTTTATAGAGGTGTATTATTCCCCTGGACATAAGAAAGTGTTGATGATCAATGCTTTTAAAAGTATAGATGACTTGATGCCTTACGCGGAAAGTGTTTCGCTGGAGGATTTAGCTTTGTGATTCATTCGGTGAAGAAAATCGATTGCGTTATCCACATTCACTATGTTTTCAATCGTTAGAATCAATTTTCCATTCGTGTCTTTCATCCGGCATTGCTTGGGATGGGTTTGCACAAAACTCAAAATGTGCCCAAACACATCCGACTTATAGTATTCGTCTTTTCCAGAGATGAAGTAGCCCCTCAGCTTCTCATTCTTCAATGTAATTTTTTCAAATCCCAGATTTTCACCCAACCAACGCAACCGAACGGTATTGACAAGCTGTTCAACCGCATTCGGTAACGCACCAAACCGATCTTTAAGTGATTCAGCAAACTTCTCTAACCTTTCCTCGTCTTTAATATTATCAAGACTGGCGTAGAGTTGTAGTCGCTCACTTGTATTGCTTACATACGTTTCGGGAATAAGCAGTTCCAAATCGGTTTCTATCACACAATCCTGAACAATCAATTTTACTTTTTCAGAAAGTTCATCCGCAAATAAATCCCTGAATTCTGTTTCTTTTAACTCCTGAATAGCCTCATCAAGAATTTTGTGATACGTATCAAATCCAAGGTCTGTAATAAACCCGCTTTGCTCTGCGCCCAATAAATTTCCTGCTCCACGAATATCAAGATCTCGCATGGCCACTTTAAAGCCATCTCCTAATTCACTAAATTCTTCAAGGGCCGACAAACGCTTTCGTGAATCGGCACTTAAGACTGAACTTGGTGGAGTGAGTAAATAACAGAATGCTTTTTTGTTAGATCGCCCAACACGACCGCGCATCTGATGCAAGTCGCTCAACCCAAACATATGAGCATTGTGAATGATGATGGTGTTGGCATTTGGAATATCAAGCCCTGATTCAATGATGTTAGTTGAGACAAGCACATCATATTCACCATCAATGAATTTGATCATTGCTTTTTCAAGCTTGTCGCCATCCATTTGTCCGTGTGCAATACCAATGCGAGAATCAGGCACAAGTTTGAAGATGACATTGGCGATCGCTTCAATGTCGCTTACTTTGTTGTGTACAAAAAATACTTGGCCTCCCCTTCTCAACTCATGACTCACCGCATCGCGGATGATTTCTTCGTTGTAGGTATGAAGCTCGGTAGTAACCGGTTGACGATTTGGTGGAGGTGTCGAGATAATACTGAGATCGCGCGCACCCATTAATGAAAAGTGAAGTGTGCGAGGAATGGGAGTGGCCGTTAGCGTAAGCACATCCACATTCACCTTTATTTCCTTCAGACGGTCTTTTACTTTTACTCCAAACTTTTGCTCTTCATCAACTATCAATAATCCTAGATCTTTAAAGACAACATCTTTGCTTACAACCCGATGTGTACCAATCAATATGTTGACGTTGCCCAACCCAGCCTCTTTAATAATTTGTTTGATTTCTTTATCCGTTTTGAAACGAGAGACATAATCAATCTTGACCGGAAAATTCGCAAGACGTTCGGAGAAGGTCCGATAGTGCTGCATTGCAAGAATTGTTGTGGGCACCAATACAGCAACCTGCTTGCCTTCGCAGGCAGCTTTGAAGGCGGCACGAATGGCAACTTCTGTTTTTCCAAAACCAACATCGCCACACACAAGGCGATCCATGGGATGCGGCAGCTGCATATCGCGCTTTACATCTTCTGTTGCTTTGGCCTGATCAGGCGTGTCTTCATAAATAAAAGAAGACTCCAGCTCCGCTTGTAGAAACCCATCCGGGGCAAAAGCTAATCCAGGTGCTTGTTTGCGTTTGGCGTAAAGGTCAATAAGTTCCTTGGCAATGTCTTTTACCTTCTTTCTGACTTTTGCCTTTTTATTTTCCCACTCGTCAGAACCAAGTTTACTGATAGCAGGTGGAGTTCCGTCTTTGCCGGAGTATTTTGAAATCTTATGAAGGGCATGAATGCTCACATACAGCAAGTCATCATCGCGAAATACCAAACGAATCGATTCTTGTTGGCGGCCATTTACTTCTTTCTTCTCCAATCCGGCAAATTTTCCGATGCCGTAATCGATGTGCGTAACAAAATCGCCCGGCACCATGGTTTGTAATTCCCGAAAGGTTAATGCTTTTGATTTGGAGAATTTTTCTTTGGCGCGATAGCGATGAAAGCGTTCAAAAATCTGGTGATCGGTATAGCATGTGATTTTTAAAACGTGATCCACAAAACCTTCCCGTAAGGAGAAGCTCAGTGGCTGAAATTTTACCTGATGATTTATCTCTTCGAAAATTCCCTGCAGCCGCTCAAGTTGTCTGGGTTGTTCGGCAGCGATAAAATTGGAATATCCTTTAAGTTGCTGATCAAAAAGATCTGAAGTAAGAAGTTCAAAATTTTTATTGAAAGAAGGTTGGGCTGAGGACCTAAAGTCATAGGTTTTTGAAGCTGGGAAATGAAACCTCGAACCAAACTCCAGCAACAAGAAAGATTGTATTTTTTCCTTGAAGGCTACTTCTGTTTCAAATAGTTGTTCAGGTTGGAGGACAACTTTAGAACCGCTTTCGCGAATAATTTTATCAAAACTCTGCGATGCTTTATCGAAGGATTTTCGGAGCACATCTTGTGTGAGTTGAAAATCTTTCACCCAAATGCGTGTAGTATTCGGAATGAATTCAAGAAACGGTTGCCGCTCTTCGTGCACCAGCCGCGTTTGCACGTTGGGCATCAGACTTACCCTTTCTAAAGTTTCTACAGAAAGCTGAGAACCTGGATCGAAACTGCGAATGCTGTCTACCTCTTCGCCAAAAAGTTCAATGCGATAGGGAAGTTCGTGTGCAAAAGAGTAGACATCCAGTATGCCACCTCGAATAGCGAACTGGCCGGCTTCGTATACGAAATCAGTTTTCTCAAAATCATAAGAGTGTAAGAACTCTTCGAGAAACTCACGATCAAGCTTTTCACCAACCTTAACAACAAATGTGTTTGACGCTAAAGATTTCTTAGTGATTACCTTTTCTGATAACGCTTCCGGATAAGTGACTATAATCTGTGAATCAGGATGACTTCCGAGATGATTGAGTGTCTCCGCACGCATCAAAATATTCGCGTTCTCAACCTCATCGTACTCGTAAGGACGCTTGTATGACATCGGGAAAAGCAAAACCTCCTTTTGACCTAAAAGATTTTGCAGATCATTCAGAAAATAAGACGCTTCCTCTTTATCGTGGAGGATAATGATATGACTTGACTTGCTGGTTTTGTAAATGGCGGCAAAAAGCAAGGCATCCAGACTTCCGCTTAATCCTTTTACCCGAAGTATTTCTGGCTTGAACCCGCCTTCGGAACGGACAGGCGTACGAATCCCTTCCGCCAGGGTTTGCACCAGGCCATCTGCTTGATAAACTTTTAAAAAATCGTTCGCCAGCAATACCTTCAAAAAAGAGAGTGCAAAAGTACTTTGGATTAACCGGATTTTTTCCCGGTTGCCTGAATTTTAGTTTTTTATCCGTTTAGGTATTCCAAATCAAGGAAGAGGTCGTTAAACGAAAAATACGTTATGCTTTTCAATCCGAACCAATATCTTTGACTGGTATGTATTATGTAAGGCTGCTATTTTCATTTTTAAGTTATACGTGTCTGATCTTTTTATTAATAGGCCTGTATAAACCATGGGTGATGTTATGGTGGGAAGACACTCAAAACCGGAAAAAGATTTTTCAGGTGTACGGATTATTAACGTGTATATTTTATGGGGCTTATTATGTGCTGCAATATTTTTAAAACAGGAAAATGAAAAAAATAGTTATTGCACTCGGTGTGCTGTTGGTGGTAACAGTTGTTATCTACTTCGTCAGTCCGACAAAACAAGAGGAGGTTGCTATTGAAGGCACCCCTGAGGTCAACGAGTTGCCAAACATGATATTGTCACTTGCTGATGGCTCACAACAAAATGCTCGGGCTTTGAAAGGCAAAAGTATTCTGATTCTTTATTTCCCAGATTGTGATCATTGCCAGCGTGAGGCACTAGAAATCAGCAACCGATTAAAAGCTTTTGAAAACTACGATCTCTGGTTTCTTACAACAGATCCTTTTTCCAAAATGGATAAGTTTGCGACCGATTACAAATTAAATAGTCAGCCTAACGTTTATTTTGCTCAAATCAAATTTGAAGATGTGGCTTCTCAGTTTGGAGCGGTCGCAACGCCATCGGTTTACATCTATTCGGAATCTAAAAAGCTTGTCAAGGCGATAAATGGAGAAACACCGGTTGATATGATTATCCAGTTCTTGTAAGGTATGATTGAAACAAATTTTGAAATTTAGTTTCTTGCATATTGTTTTAAGGCAGCGGAATACCTTTCGCACACTTCATTTCTTAAGGTCTTAGGTGAAATAATCCTTACGCGATCTCCATGCGAGAGCAGTTCCATGATAAAATCATAGGTAACGTTGACAGTTAGTTTTATAATGGTTTTGTCTTCATTGTCTTCCAATACTTGTTGAGAATGATGAAGATTGCAGCAGTTGGTAGAAATGATCAGCGCTTTCTGGTTTGCGTTTTTCAAAATGCATGTGAGTCATACAAAGATGAAGAAGGGCAACCTGTTCGCCTTGTTTTACGCGATTAAAAAACTCTTGCTCGTCCCGGTTTATCAGAAAATAAGATTCTATCAGACGTTTGTCAATTTTGTATTTCATATTAGGTTGCCTATTAAAGTGTAATTATTTTCTGATGAAGTCTACGGAGAGACTCAATCAAACCTAAATCAATAATAGATTGGTTCTACGCCAGAGTATGTCAGGGGCTTTTAAAGGATTAAGTTTAATTGAGAAACCTTCGCTGTAACCCCTAATCTCTTTTTTTTTGACTGGATTGGACTACTTGCGTCACTTTTATAAAAATCCTTATCTTTGATAAGGAAATAATCCCTTATAAATTCCATACCTGTGAGCAGGATTAATAGAATAACAAGAGCACCAGAAATCTCACACGGAAAACCGTGCATTCGTGGTATGCGATGGCCCGTTGAAGTTATTATTGATATGCTTAGCTCTGGAATGACAATAGAACAGATTGTAGAAGATCATCCTGAATTAGAAAGAGAAGATATACTTGCAAGCCTAGACTACGCAAAAATTTCTTTATCAGGACGTTCGATACAAGAGGTCGCATGAGGTTTATATGCGATGTTCACATTTCCTTTAAAATCGTAAAACATCTTAGTTCATTGGGTTATGAAACCATCCATGTTAATGATATACTGGACAAATGGTTTACGAAGGATAGCGAAATTTCGGCCTATGCGGATCTTAATGACTGGATCCTTATCACAAAGGATTCTGACTTCAAAAATAGTTTTGCTATCAATCACACGCCAAGGAAACTGATAAAGATTAATCTTGGAAATATTTCTAATCAGGACTTAGTAAAAATTCTTTCTGATAACCTTTTGTTTATTGAGAAATTAAACATTGCTAAGAGATTCATGGTTGAATTAAGTCCACAATATGTAGTCTTTTTAAGGGAGGATGAATAATCGAGTACACACCGCTACAAACTTTGCTTTCAATCCCGAAAAACCAATCAGAAATTTTTGGCCTCCGTCATTTAATGCTGTTTTCTTTTTCAACTCTTCTGGGCTAAGCGGATAATTGCGTGTCACTACATTTGCCTTGCCTTCTGGTAAATATTGGCGAACAGTCTTTGGGTCGGATTTAATAATAGCTTCAATTTTAAAAACCTTACCAGGAAAATTTGGAACGACTGTCTCTGAGGTATAGAGGTGAGTGTTTTTCTGGAGCTTATGAATACGATACTTATTTCCAATTAGTTTAAAAGCACCGGATTTAAGGATGGCCGCATCGGGTTCGTATAAATAGAAGAGCGGGTTCGAAAAAGAGGCGACAGAATTCCTTTCTTCCGAAAGCAAGAAATCAAACGACTCTTGAGCGGGCGAGTCAGCAGAGCTTTTTATATTGATTGCACTTACTACGGGTTCGCCCATGAAACCTTTTTGACAAAGAAAAAGGACTTCCTTGCATTCGTTGTCAACCGCCACCACAAATATTCTTTGGACACATTTCAGTTCGTTTATTCCTGATTGTAGATCAATGAGAGGAGAAGCCTTAACTAAAAGGTAGTTGGTCAATTGAAAAATTCTGTGAAGGAGTTGAATCAAGTTCGGTTGACAATCGGCAAAACGAAATATTTTCTGATTACCTTTTGTTCTGCGAGAGGGGTCGATGTAGATAAGATCATACTTACATTTTGCCGTATCTAAAAACTTATCAGCTGTTGTGTTTTGATGGTTGATCCCGGATTCTGCATTCTGCCTGCCTGCCGGACAGGCAGGGATTCTGGATTCTTGAAGTACTGTGTGATTATGTTTTACAATTTCAAACAGGTTTTCATCAGTTTCTACATAGTCCACTTTTTTAAAAAGGGAGCTTAGAAAAAAGCTATCTACACCAAAGCCTCCTGTTAAGTCAACGGCTTTATTGAAATCACTATTTATATTTTGTTTTAGTAATTCAACTTTGAATTTCGCAGTTGCTTCGGAAGAGCATTGTTCAATGTTAACAGAAGGGGGGAAGATGATGTTTTTAGTAGAATACCAGATTGGTAGTTTTAGTTTTGCTTTTCTTTTGCCCACGATTTGATCGACAACCAAAGTAGTGGGAACACCAAGAATGAACTTGTGCTTAAGCAACAAATTGTTCTCATCCTCTGCTTCATTCTGAAGAATGAAATTCCGGACTGATGGTTGAAGAAGGTCTTGAATATTCACAGCGTGAAATCATTAATTATTCTTCTGCTTTGTTCTTCAATGACATGAGCAAAGGATAAGCTCCTTTGATCACAATGTTTTTATCGCTAAGGGTTTCTCCTCCCCTAATTTCCGTGAAACCATTTTCTGAGTCACCCGTTTTCACCTCAATAAGTTCATAGGCTCTTTCACTTTGCGCAACAAAAACATACTGATTGTTTTCAAATCGAACAATTGATTCCTCGGGAAGCGCATAAACATTGTTTTTTTTCAACTCTATCTCAGCATTCATATACATGCCAGGCACGAGGCTTTTGTCATACTTTTCAAAATGGCTATGCACCTCGGTGCTTCTGTCGGCAGACAAGTTTTGACCAATTAGAATGATCTCGCATTCATATTTTTTGTTAGGCTGACCATTTGAGTAGGCTAACACTTTTTGGCCAATGGTAAGTTTGTATAAATCTTTTTCGAACAGTGTAAGTGCCAGGTGAATATCTTCCGGGTTAATTAGTTCAAAGAGTACTTCGCTTGGTTGGGTATACTTGCCAATGTTTACATTCACATGTGAAACATAACCAGAAATGGGCGACTGAATATTGATGCTTTTTGAAATGGAATTTTCATTTAGCTGATCAGGATTGATGCCGATTAGTTTCAATCTTTCGGAAAGAGACTTCACGTTTATCTTTTCTGTGATAAAATTCGATTCCGTCTGCTGAAAAACCTTATCACTTGTGGCCTTACTTTGATTGAGCTCTTTTTGGCGCTCATATTCGTTGGCCGTAAAATTCAATCGGGCTTTTGCAGTTAAGAAATCTTGCTGCAGTTGAATGTATTGTTGATCCTCCATCACAGCAATAACCTCACCTCGATTGACATGCATGCCTGGTAATAGTTTGGTGTACTTCAGATAGCCACCCATTGGTACGCTTACCGAAATCATGTTTTGCGGAGGCACATCTATTCTGCCATTTACTTTTAAAATACTTGAAATGGATTTTTGTTCGATTTTGCCAATCGTTATGCCTGCATTTGTAAATTGTTCAGTTGTAAGGGTAACACCGTTTTCCAACGATAAGCTATCGGCCTCTGTGGATGTTTCCTTTTTGGAGGAACAGGAAATCGTTAATAAGAACAGACAGGCAATAGAAGCTATTCTTAGTGAGGATAACACAGAGAGTAAATTATAATGAGTTAATATTTTCATGATACACGTAGTTATAGATACTTATTTTTCGAGGAAATAATTTAATTGGATGGTACTTTCGTTTAAGTTGTTAACAGCATTTAAATATTCTGATTGGATTGAAATGGCCTGATTGGTTAGCATTACCCATTCCAGGTAGTTTATTTCCCCATTGGTGAATTGCTTATAGGCAGTTTCAATAATTAACTCTGCGTTTTTTAAACCCATTTGCTCGTAATAAGCAACTGACTTTGAAAAATGCCCAACTTGGTTTAGCGCTTTTTTGTACTCTATATCAAACTGTTGCAGACCTACGAGGTAATTAGTTTCCCTAACTTTTTCTAGCGATTTTGAAGCGTTGATTTTTGCCTTTCGGGAACCGTAGAAAATAGGAACTCCAATTCCGATTTGAGCAGACTGAAATCGGGTTGAACCGTCATACGTTACGTTATCAGAGCCCGTACCCCTCATGGACATATTTGAATAGGCAAAAGTCAGATCTGGGAGAAATCGGGCCTTCTCTAATTGAGTGTTTTTAATTGAAACCAACTTTTCTTGCTGAAGCAATTGAATGCTGGGGTGGTTTTCAATAAAGACTGTATCCAAAACTTCATTTCTCTTCATTTTGAAATTATCTTGAGGGACGAGTACCGTGTTCGTATTTAAGAGAAGCTGAAATTGCAACGTCAACACATCTAAATCGGTAGTTAATTGATTTAACTGAAGTGTAATTTGCCCGCGTTGTATCTCTGCGGTTGTCTTTTCAAGAATATTGGATTCCCCTGCTTCGAATCGCAAAACCGCTTTGCGCAAAAATTCAGTATACAGGCTGTCATTCTTTCGAAGAAGCTTTTGCTTTTGAAGTAGATAAGATAATGCATTAAAGACCTGAGAGACATTTCTCTTTAGATCTAGTTCTTTTGCCGTTATGTTTAACATACTGCTTCGCCACTCTTCTTTTAACAATGATTTTTGATTGCTGTAAACAGAAGGAAAATTTATGTTTTGACTGATGCCAAACCGATTGTCAGAATAGCTGCTATTGAATTGGCCATACTCTCCACTTACGTTTGCCTGCGATGGGTTTATCGCAGTCTTGATAAGACGTTTCTGATATTCAGCTTTCAAACGTTCATTTTTAACAAGGAGATTATTTGCCAAAGCGGTATCTATTGCTGCTTCTAATGTAATTGGCTTTTGTGCTGCTGTCTGTTGGGAAGAGAAAATCAACATTAGAAGAATGAGACCCACACCCATTGGAGAGTTCATTCTTTTTTTGCCGAAGCCAGATTCGAAGAGTATATATAGAACAGGCAAAACAAACAAAGTTAAAAAGGTAGCAATCAATAATCCTCCGATGACAACAGTAGCCAATGGACGCTGAACTTCGGCACCCGATCCATTGCTAAGCGCCATGGGAAGAAAACCAAGCGATGCAACTAAAGCAGTCATCAAAACTGGACGAAGACGAACCTTTGTTCCCTCGATGACGATGCTTTTTAAATCAAGATGACCATCTGCTTTTAGTCGATTGAATTCTGCAACCAAAACGATGCCATTCAGCACAGCGACACCAAACAAGGCAATGAATCCAACACCCGCACTTATACTGAATGGAAGCCCTCGAACAGAAAGCGCAAAGATCCCACCAATTGCGGAAAGTGGAATGGCAGAATAAATTAGTAAACTATGTTTGACAGAGTTGAATGCAAAGTAGAGCATGAGAAAAATTAGTGCCAGAGAAACGGGCACGGCTATGCTTAGTCGTTGCTTGGCTGCATTGAGGTTTTCAAAAGCACCTCCATAGGTTACATAATAACCGGCTGGAAATTTTATTTGAGTTTCCACTTTTGTTTGAAGCTCGTTGACAATGCTCTCCACATCGCGGCCGCGTACATTAAACCCCACAATAATTCTTCGTCTCGCATCTTCGCGCTGTATTTGATTGGGGCCTTCTTTGATCTCAACTTCGGCAAGCTGATTTAGCGGTATTTGATCTCCTGTTGAGGTGGGGATAAGTAAAGTTTGTACATCGCTAAGATTTTTGCGTTGTTCGCCCACCATACGCACGACTAAATCAAATCTCCTTTCATCTTCATATACTAGTCCTGTGCTTTGACCGGCAAACGCAGTGTTGACGATCCTATTGATATCGGAAATATTTAAACCATATTGTGCTATTGCAGCGCGATTGTAATTGATTACAATTTGCGGCATGCCAGTGACTGACTCTACATATAGATCAACACTTCCATCAACGGTATTGATTACATGCCCTAATTTGTTTGCATAGAAGGCAAGGGTATCCAAATTTTCTCCAAATATTTTACATACAACATCTTGGCGGGCTCCTGTCATCAATTCGTTGAACCGCATCTGGACAGGATACTGAAAGCCAAACGTAACACCCGGCAAAGCTTCTAGTTCAGCAGCCATTTTTTCGGCAAGTTCATTAAAGGAATCGGCAGAAGTCCATTCACTTTTATCTTTTAGTATGATCATCAGGTCACTTGCTTCAATTGGCATGGGGTCGGTGGGCACCTCTCCGCTTCCTGTCTTGCCCACAACTTTTATTACTTCTGGAAATTTTTCGAGCAATATTTTTTCAGCCTTTATTGTTGCCTCTACCGAGACGTTCAAATTGCTTCCGGTAAGTACTCTTGTCTCCACAGCAAAATCACCTTCTTCCAGTGAGGGAATGAATTCGCCACCAAGAAACGAGAGGGTGATTAGGGCTGCTGTGAACATTCCAATCACAGCTATTAAAATAGCTTTTGGGTAGCCCATCACTTTTTGTAATGCTAGTTGATATACGCCTTCAATCCTTTCCATCATTTTATCAGAAAAGTTCTTAGTGTGTTTAATTGTTTTGCTCAAAAAAACACTGCTCATCATCGGGATGTAGGTGAGTGACAGAATAAAAGCTCCGAGCAATGCGAAGGCCACCGTTTGAGCCATGGGCTTAAACATTTTTCCTTCAATGCCTTGCAACGTGAAAATTGGTAAGTACACGATAAGAATTATAATTTGACCAAACACTGCACTGTTCATCATTCTTCCAGCAGAGTGATTTACCTCGTTGTCCATTTCGGTCTGACTAAGCGAACTTACGGTCATAAACTTCCTGCCATGCGAGAGTTGGTGCATAACCGCTTCGACAATAATTACAGCACCATCCACGATCAACCCGAAATCCAATGCCCCGAGGCTCATGAGGTTTCCGCTTACACCAAACAGGTTCATCATGATAACCGCGAAAAGCATGGAGAGCGGAATAACAGATGCCACTAAAAGACCAGCGCGAAAATTCCCTAAGAACAAGACAAGGACAAATACAACAATCAAAGCTCCTTCCATTAAATTGGTTTCAACAGTACCAATGGCATTGTCAACCATCTTGGTCCGATCGAGGAAAGGTTCTATCTCAACACCTTCGGGTAAAATCTTTTTTGTTTGCTCAATTTTTTCCTTTACGTTCTTTATCACCTGACTGCTGTTGGCACCTTTCAACATCATCACTACAGCACCTGCCACTTCACCTTCTCCATTGTAGGTCATGGCGCCATACCGTATGGCACTGCCAATCCGAACCTCAGCTACATCTTTTATAAATAGAGGGGTTCCATTTTCTGTGTTTTTTACGGCAATACTGGAGATGTCAGAAAGACTACCGATCAAGCCTTCACTTCGTATGTATAAAACAGTAGATTGTTTTTCGATGTAGGCACCGCCCGTGTTTTGATTATTGTTTTCTAGTGAGGAAAAAACATCATTAACCGTCAGCCCATAAGATTTTAGTTTATTCGGATCAATGGCTATTTCATATTGTTTCAGCTTGCCGCCAAAACTGCTGACATCCGCTACACCCTGAACCCGCAATAGCTGACGCCTTACAATCCAATCTTGTATGGTGCGTAACTCTATAATATCATAACGACTCTCATATCCTTTTTTCGCTTTGACTACATACTGATAAATCTCGCCAAGACCTGTTGTTACAGGAGCTAAGACAGGTACACCTAACCCCTTGGGAATCTGATCTTTTACAATTTGAAGCCGCTCGGCCACTTGTTGGCGCGCCCAATACACATCGGTATCATCGTCAAATACGATCGTAACAAGAGATAATCCGAAACGTGAAAAGCTTCTCAACTCTATGAGTCCCGGAATGTTGCTGTTTATCTGTTCGATTGGAAATGTAATAAGACGCTCAATATCTGCCGCACCCAGCGAAGGGACAGATGTGATTACTTGCACCTGGTTGTTAGTAATATCAGGAACCGCATCAATCGGCAGTTGTGTAATGGAGTAGCTACCCCAAAGGATTAAAGCAATGGTAAAAAGTCCAACAATGAATTTATTGCGAACGGAAAAATGAATTATGGCATTCAGCATGACTAAAGAAAATTAGAATAGTGACTTGCTAGAAAGGATGGCAATTACCAAGATTTGGGCAAATCGAAAGTTGAGTGATTTGCAATTGGCTGTTTTTCAATTGACATGGAAAAACAATGTCAACAGGCAATTGTTCGGTAAATCAACCCAGTTTTGGGGGCTGAAAAATATCGCCAGCAAGTAGTTGTGGCTCGTGAAGTAGATAAAAGAAGGTGAACGAAAGAGCGCTCTTTTCGGAGTGCTCAGTTAAAGCGATTTTCTGCATGGGCAAAACAACTGTTTGCGCGAAGCAAGAATGATCACAATCCTTAAAAGGAAGACTCATGTCCGTATCATCGTGTGCTACGTCTGTTTCATAGTGCATGACCAGAAATTCCCAAAAGGACAAGTCATTGACTTTGCTTTTGTGTTCGGTATAATGCTCCACCAGCAAAGGCAAACGCAGCACTTCACTGAATTCGGTAAACGAAATCAGGTAGAAAAAAAGAAGGCCGATTGCCGCGAAGCGTTTCATGATAGAGTCAAAGGTAACTACTCTTCAGACAACCAAACAAGCTATTTAATTCCAGAGACTCCTAATTTGTATTCATTCCATATTAAAACAATGAAAGATTCCCTCCTTTTCTGAACTTGGTGAGGTTGTATGCAGGCATTAGTTTGCCAGAAAAGTATTTCTTTTTTGATGCACGGTAAAGTTGATGAATAGCATCAGCAACATTTCCTTCGCCTGACATTCGTCTTCCATATTAAGAATCATTTACGTTGCCTCCGTGAAATGAACAGATTTGATTCCACACTTTCTCAAAACGATCAGGAAAGTTCTTGCGAAGCCAATCTTCAAAGATTTTTCCAATCGATCCATTAAGGCGCACTACAGTCATGCCCACATTTAAGGCGCCATGTTCAGAAGCAGCTTTTAGTATACTTGGAATTTCATGATGATTTAGCCCAGGAATAATTGGGGCATTCATCACACCAACTGGTATTCCCGCTTTTGAAAGTTCTTCTAGTGTTTTTAATCGTTTGATGGCACTGGCAGTGCGAGGTTCCATCAGTCTTCTCAGGTCTTCATTGAGCGTAGTTATGGAAATATAAACATGTACAAGATTGTCTTTGGCCAAGTCTTGCAACAAATCAATGTCGCGCAGGATGAGGCTGTTTTTTGAAATGATTCCCACTGGGTGACGATAGTTGGCCAATACTTTTAACATCGAGCGAGTTATTTCAAACTTCCGCTCTTGTGGTTGATAGCAATCGGTATTGCCGCTGAGCATGATGGGTACAGCATTCCAGTTTTTACTAAGTAGTTGTTGCTCTAGCAGCGCGGCAGCATTTTTCTTTACGATAATCTTGCTCTCAAAATCAAGCCCGGCACTGAATCCATAATATTCATGCGTGTTGCGCGCATAACAATAGATGCATCCATGTTCACATCCCTGGTAGGGGTTCATCGAATACATCATGCTTAGATCAGGACTTTCTACTTTGTTAGTTATCTTTTTAGCAGTCTCAAAAAAAATCTGAGTAGTTGGCGTTCCTAGTAAAGGTTCATCAAGACCTTCAATGTGATCAGTCACATATTCGGCCTTCAGGAATTTATTTCCTGTTTTTATCTGTGCCCCACGGCCTTTGAAGTATTCTTGTTCCACAGACAAGAATACTAAAATATTTAGTAATTCTGCAAATTAGCTTTGAAATAGTCTTAAATAAAATGATTTGGATTACTATTGATTAATAAACCCAAATGGAAAAGACATCTCATCAGCTTCGATATGATCCTACCCCAATCGTGGAATTGAAAGTTTCAGAATTGGAGCGATCCGGTGTGCGATTACTAGTGAAATGTGAATACTTAAACCATCCATTTATTTCTGGAAATAAATGGTGGAAGCTAAAGTACAATCTGGAAGAGGCAGCGCGACATAAGCATCACACATTATTGACTTTTGGTGGAGCTTACTCCAATCATATTTATGCAACTGCAGCAGCAGCAAATGAATTAGGATTAAAAAGTATTGGTATAATTCGTGGTGAAGAAGTTCTGCCTCTAAATCACACACTCGCTTTCGCGGAAAGCTGTGGGATGAAATTGCATTATATCTCACGAGAAGTTTATCGTCTCAAAGCCGAAGAAACGTTCATTCAAAAACTTCATAGTCAGTTTGGAGATTTTTATCTCCTTCCTGAAGGAGGAACAAATGAACTTGCCGGGAAAGGAGTTGCAGAATTTGGAGCGATATTAATTAATGAAGTTGACTTTGATTATCTCTGTTTGCCTGTCGGTACCGGTGGAACTATGGCGGGATTTGTTCATGGTATGAACGGACGAAAAAATATTTTAGGATTCTCTGTGCTTAAAGGTGGAGGATTTTTAAATGATGAAGTTAAAAGGTGGCTGAGAGATTCAATTGATAATTGGAGTATAGTGGAGGATTATCATTTTGGTGGCTATGCAAAGACCACAGATGAATTGATAAAATTTATAGATGTGTTTGAAAAACAGCACCAGCTTCCGCTCGATCAAGTGTACATGGGGAAAATGATGTTTGGTGTTTTTGATTTAATTCAAAAGGGATCTTTCAAAAAAGGATCGACAGTCCTAGCCCTTCATACCGGTGGACTACAAGGAAAGAAATTGTTCTAAATTCAATTCCGAATAATACCCCTTAGCCAGGTGTACAATTTAAAACCACCTTTCTCTTCGGGCAAAGCACCGCTCTCCGCAGCAGCTTTTACTTTTTCTATGGTATAGAAAGCAGTCGGTAGAATTTCTTTTAGCTTACTTAACAGATCATCCAATCGCTCGCGCTGAAGAACAGTAAACACAAGGTTTTCATGACCATCTGGGCCTTCGGCAACAACTTTGGTATAGCGAAACCCATTGGCATTTAAGAATTGAATTAGCTCCACAACTTCCTTTCGGGTAATGATTCGCACAATCACTTTTCCATAAGCGATTCGTTCTTCCATTAACATCCCCACAAAAATACCAGAAGCAAATCCTGCCGGATAGGCCACATAGCAAACCCAATTGTCAAGGTGTTTAAATATCTGACTGATTGCTAGCAGCCATATCAAGGATTCAAAGAAGCCAAGGATGGTAGAGGTATAACGTCTGCCGCCCAGCATGTAAATAATGCGGATGGTGTTAATAGATACATCGCAGATACGGGCCATGAATATTAACAGCGGGAGAATCAAGTAAGCATAAAGCTCTTCTGATATGCCTAGCGTATTCACAAAGAAGGAATCCATAAATGCGTCCTATTAAATTTATCCAAACAAATCACCAAATACTTCTGTCAATTTGCCGAAAGACTTCACCGCAATTTTTGTCTTGCTCAAATCAATTGACTTCTGACTGAATTTAGAAATATAGATTTCCTTAAACCCTAACTTCTCCGCTTCTGAAATACGCTGATCAATTCTATTGACAGCACGAAGTTCGCCCCCCAAACCGATCTCTGCAGCAAAACATATTTTATCGCTTACAGGAATCTCCTGCAGCGAAGAAATGACAGAGATGCATAAGGCAAGATCAATCGCGGGATCTTCTACATAAATTCCTCCCGCCATGTTTACAAACACATCCTGTGTACCAACGCGAAAACCACAGCGTTTTTCCAGTACAGCAAGCAGCATGTTCAGTCGCTTTTGATCGAAACCTGTTGGCGTGCGTTGAGCAGTTCCATAAGATGCTGCACTCACCAGCGATTGTATTTCAATTAATAAAGGCCTGTTACCTTCAATAGTAGCGCCAATAGTTACACCACTTAAAAGACCATCTTTTTGTGAGATTAAAATTTCGGATGGATTGGAAACTTCACGAAGGCCAGTACCCAGCATTTCGTAAATGCCAATTTCAGAAGTTGATCCAAATCTGTTTTTTGTTGTGCGTAAAATTCTATAGGCCAAATGGCGATCTCCCTCAAATTGCAAAACAGTATCTACCATATGCTCCAGCACTTTCGGCCCCGCCAGCATGCCATCTTTGGTGATATGACCTACTAAGAATACAGGAGTATTGGTTTCTTTGGCGAACTTCATCAGTTCTCCTGCACATTGCCGCACCTGACCAATGCTTCCGGCAACGGAATCAAGCATGTGCGAATGAAGTGTTTGAATGGAATCGATGATAATAAGATTAGGCTCAAGTGATTCAATTGCTTGAAAAATATTTTTTGTGTTGGTTTCTGCCAACATATAAAAGTTCTCATGATTGCCTTGCCCATTTGTTGTTGAACTTTTCGGCTTCAGGGCAATTCGTTCTGATCGCATTTTGATTTGTTGCTCGCTTTCTTCGCCCGATACGTAAAGCACTTTTGCTTTTTGAAGAGCGAGACCAATCTGAAGCATTAATGTTGATTTCCCTATCCCAGGTTCTCCACCAATTAAAACCAATGAACCCGGAACAATACCTCCGCCTAATACGCGATTTAATTCCTGATCGGGTGTGGCAATTCGTATTTCACCAGATGATTCAATTTCATTCAGCGTTTTAGGTTTGCTGATTTTGCTTTTGCCAGAATCTTGTCGCCAATCATTTTTATCACCTTCATTTTTGGTAACAACTTCCTCCACAAAGGAATTCCACGAATTGCAAGAAGGACACTTGCCAATCCATTTGGGAGATTCATAGCCGCAGCTTTGACAGAAGAATAAGGTTTTAGATTTAGCCAACGATTTTGAAATTTTCGAAAGATAAGATAAACATACGTTTGCTTGACAAATCTTGATTTTATATAAATATTGCTTAAGTAACCTAAGCACAACTGTCCATGATCAAACTCTTTGGCACAACATTACTCATCTCTTTTTCATGGCTTTCGCAGGCGCAGAAACCACCCATCAAGTTTGGAGACATTCCAATGGATCAATTGGAGATGACCCGTTATGAAAAGGATTCATCAGCAGCAGCTGTTGTTCTGGCTGATTATGGACAGAGTACAATGGAGTACAGCGAGTCCGATGGGTTTGCTTTGCAATTTGAGAGATTGACCAGGATTAAAATTCTTACCAAGGATGGATTGGATTACGCAAACTTTACCATTCCACTTTACCATAGTGGAAGTAGCAATGAAAAGCTTTCAGGCTTAAAAGCGGTAACGTACAATCTGGAAAACGGAAAAATTATTGAAAGCAAACTAAAAAATGAAGCGGTCTTTAAAGAAAAACAAGATGCCAATGTGGACATTATGAAGATAACCCTGCCCAACGTGAAGTCAGGGTCAATCGTTGAAATCACATATAAAATCCGATCTGATTTTTTGTTCAATTTTCAAGATTGGGAATTTCAAAGTGCAATTCCTATTGTGTGGAGCGAATACAGGGCACGGATACCAGAGTACTTCAATTATGAAAAATATATGCAGGGCTATATTCAATTGACAGTAAGTGAGAATACAACTGAGCCGAATTCTATAACCGTAAATTCAAAAGAAAGAGGAGAAGGGAGAGTTACACAGACAACATTCAGTCAAGACAAAATTGACTTTCAGGAAGCTCGCTTTCGGTGGGCAGCTAAGGATGTTCCGGCTTTTAAGCCCGAACCATTTATAACCACTCCGCGAGATTTTATTTCTAAAATGAATTTTGAACTTTCTTTTACAAAGTTTCCGAACCAACCCATGAAAAACTACATGGGAAGTTGGGAAGACATCAATAAGACTTATGCTGAAAGTGATGACTTTGGAGGAGAAGTTACAGGAAATGGATTTCTTAAGAAAATAGTAGAAGAGATCACAGCTGGCCACACCAGTCCGGAGGATAAGATAGGTGCAATTTGTAATTACGTTAAGCAAACTGTTGTTTGGGATGGCAATAACCGAAAGTATACAGGTACATCCCTCAAAAATGTATTGGATGAAAAAAAAGGCAATTCAGCTGCGATAAACTTATTGCTGGCTGCTATGTTGGAAAAAGCCGATTTAAAAGTATCGCCCGTGCTACTGAGTACCAGAGATCATGGATTTGTACGAGAGGCAACACCAGCTTCCTCGCAGTTTAATTATGTGATATGCCTTGTTCGACTTGGCGATAAGTATGTTTTACTGGATGCAACAGATAAGTTTCTGCCAACGGGCACATTGCCGGAAAAATGTTTGAACGGAAATGGTCTAGTTGTCTCCAAAGATGGCTTTGAATGGATAAAACTCCAATCTCCTGGAAAGTCGAGAAGGGTTGTTAATGTGGATTTAGTTATGGAAGGCACCGGAGAGCTTAATGGCAAATTGAAACTTGAAAGAACAGGCTATTATGCCCAGGGTGCGCGACAAAACTATTTTTCAAAAGGAGAGGCTGACTACGTTAAGGACTTTTTAGGGAGTCGATCGTGGGAACTAAAGAAAAGTGAATTTCAAAATGCAAATGAGATAAAGCAAGCATTTAAAGAAACTCATGAAATTTCTATCGCAGATCATTCTTCCATCGCTGGCGAAATGATTTATCTAAATCCCTTCATTATGGATCAGGAAGAAGGAAATCCCTTTAAGTTGGAAACACGGGAATATCCTGTCGACTACGGGAGTCCATTTGAAAATCTATATTTCGTCAAAGTGATTCTACCTGATGGATATACTATAGAGGAAGCGCCTAAGAGCAAAGCCATGACCTTACCTGGCAGCGCTGCTAAATATCTGTATAATGTAGTGCAAGCGGGAAATACCATTTCCATCTCCAGCAGTTTAGCAATTAACCAAAGCCTCTTTACACAGGAGGAGTATCCACATCTTCGGGAGTTTTATAATCAATTGGTAGCAAAGCAAGCCGAGCAAATTGTACTTAAGAAAAAATAAAACAAATGAAAGAAAAACTTCTCTTTGTTATTGTTTTTATCTCTTTCTGCTCGACTGCCGGAGAGTTAAAGTTTCCTGTAAGTGAAATTCCGGAAGAACTAAAAAAAGATGTCAACGCTGTGATACGTGAAGACAAGATGGTGTATAAAATATTCTCGCAAAGCAGAGCAAGTATATATGCCTACTATGCTGTCACTATTTTCAATGAAAGAGCCAAAGACTATGCTATTAAGCAGGTAGCATATGACAAACTTTCAAAGGTGACAGACTTTAATGGCAGTGTATATGATGCCGTGGGTAAATTAATTAAGAAGTTAAAAACCAGTGAGATAATTGATCATAGTGCATATGATGGAGGCTTGTATAATGACTACAGAATTAAGTCAGCAGACCTCACCCAGGGGACCTACCCATATACTATTGTATTTGAATATGAGAAGGAGTATAAGTTTTTATACATGATTGATGGAACTGTAATAGTGCCCGATGAAAAAGTGTCAGTGCAACATTCTTCCTATCAACTGATTTATCCCCCCGCCATAGCTCCACGCTACAACGCTATAAATATTGACATTGAGCCTAGGCTAGAGCGCACCAGCGATGGAATGGAGTCTCTTATCTGGGAGTTTAAAAATGTAATGCCCATTAAGTTTGAGCCACTTAGTTCACGGATTGACGTTGTGCCCCAAATAATGGCTGCTCCGTCTAAGTTCGAGTTTGATGGTTACATAGGCACCATGACTACTTGGGATGAATTTGGACAATGGATTAACACACTCAATAAAGGTAGAAACAAATTACCTGAAGAGACTAAGCAAAAAATAAGGCAGCTTACGGCAAGCATGAAAACAAGTGAAGAAAAAACAAAAGCTATCTATGAATACATGCAAAATAAAACCCGGTATGTTAGTATTCAATTAGGCATAGGGGGGTTTCAGCCCTTTGAAGCGGCCGTAGTTGATCAAACAGGGTATGGAGATTGTAAGGCACTTTCGAATTATACAATAGCCTTACTTGATGTGGCGGGGATAAAGGCAAATTATGCATTGATCATGGCGGGAAAAAATGCGTCTAAAATGGTAACCGATTTTCCGTGTTCACAATTCAATCACGCAATAGCATTTGTTCCTAACGGAGCTGACACACTTTGGCTGGAGTGTACAAGTCAGACAAATCCATTTGGATATTCTGGTTGGCATACAGGCGATAGAAAAGCACTTGCCATTACGGAAAATGGTGCAAAAATTGTTAACACGACTCCCTATCCGGCAGAGCAGAATATTCAATCCAGAACAGCCAATGTTTTTGTTCAGGCAAATGGCAATGCAAAAGCAAACGTGAAGACTACTTATTCCGGGTTGCAATACGAAGAAGGATACCTGAGTTTTGTTTTAGGCAATCAATATGATGATCAGAAGAAATGGATTCAAAACAATACAGACATACCTAGTTTTGATATCAGTTCTTTTTCCATGATAAACATAAAAAATAAAATTCCATCGGCAATTGTGAGTATCCACTTAACATTAAATAGATTGGCTACCGTTAGTGGGAAGAGAATGTTCCTGACCCCTAATCTCATGAACCGATCCAACTTTATTCCGGAGAAAGTGGAGAACAGAAAAACGAACGTTATACGCAAATTGGCATACATCGATCTGGATACCATTAACTATACTGTGCCGGAAGAAATTTATCCGGAATTTCTTCCTGAGCCTGTAAAAATAAAGTCACGTTTTGGTGAATATGAAGCCTCCTACAAATTAGATCAGGGAAAACTGGTTTACATTAGAAAAGTAAAAATGAACAAGGGCGAATTTCCGCCCGAGACGTATTCAGAGTTGATAGATTTCTATAGAAGTTTGAATAAGGCAGATAATGCCAAATTGGTTTTTCTTACAAAGACCTAAGCTAGATGGTAATCAGGTAATTGGTGTGAAGTGATCGGTGCAATACTGATTACCGATTACCAATGAACTGATTACTTATTTCAGCGGAGCATGCGCCTCCTTAGCCAACTCATGATAGACGAGCCAATCCATCCATCCGGGGAATCGTTTATTTAAAAAGACAGTTAGTTTTCCCTGCCCCGTGAGCACGAGAATTTTTTTACGGTTGACTGTTGCTTTATAGATGTGAGCTGCACATTCTTCTGCCGACATCATTTCTTGTTCTTC
>JANOQK010000321.1:0-7412 GCA_031414855.1 Bacteroidia bacterium | reverse complement strand
CAACCTGAGAGCCGATCAATTATCTGAAAGGCCCATTGCTCTGAAAACTCTTAAAAAAAGGAGATGCATTATCCCTGCTGATGGATTTTACGGATGGAAAAAAGTTGGAAAAAAAACGAGCATACCATACAGGTTTACTTTACTATCAAAGGCTTTGTTTTCATTCCCTGGAATATGGGAAGAATACGATGACGATGAGGGTAATTTTTTTCACACGTTCACCATCATCACTTTGCCAGCTAATAAAATGGTTATCTCAACCTCAGAAACAATGCCGGCCATTTTGCAAAAGGCCTCTGAAAAAATTTGGCTGGACAAGACAAGCAGCGAATCTGATCTACTTAAACTCTTGTTACCATTGAAGGATGATGAACTGGACAGCTACACTATCTCGCCTCAAATTTACCAAACTGCTAACGACAGACCTTCGTTGATCTTGCCTACGCCTCCTGCTGATCAATTCGGAAACCTAACGCTTTTTGATTAGTATAGGTTAACCCCAACATATGCATTAGAAAAAATAGCCCCGATATTTATGTGGGGGGACAAATTAAGACAAACCCAATGGGCTTTTGCCCAATATAACTTTGGCTGCCACCAAATATCTTTTCCATTTATTGCCTCCGGCCTAATGGTCGGGGCTATTGCCTGTTGGTTTGGCCTCACTACAATCAATACGCTATTCCTTGCTCCAATTGGCTACTGTTAGGGCATAATTTTATGCTCCGAAGGAGCAACCTGATTATAGCAACGTCATTTTTCATGTCTATTTGCTCCAGCGGAGCAACCTACAAGCAATTGATTAATGATTTTATTAGTGACTTCATCATTAAAGACATCAATCTAACATAACAGGTGGCTCCTCCGGAGCCAGATTCTTCTACTTGTATTCTACTTCTTCTACAAACAGGTTGCTCCTCCGGAGCATATCTATCAAAAAAGATGCGTCATAACGGTAGCTCCAATCGGACAAGGACAGGATAAATTGGATGGCAAGCCAAACTACAAGGAGGTGATGCCAACTGCAATAAATCTCAAACCAAACTTGACAAAGTAGGATTTCGTTAATAGGTATTCGTTAATAGTAAGGCAATGAATAGGAGGCAGAGTTCCCCCCATTAACTATTAACTATTAACTATTAACTTATTTCTGACATTAGAAGCCATCATCCTCTTCTTTCTTCGCCTCCTCTTTCTTTTTCACTTCTTCTGTCTTGTTCTTTTTTGGTTTCTTCCTTTTCACATCCTGCTTTTGTGTATCAACAGCAGTTGAGTCAGATGGAAGAGAGGGGGCCATCATGGCACTAGAATCTTTTTTATTTTTCCCGAAGAGCTTCTTAAAAAATCCAGACAAGCCCTTCTTCTCTTTTTTATTTGTAGGTGCTGCATTCTCTGCAGCCTTATTCTTGCCACTCATGGCCGCCCTCACATCTGGCAATACCAAAACATCACGGAAATACCACATGTAATTATCTTGCTCTACATTGAATTTCTCCTTTGCCTTCGAAATGGCATATGTAGAGTCTTCCCCATCCAATCCTTTTGAAGGCTGAGTAGCTCCGGTGCTGTCAGTAATATCCCGCTCTGCTAATAGCAAGTTGGCTTCCTCATCAATCTTTAGTGAGTCTGGTATTTCCGGATAAATTGGCTTCATCTCTACGGTTTGCAACGCCCGCAGTTTTTTACGATACGACTCTGGCACAGCTACCAGATATTTGTTCTTACTGCTACTAGCCGTGAAAATCTTGGGAGTTGAGTCCTCCTCCATATAGCTGAACTTCTTTCTCAGCTTTTCCTTGTCGTAAATGAAGGCACTTTGATAGGCAGGGCATATTAGCCGTTGGGTGCAGGAACCCAACACGAGAGTAAAGCATATATAGACGAGTAGTATTCTGCTCATGCAGTATTAGCACAACTAGCAAAAATAACGAAATAACCTCACGTAATATTGGGGGTGACAAGAAAAGTGACCGGTAAGAGAAAAGTCGGAAAGTTGATTTATAAGGCCTCCAGAGCCATTTTGTGGCTTTTCGAGAGTGATGAGGATATTAAGAGGTAAGATTTATCAATCCAGGAGAGCACGAGTTTATCTGATAAAGTGCCATCCATTAACACCGTATTCCAATGCTTTTTATTCATGTGATAGCCCGGTTGTACTGCTTCATAGGTTTCACGCAATCCAATGGCTTCTTCTGGATCGCATTTTAAATTGATGCTTGAAAAATTCGTCACGCTTGTTAGGGCAAACATCTTTCCCATTACTTTGAATACTAACGTCTCGTTATCGAAAGGAAATTCTTCTGTGACTCCCTTCTTCGACAAACAATAAGTTCGATAGGACTCAATATCCACTACAAAAAACGCTTTGCAATCATGTAAATAACAGCCAGCAAAAAGATGGCAATGGATAGTTTATTAACACCGTGCATCAACCTGATATTAATATTGTTGGGCCGCGAAGGGTCTTTCTTACGGAAGAAGTATTCACCCACCTCTCCCATTTTAAAAAATTCTCTCAAGCTACTCTTATTGTTGTTTGTGCTCATGACCTTAAGTTTTTAATTAAAAACATAGACTTCCGCCACTGTTGTTTGCTTGGGAATTTTTAGCCCCTCTTCCTTCATACCTTCTAAATGAAACTGAATTGCATCGTACATGCTTTTCTCCACCTCAGATTTTGTGCGCCCGGTTGCAATACAACCTGGCATGTCTGGCGAATAAGCGCTAAAGCCAGTTTTTGTCTTCTCAAATACTACTAAATATTTTTTCATGTCTTTTGAATTTCTGCCTGTTTTAGGATACTATTTAACGTTCCCATTTTAACCTCATCTGTTAGCTTGTGACCTGATATGGTCACTAGTCCTTTCTTTAAGCGATGCTTATATTGTTTGTGACTTCCCTTTTGTCGCACAAGGTACCACCCGTCTGCTTCAATCAGCTTTATGATTTCCTTAACTTTCATTAACTAATTTTTCCGGTTCTATCCAATCCCCGCCTTCTTGAATTAATGTAATCAACTCGTCCACAGCTTGCGCGGTTGGAATATTCCTTCTCACTACTTCCTTGCCTTTATACAAAATAATTCTTCCGGGGCCTGATCCGACATAGCCGTAATCTGCATCCGCCATTTCACCTGGGCCATTCACAATACAACCCATGATCCCAATCTTCACCCCCTTCAAATGACTGGTGCGTGCACGAATTTTCGCAGTCGTCTCTTGCAAGTCAAACAAGGTTCGTCCACAGGATGGACATGAGATATATTCTGTTTTTGAAATACGAGTGCGGGTAGCTTGCAGGATATTAAATGCTGTCTCGTTCACCATCTTATCTGGCCCACAATTTTCAGCCGCAATGAATACTCCATCACCCAAGCCGTCAACAAGCAGTCCGCCAAGATCAGTTCCTGCATATACCTGAAGTTGCTCAGGAGTAAGATTTCCATAAGCCCTTCCAATGATCACAGGTACGTCACACTTCTTATTCATCAACTCAACAAACAATCTTCTTTGTTCTGCCAGCCCATGAATGTTATAGGTATCGATCACCAAAACAGAAGTCGGATCAGCGTTTAGTTTTTGAATCAGCTCATCTGAAATATCTTTCAATAAAGCATAAATGAAATTGATAGATATAGATAGCTCACCTCCCTCTAAATAGGTAGCTGCCTTAAGGAAGGGATACACTCGATCTTTACTTTTATGCTGAAGCCAGGTTTTATAATTATAGACTAGCCCAAGCGTACCCGGTATGGCAAAATCAGCAACCTGATCGCCCAGAAAAATATAATCACAGGCCATATCTGAAATATTCCATTTGTCAAGAGGAACGGAATAATGGTAGCCTAACGAAAAGAACGAGGCCGGTGTAATTTTCTCACGAGTAGACAAGTCCGACATAACGCGCGGCACATGGTGATTGCCTCCAATATTATTTACCGTGCGTGAAATCCGTCTGTTGTATTCAAATGGTGTGATCGGATAATGATCAATAGCGGGAATACTTTCATGAGCAGATCGGGTATCATATCGCTTTGCTAACGTATAGGCTACCGGAACTTCTGCTTCCGGTTCTTCAGTAAGAGAAACACGAATCGTATCTCCCAAGCCATCTTCCAGCAGTGTTCCAATGCCCACAGCAGATTTGATTCTTCCATCTTCTCCATCACCTGCTTCTGTTACACCAAGATGCAACGGATACGGTTTCAGTCCTTCTTCATCCAGCTTTTGTACCAATAACCGATAGGCTTGCACCATTACCTGTGGGTTACTGGACTTCATGGAAAGCACGATGTTATAGTAATTCTGATCTTCACAAATGCGTAAAAACTCGAGAGCCGATTCCACCATTCCAAGTGGTGTATCACCATAGCGACTTAAAATCCGATCTGAAAGTGATCCATGATTGGTTCCTATCCTCATCGCAGTTCCATACTCTTTGCAAATCTTTACAAGCGGAGTAAATTTTTTTCGGATTCTTTCCAATTCAGATTGATAGGAATCTTCCGTATAGTCAATCGTCTCAAAACGTTTTTTGTCAGCATAGTTGCCAGGATTCACTCTTACTTTTTCAACAAGGCGCGCGGCAAGTTCAGCAGCGTTAGGTGTGAAGTGAATATCAGCTATCAAGGGAACATTGTAGCCTCTTTTGCGAAGTTCTTTTTTTATTTCTTCCAGATTTTGTGCCTCCTTGATACTCGGAGCTGTAATGCGAACATACTCACAACCTGCATCAACCATCCGAATGGTTTGTTCCACCGAACCTAGGGTATCCATGGTATCAATGGTAGTCATGGATTGAATTCGGATCGGATGGTGCGCGCCCATTGGCACATCACCAATTTTTACTTCTATCGTTTGCCTGCGGCTGTATTGCACCAGGCTATTGCAATAGTTTTTTAGAGAGACAACAGAGTTCGTCACAAAAGGATCGTTTAGACAAAATTAACCCTAATTCAGGTGATTTTGTTTGGTGTTTTTGGGAATAAACTGATTGATGATTTGCCTTAACTGCAGGCTGCAGAATGAAATTGACAGCTAAATATCCCCTAATTGCGGGCGAATGACCATTTCCTCTACCACGCTCCTACCAGATAGGGCATATGCTGCATAAACCGCATCTGCAACATCTTCTACCTTGATGAATCGCTCATCAGGCAGCTCCACTCCATCCCAGCTGGCAGTCCGTGTGGCACCAGGTAAAATGGCTGTCACGCGTATACCCTGTTCCTTCAATTCTTCACGCAATACTTTTGAGAACCCAAGCAAAGCAAATTTGGATATGGCATATGAACCTCCATTTGGGTATGCTTTTATGCTGGCAATTGAGCACATATTAAAGATATGGCCTGTCTTATTTTTCTTCATCTGGTCAACCAATCCACGAGTAGTATAGTAGGCACTATACACATTGCTATTGATCATACTTTCCAATGTGCCATCTGGCTCTTCTGTCACTAATCCCGGAACAAAATATCCTGCATTATTGACCAATACATCTACAGGGCGACCAATTGAATTCACGAATTCAGTAAACTTCTTTATTTGGTTCGTATCTGACATATCTGCCGTATATACAAATGCTTTAACACCAGACTTTTCAAAATGCATTTTTAAGTTGCCTAGTTCAGCTTCCTTTCGGGCACAGGTGACCACATCAAAACCATGTAGGGCAAATTTCTCAAGAATGGCTCGACCTATCCCCTTCGTTCCACCGGTGACGACAATTAATTTATTCATGAGAGATTTTTTTATCTTTGAGCAATATAATAAAAGGTGTTAGGACTCAGGCATTAGGGCTTGGTATGACCACCGGAATTTTGTCGTATGAGAGAATTTGGGCGTTATGTGATGTTTATTGGAACATTGTTTGTGCGAAGGGAGACCTTTGGAACCTATTATAAATTAGTCCTTGAAGAGTGTATTCAAATCGGTATTAAATCAATTTTGTTAATTGTCTTGGTCTCCACCTTTATGGGTGCTGTAACGACTGTTCAGACGGCTTTCAATTTAGTAAGTCCTTTTGTTCCAAGATTTATCATTGCCCAGGTCGTTCGGGAAATGACGGTGCTTGAATTGGCTCCTACCATCATGGCCATCATCTATGCAGGTAAAGTTGGGTCTAGTATGGCTGGTGGTTTGGGTACCATGCGCATAACCGAACAAATTGACGCACTTGAGGTAATGGGCATAAATTCCGCTTCTTATCTGGTGTTGCCAAAAATAGTTGCTTCACTTCTGATGTACCCCATGTTGGTTATCATCGCAGCCTTCTGCGGATTAGTAGGAGGCTATCTTGTGGGGTCTTTAGGAAATCTGATTACTCCATACGATTTTATCTATGGAATCAGGTCTTCATTCAATGAATTTACCGTCACGTTTGCGCTTATTAAATCATTCGTATTCGCCTTCATGATTTCCTCCATCTCGTCCTTTAAAGGATATTACACCCAAGGTGGCGCACTCGAGGTGGGGATTTCCAGTACGGCTGCTGTTACCAGCAGTGTCATAGCAATCCTGATAGGCGATTATTTCCTGGCTGAACTACTGCTTAAGTAATGATTGAAATTCAAAATATCTCTAAGTCCTTTGCTGACAAAGTGGTTATCCATCACATTGAGGGCGTATTTGAAAAGGGGAAAACCAACCTGATCATTGGCGCAAGTGGAACTGGTAAGAGCGTGCTATTAAAATGCATCGTTGGCTTGGTTCATCCAGATACAGGTGCGGTCTTTTATGATGGACGTGATTTTACAGAAGCGGATAAAGACATCAAAGCAGAAATCAGGAGGGAAATAGGAATGCTCTTTCAGGGAGGCGCCTTGTTTGACTCGAAAAATGTGGAGCAAAATGTGATGTTTCCACTAGATGTTCTAACCAAAATGCGCCCAGGAGAAAAACTTGACCGTGTCAATTTTTGCTTGAAACGAGTAGGGCTTGAAAATGTAAACAAGAAAATGCCTTCTGAAATTTCTGGTGGCATGAAAAAGCGAGTAGGTATCGCCCGGGCGATTGTCAATAATCCAAACTACTTATTCTGTGATGAGCCCAATTCAGGACTTGATCCTCAGACTTCTATCCTGATAGACGAACTGATTCAGGAGATTACGGAGGAGTTTGACATCACCACCATTGTGGTAACTCATGATATGAATTCGGTAATGGGTATTGGCGAGAAAATAATGTTCATTTACAAAGGCAGTAAACTTTGGGAAGGCAGCAAAGAAGACATCACACACTCTGGCGTAAAAGAGTTTGATGATTTTGTATTTGCCAACAAGGTGATGAGTTCCCTGAGAGGGAAATAACATCCATCCGGTACTAAGAAGCCTTCTGTCTTGCAGAGGAAGCTATTTTGAGGCTTTTTGAATAGATGGAATGATTCTATGGGAACAGAAATTGAAAGTGGAGCAA
>JANOQK010000320.1:0-2090 GCA_031414855.1 Bacteroidia bacterium | reverse complement strand
CAAAGTAGGAGACAGCTTGGAAGTTCAGGTTCTTGAATTAGATTCTACCAACCGCAGACTGGCCCTTAGCCACAAGCATTTGGAAGAAAATCCTTGGGACACATTCGAAACGATTTTCACAATCGGTTCTGTGCATAAGTGTACGCTTGTCAATAAGAATGACAAAGGAGCGGTACTTGAATTGCCATATGGAATTGAAGGCTTCTGCTCTGCAAGAAATCTTGCTAAACAAGATGACAGCATTAAGGCAGAACAAGGTGAAAGCCTTGACTTCAAAGTGCTTGAATTCTCTAAAGATGACAGACGCATTGTGTTAAGTCATAAGGCGACCTGGTCAACAGAAGAAGAGAAAGCACAGCCAGCTTCAGCCGTTGCGCCTAAGAAGAAAGCTGCTGCCCCTAAAGGCAAGACAATCGACAACATCAACCAACAAGCTGAGAAATCAACGTTGGGCGATATTGAAGCATTGAGTGCTTTGAAGGAGAAGATGAGCGCTGCTAAAGCTAAACCTGCTGAAGGGGAGGCTAAATAAATTTTAATACTTAGGCATTTGGGCTTGGGCATTAGGAGTTAGGATGTAACTTTGAAAAGAGTATTCTGATTTCCTAAGGCTCAATACCCAAGGCCTAAAATTGGTCTCGTGCCTGTCTACCGAAGCTTTTCGCGTAGGTAGAGCCGAGTTAGAAAAAAAGGTCTCGTGGCCGAGTGGCTAGGCTGAGCTCTGCAAAAGCTCCTACAGCGGTTCGAATCCGCTCGAGACCTCCCTTTTAAAAATAACTCACTGACTAACAGTGAGTTATTTTTTACCCTTTTCTTTTTACCAACCACTCCCTGAAGAATTTCTTAACTGAAATCAAATCTTTACGCAGCGCAATATTTTCATCCTATGGGGCATATTAGGACTATGTCCGAAAAATATATCCGTTTGCAAACGATTATAAACGTTTAGAAACGATTAACAAACGACTGTAGACTCCTTTTGATCTTATTGTTGCTCCTAGCAATTTCAAAATGGATTCAATTGAACTAACTCCTCTCTGGCATCGTGACATCTTTTGCATCGCCATTCGCAACAGCTTGAATTCCAAGGCTAATTTTATAGTGCGCAACTTTCCTAACCGCCAGTACAGTAAGTCTAATGCATGCTGGTATGTGAAGTATTCCCCCGCTGCCCTTGATCATTTATTCCAAATCCTTTCTGAGGTTAGTTTGGTAAGGGTGCCTATTCCGTTCAACGAAGAACTAAAGAGAATCAATCTGCCCATCAAGACTGTGACTGCTTTACCTGAGGGATATTCGGAATGCCTCATACGGATGAGGTATAGCGAGAGCACCAGGGTTACTTATGAAAATCAAATTCGTCAATTCATGAAGTTCATTGAACCAATCCCCATTAGCAACATTACTAAACAAATGATTGACCAATACATGATTCATTTAGTTGACTATCGAAAGGTCTCTATCTCTACTCAAAACACTGCTATCAATGCAATTAAGTTTTACCTGGAACGAGTAAATAAAGGAGATCGAACTCTTTATTATGTTGACCGGCCTATAAAAGACAGATTGCTACCCTCGGTACTTTCGGAAGAAGAAATGCAAAAATTGTTGGCGGCATCGCAAAATATTAAACACCGATGCATCATGTTTTTATTGTATTCTGCCGGATTGAGGATAAGCGAATTATTGAGCTTGAAATGGAAGGATATCGATGAATACAGGATGATCATTTACATTCGAGGAGGTAAGGGAGGCAAAGATAGAATCACGTTACTTTCCAAGCTCGCCTTAGACTATTTGAGGTATTATCTGGAATTGTACAAACCAAAGGAGTGGTTGTTTGAAAGCCCTACTGGAAGTCAGTATTCACCAAGAAGTGTGAATCAGTTTATACATCGTTACTCTTCGATGGCAGGTATCCGGAAGCATGTAAGCGCACACACGCTAAGGCATAGTTTTGCTACTCATCTATTGGAAAGAGGTACAGACCTGCGGTATATCCAAACACTTTTGGGGCATGAGAGCAGCAGAACCACCGAAAGGTACACACATGTGACCAAAAGGGGATTTGAGAAGCTAATTAGCCCATT
>JANOQK010000319.1:0-2613 GCA_031414855.1 Bacteroidia bacterium | reverse complement strand
GTTGAATGGCAGGAATTGCTGCAAACAGTTTTTCTTTTTTTTCAGCAAGTTGAACGACATCGTCCTGTGATTTTGACTCTATATAAACCTTTCTTCTGAGTTTGTCGACTCCTTCATGAAGTTTCAAAATGAACTCTTCATGAATAATGTCTTTGTTTTTTATGTCTTCATATCTATCAGATCCTCCAACACCACCTTCGCGGATTGATTTTTCGATGGGCTCCGCACCTAACACTGCGCGATATATATTATCGTCCCTGTGCTCCATATCTGCCAATATATGGTCAAGCCTTTTCACTTCTTTTTGTAAGTTTTCATAATAGAACTCCAACTCCTGTACTTCATTTTTAAGAATGAGTTCTTTAGGTGACTCAAAATAACTGCTGTAGAGCATAAGCAGGCCAACTGCCATGGCGAGTGTAAGCGATACAATGCCTAATGTATTGAGCACAATATCACTTTTGCTGGTACGCACACGTTCGTACTTGCAGGTTTCTGTGTCGTAGTAATATTTTATTCTCGCCATATTTTGAATTTACGATAATATTTGGGATTGCACCTAACGCTACAAACCTGGAGTTATTCCTGTTTATGTACTTATGTAACCGGTCTAAAGACTTTTATAACTTGTTCGTTGCACTCAATAAATGGCCCTTCCAACAGATCAATACAATACGGAATGGCTGGGAAAACCGCATCCAGGCACTGCCTGATGGCTCTTGGTTTCCCGGGCAAATTTACGATTAAAGTTTGATTCCGAATACCAGCGGTTTGACGCGATAGTATGGCTGTAGGTACATATGTAAGACTTTTTGCTCTCATAAGCTCGCCAAAACCGTGTAACATCTTGTTGCAAACGGCTTCGGTCGCCTCGGGAGTAACATCCCGTTTGGAGGGGCCGGTGCCACCAGATGTAATAATAAGGCAGCATTTTTTATCATCTGCCATTTGAATCATGGTTTGTTCGATAAGATTTTGTTCATCAGGAATAACAGCGTATTCCTTTTCCCAATCTCCTTTAATGTATTCGTTTAAGGTAGAAACAATTGCTTTGCCTGGGATATCTTCATAGATTCCCTTGCTTGCCCTGTCGCTTACGTTGATAATTCCTATTCGTATCATAAAGCTTAAAGCTTAAAGCAGAAAGTTAAGCTTTAAGCTTTAAACTTTTGACTTTAAGCTTTCTGCTCTTCCTTTTTTAAATACTTGCCTTCCTTTATTAATTCCCTTACGAATTTCTTTCTGTTTTTCAGCAGGCAAAGCAATGATTTCTTTGCATTCAACCGAACAACAGTCGTTGTATTTTTCTTTGCATTCTTCACATTGTATGAAAAGGAGATGGCAGCCATCATTCTTGCAATTGGTGTGATTATCGCACGGCTTACCACATTGATGACAGACAGCAATGATGTCATCAGATATACGTTCACCTAAACGTTCATCAAACACAAAGTTTTTACCAATAAACTTATTTTCTAGTCCTTGTTGTTTTACTTGCCGTGTATACTCAATTATTCCGCCATTGAGTTGAAAGACATTTTTAAATCCCTGGTATTTCATCCAGGCACTTGCTTTTTCGCATCGGATTCCTCCTGTGCAGTACATCAATAGATTTTTGTCTTTCTGGTCTTTCATTAAATCTTCAGCTACCTGCAACTCCTGCCGAAATGTATCTACATCAGGGCATATGGCGTTCTTAAAATGACCGACTTCGCTTTCGTAGTGATTGCGCATGTCTAGGATTAGCGTATTGGGATCGTCTGCCAAGGTGTTGAATTCTTGTGCATTCACATGAACCCCTGAATTAGTTACATCAAACGAACTGTCATCTAATCCATCCGCTACAATTTTTTTACGAACCAGAATTTTTAGTTTGAAGAAAGACTTGCCATCATCCTGAATAGCAATGTTTAGCCGGATTTGATCAAGAAAAGGAATGCTATAGAGATAATTTCTGAAGCTATCAATGTCTTCTTCCTTTACGCTGATCTGGGCATTAATTCCTTCAGGGGCAACATAAATTCGACCCAGCACATGGTGAGAATCCAAGCCCAAATAGAGTTCATCTCTAAAGCTTTGAGGATCGAGAATATGGTGATACTTATAAAATGAAATGGTGACCCTTTTTTCGGGTAAGGATCGCATTTTTTCCTTCAGAACGCGGCCTTCAATTCGGTTGTACAGTGCCATAGTAGCGGATTAATAGCAGGTTAATCTCGTTTTTGACTTATTATGTTGACAAAGATAAGGAAATGATCTGTAAGAGATGCGACTAAGGCGCCTCAGGCTTTAGCTCTCCGCGAAGGAGTTTATTGTATTCTTCACAGAGCATGAAGCCTTGCTTATGACAATAACCACATGTTTTGTAAGTCTCACTTAAATAGGTCTTTTTGATGATCACAGTAGTGCCCATGCATACCGGGCATGTGACCTTGCCTGTTGGACCACAGTCAATATCATAATCTCTGGAAAGTACCTCCTGCGTTTGTAAAGTCTGTGTTTGTTTTTCCACAAGACGTTCTGCTTCTGCACGCCTCAACCATTGCACTGCTTCTTGTGAATGCTGGCCAGTCGTTCCTTTAAGCTGGATGTATTTATTAAGCCAATCAATGC
>JANOQK010000318.1:0-3508 GCA_031414855.1 Bacteroidia bacterium | reverse complement strand
GGTAACGGAACTTATTGTTTATGATATTTTCTCGCCTCCCGTAGCGAGAATAATATATGCGTATACCAGCATTGCAGGATATGAGGCACTCATTCCTCAAGACAACAATTATAGTAGTCTTGCAGGCCAATTGAATGGTTTGGAGGCCGGGCCTCAGCCAGAGGCAGGTGAAGAGTATTGTTTTCCACTCGCATCTGTTCAAGCCATGATGAAAGTTGGCAAAGCTCTCGTTTTCTCGGAAGATAAGATGGATGATTTTTATACGAAGATCATGCAGGAGTTTAAAGAGGCAGGTGTTCCAGATGAAGTATTTGAGCGATCTGTTGCCTACGGTGAGGCAGTGGCAGATCATATCATGGCATGGTCTTCAAAGGATAATTACAAGCAGTCTCGTTCATTTCCTAAATACTCTATCCAAAATGATCCGGCAACATGGAAGCCAACACCACCCGCTTATATGGATGCAGTAGAGCCTCATTGGAACAAGATCCGACCATTTGCGATTGATTCAGCTACACAATTTATTCCGGTGCGGCCAACGCCATTTTCGAAGGAAAAAAAATCGCAGTTTTATAAGGAGGCCAATGAAACCTATGAAATCGGTAAAGCACTTACTGAAGAGCAAACCAACATTGCCTTCTTCTGGGATTGCAATCCATTTGTTATGAATGTGAAGGGGCATGTGATGTTTGCCACAAAAAAGATTTCTCCAGGAGGGCATTGGATGAATATTACAAGAGTGGCGTGTCAACAATCTAAGTTGGATATGGTGCAGACGGCAGAAGCTTATGCAAGAGTTTCTATTTCATTAATTGATGGCTTTATTAGTTGTTGGGATGAAAAATACCGAAGCAAATTGATTCGCCCTGAATCTTATATTAACCAATATATAGATGAGAATTGGGTGCCCTTGCTGCAAACTCCACCCTTCCCTGAATATACGAGTGGACACAGTGTCATTTCAAGTTCAGCTGCCGTAGCCTTAACAGGTTTGTTTGGAGAAACATTTGCATTTACGGATTCAACCGAAATGGAATATGGAATGACAGCACGGAGCTTTGCTTCATTTCAACAAGCCAGGGATGAAGCTGCTATTAGTAGGGTATACGGAGGAATCCACTATAAACCAGCCTGTGAAGTTGGCAAAACGCAGGGAAATGCCGTGGGAAGTTTCATCCAAAATAAAATCAGGACACGCAAAGAAACTGCGGCCACCAATTAATCTTCAATTGAAAGCTTGAGTGTTTTGTTTTCACGCTGCCCAAACTGAACATTCATCAAATAGAATCCTTTTTCAAGTTTAGAAATATTCAATTCTAAAGGGCGCCCCAGATAAGTGGTTGCGCTCTTTTCAATCACCCTTCCAAGAAGATCATTGAATGAGATATGTACATCACCTTGGAAAGCATGTCCCAAAGAAAGATAGATTTTTTCATGTGCCGGGTTCGGATAAACAATAAATGCGCTTGTTAAATCTTCTTCAACCGCTGTCACCAATCCTGTTTTTGGAGTTGGCTGCTTTATAGTCGTATAAATATGAAACTCTCCTGGCGTTAAGGGGAAAGTTGCGGATGGATCAGTAACGGTTATAGCTTGTCCTGAAAAATAGTCGAACCATATTCCTGACTTTGAAAAATTGGGTTGAACAGAAGTTGTAGTGACTGCGAAGTTTCCTACGATGGTAACATCCATTACGGGATGTTTGATAGAGATGGAACGAGTGTTGCCTGAAGGCTGCCACGATGTGCTTCCGTTTTTAAAAACAGCCTTGTTTGAATTCACAAGTGAATTGATAGCAGCATAGGTGTTATATAGATTTTGCCTCTCTGTATTTGTATAATAATTTAAACTTCCCGCTCCCCACACCAGGGGTTTGTTATCCAGACGACAGTTATTATTGATGGTTCCGTTTGAACAGGTGTTAATACTTTTGTCATACCCGAGTTCCTGAAACTGCCACAGCATTTTACTTCCTGGCAACGTATAAAGAAAGGCGGCTGCCATTTTCATTCTGTCCAAATAGGTTCCCTCTGCCTTGATGTTGTAAGATGTTGAGCTATTACCATTCGTATTCATATCGAACGGCACACGTTCCTCGTCATGACTTTCCATATAAGAAACGTGGGTTTTAGCCAATGCATTTCCAAAAGACTGGCTAGTGTTTCCCTTCATGACTTCCCGGTAATCAAAATTCAAGTTCCTCCACAAAATCATTCCCTTTGAAGCGAGATTCGCTTCTTCAGCCTCATCAGCAAAATGCTCCAGGATAATTAATGCGTTTGGATTAATCTGGAAGATCTCAGTGGAGATGCGATCCCAAATCGCAACGCGAGAGGCATCGTATTTGCTCCAGGCACCCACGTCATTTCCCGAGTTTTTTTGGGTGAATCCTTTTGACAAGTCGAAGCGAAAGCCATCTACATGGTATTCTTTGAGCCAATATGAGGTTACCGTATCCACAAAAGCTTTGGTATAAAGACTTTCATGATTGAAGTCATACCCAACATTAAAAGGATGTGTAGCATCTGGATTGAACCACGGATTATCAGCGGCAGGTTTATTATTGGCCTTATCCCAAAACATCTTCACCATAGCATTTTGTCCGAAAGCATGATTAAGGGCAATGTCAAGTACTACTGCAATTCCTTTCTGATGGGCTTTGTCGATAAAGGTCTTAAGATCGTTTTTGGTTCCATACATTTTGTCGGGTGCCAGAAAATAGGAAGGATTATATCCCCAGCTAAGGTTGCCTTCAAACTCCATGATCGGCATTAGCTCAATTGTGTTGATACCAAGTCTTTTAAAATAATTTAAAGAATCCGTTAAATCTTTATAGCGCCTTGATCCGATGAAATCGCGAAGAAGTAATTCGTAGATCAGCAATTCGTCTTTTACGGGAGGTATATAACTTGCTTCATTGGCAGACCAGACAAAAGGTGTTTGGTCAGTTTGAAGGACGGAGGCAATTCCGTTCTCGGTTCTTGTATTGGTAGGAAGATTTGGATAAGTTGAAGTAGGAATTGATGAATCGTTGAAGGGATCGGAGACTTTGTCCGCCAAAGGGTCACCAATCTTGATCGCGCCTTCTACCCAGTATTGAAAAACATATTCATTTTTTGATTGAAGGCCTACTATCTCTTTCCAGAACCTTTTTCCATCAGGTGTTCTTTTCATGATATAAGTATCATCCAATTGCCAATTCGTGAAGTCGCCAACCACATAAACGAATTCCTTGCCAGGTGCTACGAGCACTAAGGTGGCTCTTGTTGGATCAGTTGAAAAATAGTTTATTCCATCAAGTAGTGCTGCTGGCAAAGCTTCTGTGACCGTTGGGCTGCGAAAGAGAACCGTATAGGAGGAAATTGCTTCTGCTGAAGTGCTGCTGAAAGTAGCGACTGATTTTATCTTAATCGTGCCAGCTAGCAAAGGTGAATAAGTTGCTTGATAGGTTGTGGTGTTGTTAGCAGACCCCAATGACTGATATCCTGTCCCAGCGTCTACAAAGAGC
>JANOQK010000317.1:0-6327 GCA_031414855.1 Bacteroidia bacterium | reverse complement strand
GCACATTTATTACTCCCTCAAGTTGGGTTTCAGCTTGAATACCTGTACCAAAAATAGCTAGGACATGAGCATCCTCTCTGGACAATAGGTCGGTAGCCAGACCAGAAGCGGCACCCGTACGAAGTGCAGTAAGATACTCCGCTTCCAATAGAGCAAGTGGGGTTCCATTATTCCCGTCCATGATTAACATGTTTCCCTGGATAGCAGGCATTCCCTCGTTTTTATCAAATACAGAAACCATCTTAAGCCCAAAAAGCTGATAGGCAGGTGAATAAGATGGCATATAGAGTGCGCACCCCAACTCATCAGGCGTATTAATTACTGTGCGGATGGGGACGGTTGCAGCATGTGTACTTAATTGAACAAAAGCTTCTTTCATCAACCCAATGGCCTGTTTCATCGAAACTTTTTCGCGAATATCTTTTTCAGTGAAAAACTTGATCATGCTAACAAATTAGTAATAAACCCTTAACAATTTGGTTATCTCATCCCTTTTTGGAAAATTAGACAGTCGAATTTATATGTTATGAAAAAGATTTATAAAAGTTTCTCCTTAATCATCAATTACAAGACGTTCATCATTACAACACTAGCTGTTTTATCGACCTACGTATGTATTCAAATTGATCTTACCGCAAAATTTCCTGATATGCTGGTGGGTGTTGCCATCGTCTTTCCAGTTGTGTTTTCCATAGGCTCGGCCTACACGCGAAGGGAAGCTGCCTTGCAGCGGCTCTGCGATTTTAAAGGCCACGCGATTGCTATCTATTATGCTACACGCGATTGGACCACCAATAAAGAAAATGATTTGCCCGCGCGCGTCAGTCAAATAATCAGAGAGATGATGCTGGAGATGAAAGGCATGTTAAAAGGAAGCACGAAATTATGGGGCGAAAACGAAAAAAAGATGTACGAAAAGTTTTCACGGCTCTCTAGTCTCACTATGGAGCTTAGAAATTACGGAGTACAAAGTGGCGAGATATCACGGGTAAGTCAGTACGTAAGTAAGATGATCATCGCATTCGACAATATGAAAGTTGTTCACCAGTACCGCACGCCAGTCACATTGCGTATGTATAGTAAAGTATTCATTTATGTGTTCCCTATTATCTATGGGCCATATTTTGCCAGTTCATTCAAAGACTACTCCGCTTCATTGGAATATGTCATGCCAGTTTTATACAGTTTCATTCTTGTCAGTTTAGATAATATTCAAGACCACCTTGAAAATCCATTTGATGAAGTGGGTGAAGATGACATTGTTATTGATGCCGATGAAACCAGCAGATTGTTGTCTTAATTGATGGTTTAGTTATTTAAAGAGGTTAATAACTTTTTCACAAACTCGTCCATCGATTTGTTGTCAATCCATCGTACCACAGCCACTAGGTCATGTTCTGGATCGACATAAATCATATTCGTTCCCGCGCCAATGTGAGTGAAGGCGCTTGCTGGAGCACTTGGTAGGTGTTTCTTATCTGTATTGAGAAACCAATTCATAAAACCATAAGTTGGTTCTGGCACTGTTGGCGTGAGGGCCCAATCTACCCATTGTTTGGAGATCAGTTGTGTGTCTTTCCACTTGCCGTGCCGAAGGGTTAAGTATCCGAAACGAGCCATGTCGTAGGCATTGATGATCATACCTCCACCCCAATGTCCGCCACCGCTGACAGATTGCACGATTGCTCCATCCAAAACAACAAAAGAATTTTCATAGCCATACCATCTCCAGGAAGTTGAAGCACCAATTGGATCCATGATGTTCTCTTTTAATACTTGCGGCAATGGTTTCCTCCACACATTGAGCGTGGCAAGTGCTAGCGCATTCACTCGTACGTCATTGTATTCGTAAACACTACCTGGTTTATTCCGCTTTCGTGTTTGCCACTCAGCCGGCTTATCACTAGGCCGGTCTGCCCAATCAGGCTTTCCCCAAAGTGTTCCTTCCCAATCGCTGGTCTGGCGCAGCATGTCATCCCACGTAATGGTTTTATTGTGAGCCGTTTCGAAAAGTGAAAGCAGCTGATTTTTACCAAATTGATCTGCTTTGTTTTCGAGTTGAAGAGGAGAATACAGCAGGATGGGCAGAACGTATTGACGAACCGTATCCTGAATACTTTTGATAAGTCCTTTGTCATAGGCTAAACCAACAACTGTTGATAAAAAGCTTTTTGTAACACTGTTAACAATATCTACTCTGGAAGGGTCGCCCCATTCTGAAATGATGTAACCATTTTTAATAATGATACCCGTTGCTTCTCCACGGTCTTTCAAGGGGCCAATTGCTTCGCCAAATGGTTCGCGACCAAAAGTTTGATAATGGTTTTGCTCTAAATTTCTCGGGCTCTTTGCTTCACTCAAAATAGCAAAGTCAACAGCCTCCTTTAATTTTTGAGAGTTGATGCCAACTTCCTCTGCTTTCTTATGGAGCCATTCCTTGTCGGGATAATAAACAGGAGAAGTTGTTGGTTTCTTTGCCTTTTGTGAAAAACTGGAAAAAGATGCTATGACTAAATAGAAAAATAGTAGGAGGCGATTCATAACGAATATTTTGTCTGAAATTATTGAAAACAAGACGGACTTAAAACTTTCGTTTTAAGTCCGTCTATAAAAGTTATAAGCGGGCTATTTTTTCACTTCTTTTACCGTAATGCTCAACTCATTCAATTGCTCTTGCGAAATCGTTGAAGGTGTATCAATCATCAAATCTCGCCCTGAATTGTTTTTAGGGAATGCAATGAAGTCGCGAATTGAATCGGCTCCACCAAATAATGAGCAAAGTCTGTCAAAGCCAAAGGCTATACCACCATGTGGAGGCGCACCAAATTCAAAAGCATCCATCAGAAAGCCAAATTGTTTTTTAGCTTCTTCCTCACTAAAGCCCAGTTTGGTAAACATCAATTGTTGGGTTGGCCGGTCGTGTATACGAATAGAGCCACCGCCTACTTCCGTTCCATTGATCACCATGTCGTAAGCATTTGCGCGAACTTTTCCAGGATCGCTATCCAGTAACGCAAGATCTTCTCTTTTTGGAGAAGTAAACGGATGGTGCATCGCATGATAACGTTTTGTTTCTTCATTCCATTCCAGCAAAGGGAAATCAATTACCCATAGGGCAGAGAATTTATTTTTATCACGCAAACCCAATTGATTCGCTACATGTAAACGAAGTTCACCCAAAGCTTTTTGAGTCTTTTCAGTTTCACCTGCTAAGATTAACATCAAATCTCCGGGCTCGGCATGAAGTTTTTGTGCCCATCTGCTCAATTCAATTTCATCAAAGAATTTATCGGCAGATGATTTGAATGTTCCATTTGCTTCACACCGAGCGTAAACCAATCCTCTTGCTCCGATCTGCGGACGTTTTACAAAATCAGTCAATTCATCCAGTTGCTTGCGTGTATAGCCCGCGCAACCTTTTGCACAAATCCCTACCACAAGCTCTGCATCATCAAACACAGGAAAGCCTTTTCCTTTGGCCACCTCATTCAACTCGGCAAACTTCATTTCAAATCGAGTATCGGGTTTATCCGAACCATAATATTTCATAGCATCGGCATAGCTCATGTGCGGTACAGACGGCATGTCAATACCTTTCACATTTTTAAACAAGTGACGAACCAGTCCCTCAAACGTGCTGAGAATATCTTCTTGCGTGATGAAAGCCATCTCGCAGTCAATCTGAGTAAACTCTGGCTGACGATCTGCTCGCAAATCTTCATCACGAAAACATTTTACAATTTGATAGTAGCGGTCGAAACCAGACACCATCAACAATTGCTTAAATGTTTGTGGCGATTGAGGCAATGCATAAAATTCTCCCGGATTCATTCGGGAAGGCACAACAAAATCGCGCGCGCCCTCTGGTGTGGATTTAATCAAGACTGGAGTCTCCACTTCAATGAAATTCAGGCTATCCAGATAAACGCGTGTTTGCTGCGCCATCTTGTGACGCAATTGCAAACTTTCGCGGACAGGATTTCGTCTCAAATCCAGGTACCGATATTTCATACGAAGATCATCGCCACCATCTGTGTTATCTTCAATCGTGAAAGGAGGTGTCTTGGATGGATTGATAATCTCAAGAGAACTTACCTTTATTTCAATTTCACCTGTGGGTATCTTGTCATTTTTTGAAAGGCGTTCTACCACCGTACCCTGTACTTTCACAACATACTCACGTCCCAATTGACGTGCGATTTGCAAAAGAGCCGCTTCGGTTTTTCCTTCTTCTAGAAATAGTTGTGTTATTCCATAGCGATCGCGAAGATCAATCCAAAGCAAGCTTCCTTTATCTCGAAGCCGTTGCACCCATCCGGTCAGGGTAACTTGTTTGTTCACATCGCTTATCCGCAGTTCACCGCAGGTATGAGTCCTTAGCATATTAAAATCATTAAATTTGACCCCGAGTGTATCGGAGCAAGGCCGCAAAATTAATAAAGGTTGCTGTTAAACATCAATTCCCATTCACTTCATTTTAACATATATATGAATAGATTTTGGATCATTTCCCTTTTTCTTCTTTTTGGCTTCACTCCCACAAAATTGGTGAAAACCAAGGTAGCTGATGGTATTATCGTTTCGCTTCCAGCGGATTTTTACGCCATGGCGCCAGATGATATTGCACAACGTTTTCCTTCCGTGCGAGCTCCATTGGGAGCTTATACTAACCAAGACCGAGTTGTAGACTTTAGCGCCAATATTTCAGCCACCCAATGGCCCGATGCTGACCTTGAGGTGGCACGTCAATTTTTCAAATCTGGTCTAATTAACCTCTATGATAAGGTTGACGTGATTGAAGAGGGAATTCAGGTGGTCAATAAGCAGAAATACATCTTTTTCGAATTTGAATCGTACGTGCGAGGCAACAATCGTCAGCTTGGCAATGAAGATCCCATGCTGAAGTACACCTATATTCAATACCTCGTGCAGCCCAAGAGAACTCTTGTCTTTACCTTTAGTTGTCCGAAAGACCAACGTCAGGATTGGCAGGAAACGGCCAGGACAGTTATGAAGAGCATAAAAGTAAAATGATTCTGGATACTTGATTCTGGATTTTTGAATCCAAGTTCTAGCATCCAGAATCAAGAATCAAGTATTTATCATCGAGCATCTTGAATCATGAATCCAGAACCAATCAACTTATATACCGATGAATATTTCATGCGTGAAGCAATGAAGGAAGCAATCAAGGCATTTGAAATTGGAGAGGTGCCTGTGGGTGCTGTGGTGGTGTGTCAAAATAAAATTATTGCACGGGCACACAATCAAACTGAAAAATTAACCGATGCTACTGCTCACGCGGAAATGCTGGCTGTCACGTCAGCGGCTAATTATCTAGGCTCGAAGTATTTGAATGAATGCACCTTGTTTGTAACACTAGAACCTTGTGTGATGTGTGCAGGTGCACTACATTGGGTGCAATTGCAGAAACTGGTTTTTGGTGCCGATGACGTACAGCGAGGTTATTCTTTGGCGAAAAGCCCACTCTTGCATCCAAAGACAGAAGTGGTAAAGGGCTTGAAAGGAAATGAAAGCAAAGAATTGCTGGATAAATTCTTTAAGAGAATACGAGAGTAGCAGAAAACTGATTTTATTTGTACCCTAATCGAATATAGTTATGGCCATGGATTTAAAAGGAAAGATTGTTCAAATATTGCCACCACAAACCGGCATGGGAAAAAAAGGACAATGGAAGAAACAGGAGTTTATTGTAGAGACACAAAGTCAATATCCTAAAAAAGTTTGCCTTTCGGCCTGGGGAGATAAGATTGATCAGTTTAGTCTCGTGGTTGGCGATACCGTGAATGTTTCAGTGGAATTGGAAAGTCGGGAGTACAATAGCCGATGGTATACCGAGGCGCGTGCCTGGAAACTAGAGAAGAGTTCTAGTGGATCAATGGCACCTCCAGTGGGCGATGAACCTTTCATTCCAGATGGAGCGGCCTCTGACGATCTGCCTTTTTAGTAGCGTTAACTGTTAAAAGTAAATGGTTAATAGGGGGTTCGATCAGCCAACAGATCTAAAATCAAAAATGAAAAAGCCCTCTGTAAAATTTACAGAGGGCTTTTTACAAAATTTTTGAAAACGCGACTTAAGCTGCCTTCTCTTTCTTGCGTTTTTCTTCCACCACCTTCTTGCCGTTCTTGTGCTCACCCATGATGATCACATCTTTGGTAGTTTCATATTGTTTGGCCGCTTGTAGCATTGCCTGGTGCGAATCGCGGATAAGGATCATGCCTGATTTTGCGCCTTTGTTGCGCACTTCCAGCCAGAATCCGTCTTTTTTCTTTTTTGGTAAAATTGGAGGTCTTCCCATGGTATAT
>JANOQK010000316.1:0-2891 GCA_031414855.1 Bacteroidia bacterium | reverse complement strand
CTTTGTTGCAATTGGGTGGTGACGAGATTGCGACTACTTCATGGTCTTGTGGCCATGAGGTGGTATCGTTCTGCGCTTTAAGTTGTGACGAGATTACAACTACTTCATGACTTCTGCACTTTATCCTGGCGTTTCTCTGTCTCTGGCCCAAGTATTGGTGCGCAGGAAATGGCACGGCTGACTTGTGTCCACTTGTGCCAGATATTCGATATCAGGAACAAGACTCCCGCAACGCACAAAGCCATTGCCGATGGTGACTAAATTTACTCTTATTAATACCATCTTTTCATGGTGAACCGACCAGAAATCCAGGGTAATTCTATCGAAAATTTTGAATTGTATACCGAATTGGAATATCTGTTCGATAGTGGCGCTAATGAAAATAATTATTATTATCAATGGACCGATATCACCTACTCACCCAATGACTTGGTTATCTGTAGGCATCAGTGGTCAACGCACTAGATTGTATCAGACCAATCTTGATATCCAACGTGGATTATTGGCTGGTGCCAGCTTAAAAAATTGGGAGTTAACCAGTCTACCGTTTCGGGGAGCTTTAGTGGCACTCGTTACAAACGAGTGCCAACAATGCGGAGTGAACAAGAAGAATTCAGGCGTTACCCCCATACACTGCAATTCACACACGACAAAAAATGATAATTATCATATTAACAATGATTTGTCCTTGTTAGATTTATGAATGTCAACGGCTAACCCGATAAATTGCATGGGCGATTAGGGTGCTGCTGATTTCATAATCGAGGCAAAGAGTTAAGTATTTTATTTAAATTATTAAGCCATGATAGACAAAAAATCAAGCAAAATTGCAGACCTGAGCTCGCTGAGCAAAAAAGAATTAATCAAACGCGCCAAAACGTTTTCGGAGCGCTACTGCGTAGGGGACGGAAAAAAATTCAAGTTGAAAGATTACAAGAGTGAACCTCACTTGGATCTTGGCAAAGACGATAAGCCCTTGGTGAAACAGGCCTTGCAATTGGGCGTGGAGGCACTCTCTGCTTTGCAAGACATTCTGTATGCGCAGGACAAATATTCGCTGTTGGTGATTTTTCAGGCCATGGATGCAGCCGGTAAAGATGGTGCCATCAAACACGTGATGTCAGGTATTAATCCACAAGGATGTCAGGTGTCATCCTTTAAGGGGCCTAGTGCCGAAGAGTTGGATCACGATTTTCTATGGCGTTGCCAGAAACATTTACCAGAGCGCGGCCGAATTGGAATTTTCAACCGTTCCTATTATGAAGAAGTGTTGGTGGTACGTGTTCATGAAAAGATCCTAAAGTCTCAAAAGTTACCGGAAGAATTAGTGACCAAGGATATTTGGGAAGAACGCTTTAAGGACATCCGCAATTTTGAAAAATACTTACACCGCAATGGTACCATTGTGATCAAGATCTTCCTGAACGTGTCAAAAGATGAACAGAAAAGACGGTTTATCGAACGGGTGGACGATGCGAACAAAAACTGGAAGTTCAGCGCGGCCGATGCACGTGAACGGGGCTACTGGAAAGATTATATGGGGGCTTACGATGACATGATTAAAAACACCTCTACTAAGCATTCGCCCTGGTATGTAATCCCTGCCGACAACAAATCCTATGCACGCATTGCTGTTGCTTCAGCTATCATCCACGCCTTGGATCAGATGAATTTGGAGTATCCTAAAGTAAGTAAAGAAAAAATAGCCGAACTTCAGGAAGTTAAGAAAGCGTTACTAGCAGAAAAGAAATAGGAAGCATCTCAATGAAGCTGCACTATTAAATTCCGAATCTTTAAAAACGGAAATGTAATAGACCCGATAAAAATGTCGGGTCTATATTTTTCTAATACAAAAGCATGGGAGAAAAAGTCTTTCCAGAATGATTTAAAAGTCATTTTTATTGAGACAGAATTGGACGGTCAAAATTAAAAGTCCAGGTTACAGTTTAGTCTTCACCTTGCTCCAACTCTTGATCTGCCAAAACACTTTTCCTGTGGTGAGATGATTCCCTTTGCTATCATGAATCCTAACTTCACAGGGAACGACAACCGCTTCCTGATTTTGAAGAGGAAGTAAAATTTGTTCATTCATCCACTCATTGGAAATTATAAATTCAGCAGTCGCATCCATCTTACCCTGATATAAATAATCAACCTCAAGGCGTTGAAGGATGAGTCTGTATTTTCCCATATCCAGTCTGCTGATGAGAAGGAACCCCGTAGTGAATTCTGAAAGTGTGGCCAACGCACAAGCATGAAGGCCTCTAATGTGATTGAAGTTTCTTTTCTTATAGGGCAAACCGGTTTTGATCTGGAAATCCGCAATGGATAAAATCTCAAATCCGTGTGGCCGATTAAACGGAATCATGCGATTCAATGACCAATTCAGAACTTTCAAATAAAAAGCAGAGTGTTTTGCTTTTTCGAGTATTTTGGAGGCTTCAAACATAAAAACAGGATTTGCGGAAAAGGATCTATCCGCGATCAACTGCGGCAGACAAGTTTACGATTTTAAATTAAAACAAGAATGAAAAAGATTGTCGTTTTAGGTGCTGGGTTGGTAGGCAAAGCCATGGCCATAGACCTTGCCAAAAAATTTGATGTTACTTCCGTAGATGTAAATGAACAGGCTCTGAAAGAAGTTAAAACACATGGTATAAAAACGGAAAAGGTAGATTTCTCTAACCTCCAACTTCTAACTTCTACCATTCAACCTTTTGATTTGGTGGTAGGCGCTGTCCCTGGTTTCATGGGATTACAAACCGCACGCACCGTTATTGAAGCTGGAAAAAACATGGTCGACATTTCATTTTTTCCAGAAGATCCTTTTCAATTAGATGAACTGGCCAAAAAGAAAAATGTAACCATTGTTACGGACTGCGGAGTTGCCC
>JANOQK010000315.1:0-12629 GCA_031414855.1 Bacteroidia bacterium | reverse complement strand
TCTTAAGCCTCTATTGGAGGAAGGCGATCAATTCGTAATCATAGAGGGTGGAAGTCATCGCAATCTCCGGGACTTTGAAGAATTTCATAAGGTATTGACGGAGGTTTTGAAGTAAGCAAAGGCGTTATAACGGAGTTACGCATTCTATAATATACCGAACTAATTTCTTAACTTTATTTCAAATTAATTATGCGATGGATTTAAAAGCTGAAAAATCTGAAATTATTAGAAAGGTAGATCAGGTAAATGATGAGTCGCTAATTCAGGCCATTAATAATCTTCTGGATTTTGGATTGAGTCACCAGCCCTTGTCCGAAGCTGAATTGCATGCATCCATTAATCGTGGACTACATCAATTGGGGAAAGGAGAAGGTAGACCCCATGAAGTTGTGATGGCCGAGCTCAAACAGAAATATGGAGGATGAACTATCCTGTTATCTGGCTTCCCGAAGCTGAAGTAACGTTCAAACAAAATCTTGAATATTTAAATGATGAATGGACTTCTCAGGTAAAAGGCGATTTCCTGATACAAGTCGAAAAGGCGATAAGACTCGTGTCCGCTAATCCTAATTTATACCCAGTCTATAGAAAGAGAGATCAAATCAGAAAATGCGTGATCCATCAACGCATTGCATTGTATTTCAAGTTAAAGGAAGAAAAAATTTATTTGATCACATTTTGGAACTCATATCGAGATCCTAGAAAACTAAGGATTTGACCAGAAAGGTTTTAGCGTTTTTCCATGATCATTCTTCTTCTTACTCTGACCGGAATCTACATCACCATCTGCCTATCCTTCTATTTTTTTCAACACCTTGCTTTTTTCCGACCCGAAAAACTTTCTACTGCATTCGAATACAAATATCCTTTTCCATTTGAAGAACTTGACTTTGATATGAAAGACGGTGGCCACATTAATGCCATCTATTTTAAAGTACCCAATGCGCGAGGTGTTGTCTTTTACTTGAAAGGAAATTCTAAAAGCATTAAGGGCTGGGGAAAATTCGCAAAAGATTTTGTAAGCAATGGCTATGACTTTTTTATGATGGATTACCGGGGCTTCGGAAAAAGTCGTGGCAAAAGGAGTCAGGAGAAAGTGTTTAATGACGCACAGTACATTTACAAATGGCTGGCACAATCGTACCCTGAGAATAAGATCACCTTATACGGTCGCTCCTGGGGAAGCGGGATTGCTGCGCGCATTGCCAGTTGGAATAAACCACGGATGCTGATACTGGATTCTCCCTATTTCAGTTTTTTCTATAACGTAAACCGATATCTATTCTTCACTCCATTGAAATGGTTATTGCGATACGATATTCGCACGGATCAATATCTGAAAACGACTGAATGCCCTATCCATATTATTCACGGAAACAAAGACCGGTTGATTTCATTTTCGCAAAGTGAAATGCTAAAAGCTTTATATCCTGAAAGAATTACGCTTCACAAAATTGAAGGAGGTCGTCACAACAACCTCCCAGAGTTTTCCGAATTCTTTGACACCTTGTATAATGTCCTTTACGTAAAGCCAACAGTCGATAAACCAAAAACAAGCTGACATGGAAGTCATCAGGAAAACATCGGCTGATTTTACTCGGATTTTCGATATCCTCTCGTATCAAAAAGAAAAATATCCAAATTCAAAAGCGCTTAACTTCTTTGATAATGGAAAATGGCAAGGATACACCATTGATGAATTACAAACTAAAGTTGACATCCTCTCCTGCTGGTTCATCAGCCACGGTTATGCAAAAGGTGATAAAATAATTCTAGTACCCATTATGGGAAATCCTGAATGGATGATCATTGACTTTGCTTGTCAGCAGATAGGTTTGATAACAGTGCCAGTTCATCCTACTTCGCGATCGGAAGAAATAGAAATTATCCTCAGAGAAACGGAAGCGAGGCTTTGCATTACTGCTGATAGCGAACTTTACTTCAAGTTCACGCTTGCTATTGAGAAAACAGAATCAAAAGCAAGCATTCACCATATTAAGCAGAACGTTCCAGGTTATTTTTATCCACTTCATTCGTTAACAACTTCTGCCAATGAATTGGATAAACTGAATGAACTAAAAAATGGAATTCAGGAAAATGATCTATTGACCATACTATACACATCCGGAAGTTCTGGAGTTCCAAAAGGCGTGATGCTCACACATCGAAATATTGCCCACAACATCAGAGCTATCCTGATGATATTACCACTTGAGCCACATCATAGAGTAATAAGTTTTCTGCCCTTCAGTCACATACTGGAACGCGCCACGTGTTATGCCTATCTCGCTTTTGGTGTCTCTGTCTATTTTAGCCAAAGCAAAGAAAGTTTCGCCCACGACTTCAAAACAGTGAAGCCTTATTTCTGCACCTCTGTTCCTCGCGTGCTGGAGAAAATGTATGACTACATGCAAGAGCAACTTCTTCAGAAGAATCTTTTGAAAAAGAAATTGATTTCATGGGCATTGGATGTCGGTAAAAGGTATGGATCGCCTAAGAGATCAAAGATACTATTTGCAATCAATCTATTTTTTGCCCGGATGCTGGTACTCAGTTTATGGCGAAAAAAACTTGGTGGACAAATCAGATATATGGCAGTTGGAGCAGCATCTCTTCAGCCAGAGATTGGACGACTATTCTCTGCCGCAGGAATTTTTATAGTGGAAGGGTATGGAATGACCGAAACCGCACCACTCATTTCCATCAACCGGTTTGAACCTGGTCTCAATCATTTCGGCACCGTAGGAATTGCCATTCCCGGAGTAGAAATTAAAATAGATGAACCAAACGAAAAGCAAGAAGGCGAAATTTTGGTGAAAGGACCAAACGTGATGCAGGGCTATTTTAAAAGGTCAGACCTGACAAAAGAAGTATTCACATCAGATGGTTGGTTTCGCACTGGTGACATTGGCAAGTTTGTTCATAACCGTTTTCTGAAAATCACCGATCGAAAAAAAGATATTTTTAAGACCTCGTCAGGGAAATACATTGCCCCTCTTGTGCTACAAAATCTCCTTGAAAAATCTTCCTTTATTCAACGAGGTCTGGTACTGGGTTTTCAAAGACCATTTGTTACAGCTTTGATTGTTCCTCAATTTGAAATACTTGAAGCCTGGTGCGCTCAGGAAGACATTCATTGGACTTCACCACAGTTTATGGTCCATAACATTAAAGTAAGAGCCAAATTTCAAGATGAAGTAGATCTGATCAATGAAGAGGTTGCCAATTTTGAACGAGTTCGCGATTTTATTTTGTGTGATAAGGATTGGAGTATGGAAAACGGTGAAATAACAACCACATTAAAACCAATTCGGAAAACATTACTGGAACACCACGAAAAAGAAATTGAAAAGATGTATGTCTAAGCTCTAATTAAGCCGCTAAGACAATTAATGTATTTTAGAACTCCAATCTTTGCCGGAAACGCTAAGGACGCTTTACTATTATTCTAGTAAGCCAGAGATGGCAACCCCAAAGCTGCAAGTGAATCGACTGAAAGTTTATGGAGAAACTTTCTGCGACTGTTTCAGAAATGAGTTTCCTTACCTTTCATGTTCGAGGGTCCCAATCGATACGTTGAGATAACAAGGCAAGAAATATGCTTTGCCCGAAATGTTAGGCTCATTATTTTAAATTCATATCCATCCACTTCAGCATCCTGCTCCACATGTCTGGCGTGTATTCGTGACCCGTACGTGGATAAATGATACTTTGAAATGAAGTCTTTTTTCCATAGAGCTCGTAAACCCGTTTCACGGTGCTCTCGATTTTATAAATGCCACTGATAGGCGATCCCGGATCTTCATCTCCGGTCATAAAAAGCATAGGCCGTGGAGCAATCAAACTGATAATAGCTTCAGTATCAAAATATTTCAAAATGCCCGGTACATAATAGTAGATGCCATGATACTTCAACTTTTGTTCCGTAATTAATTCCTGATATCGGGTAAGACAGCCAACGGCCACTCCGGTTTTGATTCGTGAATCTAACGCCATTAACCACCAAGTGCGCGTTGCACCCATACTAATTCCAGTTGCGGCAACATTCTGCGTATCTATCTCTGATCTGCTGAATAAATATTCCAACGCCATCAGATCATCACGCAGTATCATTCCCCACAAAGACCTACCCATCCAAATTTCATATTTTGATTGCGTCATTTCTTCTGCATTACCCGTCTCCATTGAACCGCCTGGACCTTTTCCGCTTCGCTCTCCAAAACAGTAAGAATCGATTGCTATAACCGCATATCCCCTCTTCATGAAAGCTTCTGCAGGAACTTCTGGGGTATAGAAGCTCTTAAAGATTTCCTCTTTACCTATATCATAATTCCCTCCATGCCAATGACTATAATAGATCGCTGGATGCTTGGCATAACCATTCTTAGGAATCAACAAATATCCCGGCACAACCGTACCGGCACCGTTGTCAAATTCAAACTTCTCCAACGTATAGGTACCCTTGTCTTCCTTTGATAAAGTTTTAACTGTGGTTTCGGCTGGTCGGGGCGGCAAATCGCCCAAAACTTTTATAAGAACTTCACGAATCGTTTTACGCTGCACCTCCCATTGATCCGTGGAGGCAGGGACAATCAATTCTGGTACCGAAAATTTTATTTGTTGTGCCAAGGCAGTGGTTGAAAAAAATAGAATCAGTACACTAAAACTTTTACTCATTTCTTAAAGCTATAATTTTAAAAATTCAATACAGCCAATCAAAATTCTTAAAATCAAGGCTATTTCAATTCCAGCACCACAACAGAATGTGCTGGCAACTTCACCTTCAAGGAGTTTCCATTTAAACTTACATCCTTAAAAAGACTTGGCTTAACTTTTTCAGGAGCTTCGAATGTATTGTGATCCTGAATTTTTTCTGAAGCCAAAATCCTTCCGGTAACAGAACTAAACTTTACCCCACGTATATCCACTGCAACTTCCTGAACATTCTTTGAATCAATATTGACGAGGGATATGTGTGTAATTCCATTTGCATCTTTCGAAGCAGAGGCAGAAACCGCACTTAGTTTGTCGTTTCCAAATACATAATCATTAGTTCTAATCTGCATCGGCAACAAGGTAGCATCCTGATGCACATTGTACATCTCCATCACATGATAGGTTGGTGTTAACAACATTTTCTCTTCATTGGTCAGAATCACAGCTTGCAATACATTTATGGTTTGTGCCAGATTGGCCATGCGCACACGATCGCTGTGGTTATGAAAAATATTCAGTGTAGCCCCGGCTAGTATGGCATCACGCATCGTGTTTTGTTGAAATAGAAATCCAGGATTAGTGTTGGGCTCTACATCGTACCATCCTCCCCACTCATCCACAACAAGTGCTACTTTTTTTGAGGGGTCATACTTATCCATGATAGTAGAATGCTTCGTAACCAGTTCTTCCATAAGCAAAGCTCTTTGCATAATCGTGAAGTACTCTAGCTCAGAAAAATCCTTAGCTGGTCCTTTCTTTTTCCAATCGATGACAGAGTAATGATGAAGTGCTACTCCTTCAAGCATACTATGCGGAATATCGCGCATCAGTACTTCTGTCCAATGATAATCGGACGAGCTTGCACCGGAAGCAATTCGGAAAATCTTGTTGTCATTATTCCAACTGGTCATGAAGGTAGCATACTGCCGGTAAATGTTAGCGTAATACTCTGCGGTCATGTTACCACCACAACCCCACGCTTCATTACCTACTCCCCAATACTTTACATTCCAGGGTTTCTCACGTCCGTTCTCCAAACGAAGTTTAGACATGGGGCTAATGCCACTAAAATTTACATACTGCAACCAGTCAGAAAACTCCTGAACCGTGCCGCTTCCAACATTTCCGGACAAATACGGTTCAGCCCCAATCAACTCACACATATCTAGAAAGTCGTGCGTTCCATAACTGTTATCTTCTGTCACTCCACCCCACCAGGTGTTTACAATAGTTGGGCGCTTTTCTTTGGGACCAATACCATCTTTCCAATGATAGGTGTCTGCGAAACAGCCGCCTGGCCAGCGCAAATTAGGAACCTTTAGTTTTTTTAAAGCACTGACAACATCATTGCGAACTCCCTTTGTATTAGGGATAGCTGTATTCTTCTCACCTACATAGAATCCACCATAAATACACTTGCCCAAATGCTCCGAAAAATGACCGTAGATGTGGCGATCAATTTTGGTCTTCCCTAAATCCGCATTCAAAACAATTGTGTTTTGGGATACACCTTGAATAAATCCGAGACAGAAAACCAGACCACAAAATATTTTCATTTAACTAGGGATAAAATTAAAGGTCAAAAATAAGCATTGAGCAATTTTCAGCTACGAACATACAACCAGCAACGATCAACGATTATACCACTTCCGTGATAACAACCTTCTCCATCACATCCCCTTGGCGAATTGTATCAATCACCTCATCACCTTCAAATACTTTCCCAAACACGGTGTGGTTGCGATCAAGATGTTGAGTAGACTGACGGGTATGACAAATGAAGAATTGTGAACCTCCTGTATTTCGGCCGGCATGTGCCATTGAAAGAACTCCGCGATCGTGATATTGATTTTCACCTGTCAATTCACAATCGATGTGATAACCAGGGCCTCCATTGCCTATACCATTCGGGCATCCTCCTTGGATCATAAAGTTTGGAATAACACGGTGAAAGATCAATCCATTGTAAAAACCTTTTTCAGCCAACGTGATAAAGTTCTTGACGGTGTTAGGAGCGTCTTTTTCAAAAAACTTGATTTTCATGACTCCTTTCTTGGTGTGAATTTCTGCTATCTTCATTTGTTTACCTTTGTTTATCTCGCAAGATAACAGGAGATATTAATTCTGAGACAGAAATTTCCAAATCCGGTAAGATCGTAGTATGAAGCCATGTGCCACCTCAAAAAAGATGTACCCTTCACAGGAAATTGCCGAAGACGCGCTTATTGAAGCCAGAACACAATTTGATTACAAGCCAAATCAAGGACCGGTTGGAGTTTACCTATGTGAAGATTGTGGATATTATCATCTCACCTCTCAAGGAAAAATGAATGAGAGACTTGCAGCGCAATTAAAGGATGGAAAAATCAAACGGCAGAAGGAGGCTAATCAGTGGATGGATAAGCTAAAAAAACGTTGATTCTACGAATAAATATATTTTTTGTTGCGTGGTTTCCATTCGGTAACAATGATGATAAATGTCCAAAATTACCCTACTGGTATGTAAGCAATCATTTTAATTGCAAGTCTCAAGACGTCTTCGTCTCATTTTCAATTTCATACACATAAACCCAAAACACCCATGATTAGACTAGCACTCGCGGTCGGATTTCTTGCCGTATTCGGTATTGTAGCATACGCAATCGTATTGCTACTCACCAATTATTTTTCAAACAAAGACAAATCAAACAAAAACCAAAACCCTTAATTAAATGGAACCCCTAAAACCCATCAACACCCGAAAAACAATTGCTATTGGCGTCATAGCCGTTATCAGTTTAATCTTTTTTCTAATTGTCAATCCTTTTTCATGGAATGATGCCGGCAATCGAACGGTGGTGGAGCGCACAAACGGAGAACAGATTGTTCAGTTTGCACCTGGAATATTTTATGCCGGTTTCTTTGCCAAAGAAAAAGAATGGCCTAACCAGATTTCAGTTACCTATCAGGAAGCTGTTCCCAAACTGGAAATCGAAGATAATGGTATTGAAGTCGGTCAAATCATGATTCGTTTCAGTGATGCAACCACAGCAGATGTGCGAGGAATTACCCAATTCATTTTACCCTCTGATGAAAAGGAAATGATATTGATTCACAACACCCATCGTACCCCTCAATCATTAGTTGTGAAGAGGCTGGCTCCTTACACAAAGGAGTGCTTGCAATCGTCAGCCCAGTTGATGAGCAGCGAAAAGCACTACGGTGGTGGTCGTGCGCAAATGGCCCAGGATTTTTTGGATCAGCTAAAAGAAGGTGTTTATCTCTTAGTAACTGAAGAAACATTGGTATTTGATTCTCTTGAGATGGAAAAGAAAAGAATCTATCAGACCGAAATTCAATACGACAAAAAGACGTCCACACCGAAACGGAAGCTTTCTTCCATCAAGGAATATGGTATTACCGTAGCAGATGCCGCCATTACCGATGTAGACTATGAAAACAAAGTGGATGAAAAATTGGTAAAGATTATTGATGCGGTAACCAAGTCCTCTATCTCAAAACAAGAATTGATGACGGCTCAGCAACAAACGCTTACCGCGAAAGCTAAAGGTGAACAGGCACTTGTAGAAATTGAGTATCAACAGAAACAAGATCAAACCAAACAGGTGGTGGAAGCACAAACCAAAGTGAAAGTGGCCGAACAAGATAAATTACAGCAAAAAATAGCATACGAAGGTGCCATACTTGAAGCTAAAAAAATCAAGGAGCTTGCCGATGCCAATGCATATGCCAGACAGAGAATAATGCAAGCTGACGGGGCGTTAGAAATGAAATTGAAAGCTCAAGTTGAAGTTCAAAAAGTTTGGGCGGATGCGTTTAGCAAGTACACAGGTGCAATAGTGCCTCAGATCCAAACAGGAGGCGGCCCAACCACTAATGGCGCGCTTAACTTCATGGACATCATGACGGCTAAGACTGCCAAGGATTTTGCACTGGACTTGAAAAACAAGAACCAGTAAAAAGAGAATTTTATTTAACTATTAAGGGGCGGAAGAAATTCCGCCTTTTTTTCAATCACCCTATCACCGACATCACATACTTCTTCAAAAAAGATTGAGAATCCAGCACTTCAATGTCAGAAAAGAAAAAATCATTTCTGTCTTCGGTGACAATACATTTACAAGCGGCTGCCTCAGCTGAATAATATTCCAATCCATCTTCAAAATCGTGAATGGATTTATTTTGAATAGTTTTAACAACGCTTGATTTGTCGGCAGGGGCAATTTCAATCTTAGTGCACAAAATCTCCATCTTCTGTTTTGCTTTGACGGTTCCGCTTTTCTTTTCTGCAAAATAAAATGCAATAGCCAGGCAAATGGGCGATGTGTACACTTCAAACTTTGGGTTATCCATTAAGCTCATCACACGTGAAGAATAAGTGAAGAGTGGATATTCTTTATTAAGTACAGAAACCAAAATATTTGCATCCAGAAATATTTTCATTTCCGCGATTTGAAGTATTCTTTTTTAAGGGCTTTGCGTGAAGGTGTGGCTTTTTGATACTTCACTTCACCTTCAGCCAACATACTTACCCAATCAGCCACAGGCAAATCTTCTAATTGCTTGTAATGGCTACTTGTGATTTTGTTGTATAGAAATTCAGTGAGCCTGGACAAGCTGATATTATTATCATCGGCAAATTTCTTGGCTCTACCAATAATTTCCTCATTGAAGCTTAAGGTGATTTTAGCATCCATAACTATACAGTTTATACGACAAATATAATATTTTTATACGTATAAAAACAAATCCTGGTTTCTGACTCCGCTAAAAAGTATTCCCCGCCAATTTGGGCGAATTGTGTATCTTTGCGCATCACTCCTCCCTGCCTGCCGAAAACGGCAACAAGCAGGCAGGCAAATTCCCCTAGAAAAGCACTTTCCGTGTGCCACCTCAGGCGATATTGAGCCAAGAGGCGTTCAACTAAACAAGTAGACACGGGTATCCGTGTTTCAAAATTAAACATGTCATTTGAAAAATTAAATCTCATTGAGCCCATATTGCGCGCTCTGAAAACTGAAGGCTATACAAAGCCAACTCCCATTCAAGAACAGGCTATTCCTGTTTTATTACAACGGAAAGATTTACTAGGCTGCGCTCAAACCGGAACCGGCAAGACAGCAGCTTTTGCTATTCCTATTTTGCAATTACTCCACGAAGATGAGCTCTTCAAGAAAGCACCAGCAGGAATCAAAACTCTGATATTAACTCCAACGCGCGAGTTGGCAATACAGATTGGTGAGAGCTTTACTGCTTACGGAAGGAATCTTCGCATTCGCCACACTGTCATTTTTGGTGGCGTATCACAAAAATCACAAACTGATGCATTGCGCGCAGGTGTTGATATCCTGATTGCTACACCAGGTCGTTTACTTGACTTGATGGATCAACGCTATGTTAAACTCGAGCACGTTAAAATGCTGGTATTAGATGAAGCCGACCGCATGCTCGACATGGGTTTCATTCACGATGTGAAGAAAATCATTGCCAAAGTACCTGCAAAAAGACAAACCTTGTTTTTCTCGGCAACTATGCCGTCAGAAATATCGAAGCTTGCTGATACAATTTTAACTCACCCTGTGAGAGTAGAGGTAACACCAGTTTCATCTACTGCAAATACAATCAAGCAAGAGCTTTACTACGTAGACAAAAACAACAAAAAATCTTTGCTGCTTGATTTATTAAAGGATAGATCAATTAACACAGCCCTCGTTTTTACTCGTACCAAGCACGGTGCTGACCGGGTAACAAAAGATTTGAATCGCGCAGGTGTTTCAGCAGAAGCTATCCATGGTAACAAATCACAAAATGCACGTCAACGTGCGTTGAGTAATTTTAAATCTCGACAAACTCGTGTGTTAGTGGCTACCGATATTGCAGCTCGTGGTATTGATATCGATGAACTTTCGCACGTAATCAATTTTGAATTGCCTAACATTCCTGAGACCTATGTTCACCGCATTGGCCGAACAGGTCGTGCCGGAGCAAGCGGTATTTCTATCTCCTTTTGTGATGCCGAAGAAAAAGAATTCCTAAAGGACATCCATAAGTTGATTGGCAAAACCATTCCAGTGGTAGAAGGTCATTCTTACCCAATGATGCATCACACATTTGTGAAGCAAGCCGAAAAACAACGCCAGAGTTCACCAAGAAGATCTGGCGGTGGTAATAATGCTGGTGGAAATTCTTCCCGCAATGGAGGAAGAAGTCAGAACTCTGGTGGAAGAAGTCAGAATTCACAGAGACCTTGGTCTAGCAGACCACAAGCAGGAGGTGATAATAACTACTAGCAATCGTTGATTTAATAACCGAAGGCCATTACGAAAGTGATGGCCTTTTTACTTACCAATCGATTATTTTCTTGTCCCGGTAAAATTTCCCAGAAGCTACTTTACTTTCCGTAGCAAGCCAGACAGCGGTTTCTGCACCTTTCTCTAAGGATCGCGGTGCACTATTACCTCCCATTTCTGTCTTTACCCAACCCGGACACATAGAATAAACCTTCACCTTACGATGCTCTAATTCTGCGGCTAATAATATCGTAAAGGAATTCAGCGCGGCTTTACTCAACCGGTAGGCACCATATCCTCCACCCTTTAGCGAAGCCATCTCTCCCATCCCACTGGAAATATTGATGATTCTTGCGTCATCGCTTTTCTTCAGTAGCGGCATAAAATATTTTGAAGTTCGGATTGGTCCCATGAGGTTTGTATCTAGTACACTGCTGATCTGATCCAAATCAAACTCCTGCATGGACTTATTACCGATAACTCCCGCATTGTTCACCAATACATCGAGTTTTTTGAATTCCTTTTCAATCAAGGCGGCCGCCTTCTTCACAGAATCTTCATTCTGAACATCCAATTGTAAAGCAAATGAGTTGCTTCCAATTTCTTTTGCCGACTGTACTGCTTTAGAGTAGTCGCGTGCAGTAACAATCACTTGCCAATTTCTGGCGGCCATTTGTTTCGCTATTTCTTTTCCTATTCCGCGGTTAGCTCCAGTGATGAGGATAACATTGCCTAAACTCATATATCACATCTTCATCAACTTGAAAGCATGTTGCCATTCGTTACGTATCATTCCTGGAATACACCAGAGAATACACAACGGCTCAATGGCACGTGCCGATTCGGCAAATCCAAAGTCGGCAGATTCCCAACCAAACTGTTCGAGTATTGCGGTGACTTTCTTTTTGGCGACTTTATCGTTACCACATATAAACATCGTTGGTTTTCCTTCCGGAAACGAAGGATTGACCATGAATAGATTTCCAACACTGTTGAATGCTTTTACAAATTTGGCGTTGGGCGCAACGTTCTGTAATCTTTCCATTAAGGATTCTTCCATCGTAGTAAAGTATCTCAAAACCCCGTGTGATGGCGCTGCTTCCGCAATGGGATTGGTGGTGTCAATTACTGTTTTGTTAGCGATGCTTTCAGAAAGGGATTTAATAATCGATTCAGCTGCTGTTCCTTTCACCGCCAGCACAATAATTTCACCAAATTTTGCTGACTCTTCAAAGCTTCCTATTTGTGCAGCAGTATTTTTGGTTTTCCATTCGTCAAGCTTGTCAGGGTGGCTGCTGCCTACCATTACATCATAACCATGTTTTATAAATCCGGCTGCTAATATCTGGGCTACTTTGCCCGAGCCGATTACACCAATTTTTTTTGTTGCCATAGAAGAGGTTGTTTGTTAGAATAAAGATAACCAGTTGAACGACCATATCGTTCAAAAAAATTAACTTTCTCCGATGAAGATTGGTTTACTCTCCGATACGCACAGTCACCTCGATCCTAAAGTGTTTGAATACTTCAAAGAGTGTGATGAAATCTGGCATGGTGGAGACATTGGTGACGCTGCGGTAGCCAATGATTTGGAGAAGTTCAAACCATTGCGGGCCGTATTTG
>JANOQK010000314.1:0-8479 GCA_031414855.1 Bacteroidia bacterium | reverse complement strand
CCTGTTTCGCGCTGTGCAAGCGGTACGAGTTCTTGCAACAGCATCAAATCGTACCAGATGTGATTCTTTACACGATCTGCGGGATGAATGCTTTTATTGTACCAGCTGGTTGAATCAATTCCATCAGGACAATAAATTTTTACAAGCCCGTTATCCAAAAACCAATTTACACTTTCAATGAGTTTAAAATCTTTATTCTCATTGAACCCGCCCTTGGAGGTAGGGAAGAGAATAATTGGATAACCCTGATGCCCATAACTCATCACTTCAATATCGCGACTGAGATTTGGAGAATACCATTTATGATAATGTTCGTACGGCATATAGATCGAATTAAACTTCTATTTTTGTGTACCTTTTCTGACGTTCAAAATCGGAATAAAGACGCTGAAAAATAAGGTATTACTTAAAATTATTTCTGGCCTTGCCCCACTCACATCATTACCATCTCGAAAAGCTCACTGACATACACTCTAAGTTGCTCGGCCGGGATACCGTGGTTGATATTTTTCTGCCCTTTCAATACGAGAAAGCGAACAAGCACTATCCTTTGCTTATTCTTAATGATGGACAAGATAGCCAAGCCATACAGTTGAAGGAAACGTTAGAAAAGTTAACACTTTCAAAGGAAATAAAGGATGTCATTGTGGTGGGTGTACATGCTGGTGACAGGATGCAAGAATATGGAGTTGCCAGCAAGCCTGATTTTAATGAGCGAGGGGCCAGGGCCAAAAACTATGCAAAGTTTATTATGACAGAGCTGGTACCTTACCTCCAATACCAATATTCCATTGCAACCCATTCTGCCGATCGTGGCATTGCCGGATTTTCGTTGGGTGGTTTGTCGGCTCTTGATATTGCCTGGCATCACACTGATTTCTTTGGTAAAGTGGGTGCCTTCAGTGGATCCTTTTGGTGGCGGAAGAGAGATGCTAAAAGCCGATTTTATTCCGATTATCGCGACCGAATTATGCATCAGCAGGTGCGCAGAGGAAAATTCAAGCCGGGCATTAAATTTTGGTTTCAAACCGGAACAGAGGATGAGCATAGCGATAGAAATAAAAATGGAGTGATTGATTCAATTGATGATACGCTTGACCTTATTGTTGAGTTGACTAAAAAAGGGTATAGGCCTTTTCATGATATTCAATATCTGGAAATGAAAGACGGTAAACACAATACAGAAACATGGGCAGAGGCCATGCCGCATTTTTTGAAGTGGGCTTTTCCGAAATAACAAATTTTATAATCTAGCTAGTAATGAATACAAAAGTAGATACCATCATTTTTGATTTAGGGGCAGTACTCATCGATTGGAACCCGCGCTACCTTTATCGCAAAATTTATAAGACGGAGGAGGAGATCGACTGGTTTCTAGAAAACATTTGTACCCATGATTGGAACGAGAAGCAAGATGCTGGAAGATCATTTGAAGAAGCCACCGAAGAATTGGTAATCCAATATCCCCAACATGAAGCTGCTATACGTGCCTGGTACGGTCGCTGGAAAGAAACGATGAATGGGCCTATTCATGAAACAGTTGAAATTTTTAAAGAACTAAAAGACAGTGGCCGATATAAAATTTATGCACTGACTAATTGGTCGGCTGAAACATTTCCATGGGCGCTGGAGAAGTTTGAATTCCTGCATTGGTTTGATGGGATAGTAGTATCCGGGGTTGAAAAAACCCGCAAGCCATTTCCTGAATTTTTTCAAATCTTGTTTGACCGCCATCAGGTTAATCCATCGACAGCTTTATTTATTGATGATAACTTCAGAAATATTGAAGGAGGAAGAGCGTTAGGATTGCCAGGCATTCATTTTAGTTCGCCAGAACAACTTAGGGTAGAATTGAAGAAGTTGGAAATATTAAATTGATCAGTTTCCTTCGACTCAGTAGTTATTTTGAACGAAGTGAAACGGAGAGAGAAATCTTTCATAGAAGTACACAAAGTCAAATAAGATTTCTCGCAATTTCAAGTGAAGCCTTTCATACTATTTAGCACGCTCGAAAGGGCTTCAGTTACCTTTTAAACTCCGAGATCACCTTCTCAATAATATCACAACACTCATGAATTTGCTCTTCCGTGATCACGAGTGGTGGGGCAAGACGAATAATGTTTCCGTGTGTTGGCTTTGCCAGCAATCCATTCTCGGCAAACTTCAAACACATGTTCCATGCAGTTTCACTGTCTGGCGTGTCGTTAATCACAATGGCATTCAATAGACCCTTACCACGCACCAGCTTGATCATGTTATTCTTTTTCATGAAGGATGTCATGCGATCACGAAATACTTTTCCCAAACGCTCTGAATTTTCGGCAAGTTTTTCCTCTCGAATAACCTCAAGGGCTTCCACTACAACAGCTGCTGCTAATGGATTTCCTCCAAACGTTGAACCGTGCTCGCCTGGTTTGATCACTAACATAATTTCATCATTGGCAAGTACTACCGAGATAGGCAATACTCCGCCTGACAATGCTTTACCAAGAATCAACAAATCTGCTTTTACATTTTCATGATCAGAGGCCAGCATTTTTCCGGTGCGCGCGATGCCCGTCTGGATTTCATCCATCATAAGCAATACATTGTGCTTGCGGCATAATTGCTCAGCAGCTTTCAAGTAGCCTTCTTGAGGAACATAAACACCTGCTTCACCTTGAATAGGTTCAATCCATAAAGCACAAACGTTTGGATTGCTCAATGCTTTTTCAAGAACCGCAATACTATCGTAATCCACAATTTCAAAGCCTGGCATCAATGGCCCAAAGCCTTTTGTAGCCGATGGATCAGTGGAAGCCGATATAATAGTAGTGGTTCGACCATGAAAATTTTTCTTCAAGGCAACGATTACCGCCTGATTGTCCGGAATTTCCTTCTTAGTATAACCCCACTTACGGGCAAGTTTAATGGCAGTTTCGTTTGCTTCGGCTCCGCTGTTCATGAACAAGGCTTTGTCGTAGCCAAATGTTTCACACACATATTTTTCGGCAACGCCAAGCTTGTCATTATAAAAGGCGCGGGAAGTCAGAGTAAGTTCTTTGGCTTGTTCTATCAGCGCATTGATTATTCTTGGATGGCAATGTCCTTGATTAACGGCACTGTAGGCAGATAAAAAATCAAAATATCGTTTCCCTTCTACATCCCATAGAAATACGCCCTCTCCTTTGGTTAAAACAACCGGAAGAGGATGATAATTATGTGCTCCATATTTGTCTTCCAGGGCAATTGCCTCGCTGCTCGATGTGATTTCCGCTACCATAAATTTGTTGTTATAAAGAAAAGCAAAGGTACAGAAATGCGGCTTCAATAAAAAAGTAAGCTATTGACTGAAGACAGTAGGCATTGTAATTTTAAATTACATTTGTATGTAATTTGATTTTAAATGGATGCAAATTTTGATAACCTGAAGAGATTACTGGAGAAGGTAAAGACGATAGGTTTTTTTGAAAGAATCTTTAGTTGGGGAAATTTCAAAAACTTATTGATTGATGCCAGCGGTGATCTTCAGAAATTGATTGGACGATCTGAAGAGTTGGGCAAACTGGAAAATTCGCTGAATCTAGAAAAGTCTAACTCGAAGAATTTAAACGATACAGTTAACCGCCTTCATACCGAAAACCAGGTTCTTAAAGAATCGAACAAACAAATTGATCTGTTCCAAAAGGAATTGACAACGCTTACTGAGGCGAACAAAAATTACTTAAGAAGAGGGACCGAACTATCTAACGAAGTTGCTACACTAAAACAAAAACTGGAACAAACTGAGCGTGAGCTGCAAAAAATAATGCAGCAAAACACCGAGTATACAAAGAATGATGAATTTAGAAATCAGGATCACGCTAAATCACTCAGCACATTAAGCAACATTCAGAACAAAATTCAGAGTGATCGTAACAAGGAACTAGAAGAGCGCAAGAATGCTGAAATACTGCGCATTCAGAAACTGCGGGAAACCTGGGCCAATCACCAGGATAACGTTAAGAATACCATCAAAACGATCTGTGCGAAGTACACAATTGAGTATGTAGAGAAGGTGCCGTTCAAAGGCGAGCCTGACAACACTCTAAAGATTAGTAATGAATATATCGTGTTTGATGCAAAGAGCCCCGGAGGAGAAGACCTGTCCAACTTCAGGCAATACATTAAGAATCAGGCGGAGTCTGTAAAGAAATATGTAAAAGAGCCTGATGTAAAAAAAGAAATATTCTTAGTGGTGCCTACTAATACGCTTGATATTTTAGATCAAGTGGTATTTCGATTGGCCGATTATAATGTGTTTGTAGTTTCATTGGATTCACTGGAGCCGATTATTCTAAGTCTGCAAAAAATTGAGGAGTATGAATTTGCAGATCAATTAAGCCCGGAAGAACGCGAAAATATTTGTCGTGTGCTTGGTAAGTTTATTCATCTGTCCAAGAGACGGATTCAAATCGATGGATTCTTTACGAAACAATTCTTTGAATTGGTGTATAGAAGCGAAGCTGATTTGCCAAAAGACATTTTAGAGAAAGTAGCCGAGTTTGAAAAGGCTGAAAAATTAAATCCACCTATTGAGCGCAGGTCAAAGCAAATCAGTGCGAAGGAACTGGAGCAAGAAACGACCAAACTCAAGAACGAGGCTGAATCAAAAGGTATTAACACAAAAGAGTCAATACTTTCCAGCCGACTCAACAAGTTACCTCTTTACACCACTGATACAGAGGAAACAGATGAAGACCAGGGAAAATTGTTTTAGTAATTGCTACGTTGCGACATGCTCAACGTGATACTGTAAGTTGAGTGTCATGCTGAGATTGTCAAAGCATGACTTAATAAATCCTTCCAATATTCTCAACGATAGTCTTCTTGATTTCAAGATGATCGATCAGTCCTTGCTTTCCATAAATGATTTTCCCTCCTGGTGCAAGGAAAATAGTGTAGGGAAGAGACCCTTCCCACTTCTTATCTACAGCCTCTATGAAAGCATACTTGTCACCCGTGAAAATGTAATTCTTCGTGGATGCCTGTTTTTTGACAAGGAAATTGAGTGCGTTCTGCTTTCGAGCCATTTCATCTAACGTAATGGTGACTAACTCAAACTCGCGGTTGCGATACATACGGTTCATGTCCACAAATTGTGGAAATTCAGTCACGCAAGGTCCGCACCATGTAGCCCAGACGTTGATTAGTTTATAATTTTCGCCATCATTCTTTAGAATAGCTTTCAGTTGATCCGGTGAAAGATCTTCGAGTGTGACTGGCTCCTTAGCCCATCCTTCCTGAGCAGCTTTTACATATCCTTCCTTTTCAGGCCACTTGATCGAACAGCCAAATGTTTTTGTTTTCTCAACAGCAACTGGCTTTCCAGCTAGCAAATCATTGAGAGCGTTCCGTGTGTCGTGTGTTTTAGCTGTGCCCGGTTTTTCGCCATCATCGATGCGGCCACTGTAGCGAAGTGATCTCGTTTCATCAAAAATAAAAACATGGGGTGTTGCCTGTGGTCCATATTTCATAGAGAGTTGAGAATTCTCGCCATCAAACAAATAGGGGAAGTTGAACGACATGTTTTTGGCACGTATTTTCATTTCTTCAAAGCTGTCACCAACATCTGTATATCCCATTTCATCTAATCGCACACTCAACGCATCGTTTGGTGAAATAGCGACCACGGCAACGCCTTTACTTTTGTAATCAATCACCAGTTGCTTGATACGATCTTCATAGGCCTGCGCTGTTGGACAATGATTGCAGGTAAAGAGTATCAAAAGCAATTTGCTTCCAGAGAAATCTTTCAGGGTATAGGTTTTACCATCTACACCGGGAAGTGAAAACTCAGGTGCTTTTGCACCGATAGGCAGAGGAAGGATGTCACCTGCCTGAACATATGCGGATAAGCACACGAAGGAGAGAATTAGCAAGATTGATTTCATGTCAGTGTTAGTTTATTAGTTACGGGAAATTAAATATAACGATCCAACCGGTTGATAAAAAGCTAAATGTGAGGGATGGTAGAACCCTTCTGAATAATCTTTAGTTTTACAGCTATGAAAGTGACAGCCAATAATAAATTGAAGAAATTGATTGTGGTGGGTGATCGCGTGTTAATTCGCCCCGTGAAAGATTCTGACAAGACAGAAAGTGGCCTTTATTTACCTCCAATTGTGCAGGAGAAAGAAAAAATTCAAAAGGGGTTCGTGATTAAAGCAGGTCCTGGCTACCCCTTGCCTATGCCTGCCGATGACGATGATTTATGGAAAGGCAAAGACGATCAGATCAAGTATCTGCCACTTCAGGCACAAGAAGGTGACCTTGCTATTTTCTTACAAAGAGGTGCAATTGAAGTGATGTATGAAAGTGAAAAATATTTTATTGTGCCTCAGGCTTCCATTTTGATGTTAGAGCGGGAAGAGGATTTATGATTTTTTGGTAACTTTGATTAAAATGGATGCATTGACTTTAAATATTCCGGTTGAGTACCCGATGACAGACGATGAGTTGTTTGCTTTTTGTGCTGCCAATAAAGAATTGCGAATTGAACGAGATGAATTTGGTCAACTAGTTATTATGTCACCAGCTGGAGGAATTACAGGAAATTTAAACTTTAAGCTCACTGGTATTTTTAGTCAGTGGGTTGAAAAGAATGTTGAGCTGGGTTATGGATTTGATTCTGCTACCGGATTTAGGTTAGGAGATAAGTCCATGCGTTCACCAGATGTATCTTGGATAAAGAAAGAAAAATGGGAAGCGTTAACACTTCAAGACCAGGAGAAGTTTGCTCCCATCTGCCCTGATTTCGTAATTGAGCTTCGGTCTAAGACTGATTCTCTTACGCAGTTAAAATCCAAGATGGGAAAATGGATGAAGAATGGTTGTCAATTAGGTTGGTTAATTAATCCGTCACAACAAAAAGCATATGTGTTTAAGCCCGATGGATCGATTCTGGAAATTGATGGTTTTGATAAAAAGTTAAGTGGAGAAGATCTTCTTCCCGGATTTGAGCTCGACCTTTCCCGCCTTAAGTAATCTTACGATTAAGTTACATCATGGCCGGCCTTTCACTCGATGTCCTTCGCAACGGAAAAAAATACAGTCTTGTTAACTTTGGAGACCGCTACGAGTTTATAATCGAAAGTATTTTAGGTAACGGGGATTTCAAATTGAAAGACCTTCACACACTAGAGAAATATCATCTCAAAGATCTGATCAAGTTTGGCAAAGGACCGGACTTTGAAATAAGAGACCTATAATTCTCAGCCTGCAGATTTTTTAGTTCATTCATAATTAGAAACCTCTGACGTTTTATAACCAATTCTTACCGCCCTCGCGGCTATCTTTTTGTAGGAGCTAAGGACCAAAGGTTGACTATATAATTTCCATCTCTTTCCCCCGATCTCTTCATCAAACTGATAAGCAATGCTTGATCCATCAGTAGCACTTGTCAAAATCAATTTACTTCCTTCTTTTTTGAATGCTACTTTCTCTGTTGTTGGTTGTATCAGGCCAGGCCACATCATATTAACAAGATCATACTCTGGGATAAAGCCAAGATCTTTTACTTCCATTTGCCAATCTCCTAATGCTGCTCGCATCTCTTTTAATTTTGTCTGATGTTCAGGTAACTGTGCAAGATTATGAATTTCATCCGGATCATTAGCCAGGTCATACAATTCTTCTTCTGACTTAGTCCTCATAAAAATATAAGAAGCATCTCCAGTGAGTTTTCCTTGCTGATCCATTTCGATTAGTGTGCGTGTCATATCAATTTGTTCCCGATACGCATTGCGATAGATCAAAGGTAATTCTGGACGAAAATTCCGGATGTAAACAAATCGGCCATCGATTACGGAGCGACTCATATCTGCGGCTTCATCAAAACGGTCGGCCGAACCAAAGACATAGCGATGAGGAATTTTTGTTTTGTGTGCACCAAGAAAGGCTTTTCCATGCATGTATGATGGCGGTTTAATTCCGGCCAACGACAAGACCGTTGGACCTAAATCCATCAGTGAAACTATCTCTTCAACTTTTGTTCCAGCCATGGCGCCATTTGGCAACCTCACAATTAGTGGTACATGTAATCCTGAATTTCCTACGGCACGCTTTTGTCTTAACAATGGACCTCCATGATCTGACCAGAAGAAAATAATAGTTTTATCCAGCAAACCTTCGGCTTTTAGATCATCTAATAATTTTCCAATCTGTTGATCGAGTTCAATAATATTTGAATAGACACGGCCTACATCTTGTCGCACAACGGGCAGGTCAGGAAAATATTTTGGAATTCTTATGTTTTGAATTTCCGCCAGCAGGGGATCAGCCTTCTTCATGAATACTCTGGACTCATGAGTTATTTCATGATTGAAGACTGCGAAAAACGATTGCCCTTTATTCCGGTTTTTGTAATGAGCATCTTTTCCAATTTCATTCCAGGCAGTAATCGGTGAGTTGAATTGGTAATCGGTCTTTGCTGCGTTGCTTGTAAAATAGCCCGCAGCTC
>JANOQK010000313.1:0-2674 GCA_031414855.1 Bacteroidia bacterium | reverse complement strand
TGAGGCTTTCCACTGCTTTGTATTCCTGTTAAAATTCTTGCCATAGTTGTGCAAAGAAAAGAAAAATGCTGTCACATATTATCTTGCGTATCTAAAATTGAGAAACTTAACCGCAGAGATCACAAAGGAAATCCACGCAATGGAACGCAAAGATGCAGTTGGTAGTTTGTGGAGTATGTTTCGTGTTTCTTTGAGGTTCTATGCAAACTCAGCGGTTCCCTTTGTTGTTTAATATTTTTTACTTTTGAGGCTGTATGAAGAATTGCTTTTTTATTTTCTTGTCTGTATTGCTTGTTTCTCCCACTGTGGCGCAGAAGGCAGACCCCTTACTGTTCAAGGAAAAAATATTTGACTTTGGGTACATTACGGAGGAATCGGGTAATGCCGATCATGAATTCAGATTTACGAACAACACAGGCAGACCAATTAAAATCATTTCTGTTCAGGCATCCTGCGGTTGTACAACTCCCGGTTGGTCGCAAGATGTTATTGCAAACGGAAAAGAAGGTTTTGTGAAAGCCAGTTACAATCCCAAAGGACGGCCAGGTTTTTTCAATAAAACGCTTACTGTTACAGCGGATTTTGATGATAGCCCTGTCGTGTTGCAGATCAAAGGTCAGGTGGTAACACAAAAATTCAAAGGAAGTATGGAGGAGCTGACATCCGCTAGCGGAAATCTGAAATTGAAATCAACCTCCTTCAATTTGGGTAAAGTGTTTTTAAACAAACCACCCGTGATGAAAGATTATTTTGTTGTGAATGCCGGAACGAAACCCATAAAATTTGTAAGAGCTATCGCACCTGCTTATATAAAAGTACAAATGCCTGTTTCATTGAATGTCAATGAGTCGGGCCCTATTATGGTAACATACGATGCTGCCTCCCGAAAGCAATATGGATTTGTTTCGGATAACATTCAGATTGAAACCGATGATGAAGAAATACCCTTGAAATCATTTCCGGTGTATGCTACGATTGAAGAATTTTTTCCGCCTCTAAATGCGGACGAATTGTCCAAAACTCCGATACTTTCTCTTCCAACTTCACTGGTAGATTTTGGAAGAATACCATCGGGAAGAAATGGAGAACAGGAAATCATTCTTAAGAACGCAGGAAAGAAAGACCTTATCATTCGCTCACTTCAACCGAATTGCTCTTGTGTAACAGCATCGCTTGATCAAATGACATTAAAAGCTGGAGCAGAAGCCAAATTAAAGATCGTGTTTAACACCAAAGACAGAAAAGACACTCAGCAGAAGTCTCTTACGATTTATTCGAATGATCCTCAAAGTCCTGTGCAGAGGATCACGTTAATGGTATATATTGAATAAGTCAAGTTTGCCACAGATTTCACTCATTTAATCTGTAAACCTGCCTGTCGGCAGACAGGTCTGTTGTTATTCTTATTTGAGATATTGAGCAATCAATTCCGCAGCATTCCCATCACCATACAAAGGCTTCCTCGTCATCAATTTGGAATTTTTATAAGTCTGATAGGCTGAAAGGATCTTTGCCTTATCTGCACCAACAATAGAGTTAGCACCCGCCTGAACTAATTCCACCCACTCTGTTTGGTCTCGCAGAGTGATGCAATATTTGTTAAAGAAATAGGCTTCCTTTTGTAAACCACCACTGTCGGTCATGACAAGGCTGCAGTTTTCAAGCAATGCTAGCATATCGAAATAACCAACCGGATCAATGATTTTGGCATCCAACTTTAAATTTTGCGCTTGCAAATAGGCTTTGGTTCTTGGGTGCAGTGGAAGAATCACCTGTTGTTCCTTTTGAATTTCATTTAATGCCTCGCAGATTTCCTTTAATCGCTTTGGATCATTTGTATTTTCAGCGCGGTGTATTGTAACGAGCACGAATGGCTTCCCCGCCAGCTTTTCTTTTTGAATGATAGTTGAATGTGTTTCGATTTTCTGCTTGTAAAAAAGTACAGCATCGTACATCACATCGCCTGAAAGAATAATCTCACAATCAATATTGTTGTACCCTTCTTTATCAAGATTATCGATCGCGGTTTGAGTAGGGCAAAAGAGGACTTTACTGATTCGATCGGTTAATATCCGGTTCACCTCTTCAGGCATTTTCATTTCGAAGCTTCTTAATCCCGCTTCTACATGTGCCACTGAAATATGAAGTTTGACAGCCGCCAAAGCTCCAGCCAATGTCGAATTGGTGTCTCCATAAACCAAAACATAATCAGGCTTTTCTTTTAGCAATACTTCTTCGATTTTCTCAAGCATCCGGCCTGTCATCGCTCCATGATTCAATCCTTGAATTTCAAGATTGTAGTGAGGAGTTGGAATTTCCATCTCATCAAAAAACACCTGCGACATGTTTTGATCGTGATGCTGCCCGGTATGGACAATCACTTCTTCAAGGCCAGATTTTTTTAAGGCACGTGAAACGGTGGCGGCTTTAATAAATTGAGGGCGGGCGCCTATTACAGTCAGTACCTTCATCTAAACGAATGCAGGAATACCCGTAATCTCATTACCCAAAATCAACAAATGAATATCATGTGTGCCTTCGTAGGTGACAACGGATTCAAGATTCATCATATGACGCATGATAGGATACTCTCCGGTGATACCCATGCCACCATGCATTTGTCGTGCTTCCCGCGCAATCTCCAACGCAAGGTTTACATTGTTTCTTTTGGCTA
>JANOQK010000312.1:0-22785 GCA_031414855.1 Bacteroidia bacterium | reverse complement strand
CTTGCAGGTTCCAGCGTGGAAACGTTCACTTTACAAAACATTAGCGCTTGGTTACAACGGAACAAAGGAGCAGAGTGCTCTTATCGACAAACTTACCAAACTGATATCCTTGATCATGATACCCATGATGGTCATTGTATCATCTGTGCTTTCCTGGATTTTTGGTATGACCCTCAGGCCTGGCTGGCACAGTACTATTTTTGGCCCCTATTTTGTAATAGCTTCTATTTTTTCGGGAGTTGGGGTAATCATTGTGGGGATGTGGATATTCAGAAAGCTCTACAAGCTGGAAACCATAATAACAGATAAGCACTTTGTTAATATGGGTTATGTCATGCTTATTCTGGCGGCCACTTACGGATATTTTAGTTTTTCTGAATACCTCACAAGTTGGTATGGTTCTCAGAAATGGGATGCCGAGGTAGTGGGGAAACTTTTTAATACAGAGGAATACGGATGGTGGTTTCTGATGTTCAACATTTTTGGAATTGTAGTGCCTATCCTTGTTATCGGGCTACCTTTTTTGAGAAAAACCAATCTGATTGCTTTAGCCGCGTTTTTGATGGTGATGGCCATGTGGGTGAGGCGCTACCTTATTGTTGTGCCAACACTTGAAACTCCGTTGCTTCCTGTGCAAGACACCAGAATGGAATACGTTCATTATTCACCTACTTGGGTGGAGTGGTCTCTTACATTTGCAGGGGTTGCATCATTTTTGCTGATTTTTACTATAGCGGCAAAATTTGTCACTATCATCTCAGTTTCAGAGTATGCGGATAAAAAATTAAAATGATTGATGCCATGAGAACGAATGAAAAATATTTAAGACCCATATATCAAGAGTTTTTGGCTATTCTGATGATCGTCTTTTTTCAGGTCTCAGCGGTGGCGCAGGATGATAAAGATAGCACAGCACTCGAGCTCATAAAGCCGAGATTTACTTTTGTATCGATTCAGAAGAGTGACCAAACAATTGACTTGCGAATTACAGCTAAATCAAAAGTCAGGAATTCATTCAATCCTTTAGATGGACTTACTGTCAAGTTTTTTAATACAACTGAAGAAGAACCTAAGCTTGTTGGCGAAGGAATAACGGACATGGATGGAGTAACGACTATCACTATCCCTGATAAAAACCAGCTGCTCGATGCCGAAGGTAAGATGAAATTCACAGCTCAATTTGAAGGTAATGAAAAGGTAAGTGCGGGTGAGGAGGAGGTTTATGTCAAAAAAGCTCGCATTGAAATTATTCCTGTTAAGGAAGATTCAACTTTGTCACTGCAAGTAGTCTTGAAAGATGAAAGCCAAGCCGAAGAAGCGCCTATCGTAGAAACTGATATTGGTGTTTTTGTTAAAAGAACATTTAATCCTCTGAAAGTAGGAGAGGGGGCATCGGATGAGAACGGTGAGCTTGTGATAGATTTTCCTTCTGATTTACCGGGCGACAACAAAGGTGATTTAACAGTAATCGCTAGGGTAGAAGATAACGAAGACTATGGTAATGTGGAGGCCATTCTGGTTGTGCCTTGGGGTATTCCGCTTGCAGATAAAGCAACAGGTATCCAACGAGAGCTTTGGAGCCCCCACCCCCCGGTGTGGATGTTGTTGACTTTCTTTATTTTGATGACCGCTGTTTGGGGGCACTATATCGTTATTATTTATAAATTATTTAAACTTAGAAAACCTAAAATTGAAAATGTATGAAGACGAGATCATTTATTTTTGTTAGCCTTTTACTTTCCAGCCTCCTGTTTTTTTCCTTTGGCTCCTTCCAGAAGAAGCCATGGGCTGTGCCGGACAAGTATGATAAAATGGCCAACCCTGTTAAATCAGATGCAGCGGGTATAAAAGATGCAAAGGCATTGTGGGTGAAACACTGTCAATCATGTCATGGAAAGACGGGCTTGGGAGATGGTACAAAAGCTGCCCAACTTGATACTGAAGTCGGAGACCTCACGTCTGCTGAGGCGCAAAAACAAAGCGATGGTTCCCTCTTTTATAAGACATTAGAAGGTCGGGATGATATGCCGTCTTATAAAAAGAAACTTCCGGATGAAGATGAGATTTGGGCGCTTGTTAATTTTATGAGGACATTGAAAGCGAAATAGCAAGTAGATGATAGCATGAAATTTATTGCATCAGTTGATTTCACATAAAAAAAGCCTTTCTGTCTTTAAGATAGAAAGGCTTTTGAATTAGTAACAAGGCGTTAAACGCTTCGCACTTTTAATTTTGTAGGTTTTTGTCTCTTCGGAGCCTGCGCCTCTTCATAGCCAAGTATTTTCATCATACTCTCACTTGTCTGCTCACTAGCAAAAAGTTCAGTTGAGATTTCACCATCTTCGTTTCGATCTATCAAAACATGTTTAGGGGCGGGGATTAAACAATGCTGTATGCCACCGTAACCACCCAGAGATTCCTGATAGGCACCTGTATGAAAGAAACCTATGTAAAGAGGTTCTTCATCGGTGATCATAGGCAAGAAAACCTCACCCGTATGTGCTTCAGAGTTATAGTAATCCTGACTGTCGCTGGTTAGCCCTCCTATGTTTACTTTATGATAGGTATCATCCCACTTATTGATTGCCATCAAAATGTATTTCTGGTTCATACCCCACACATCGGGCAAATGGGTAATGAATGAGCCATCGATCATGTACCAAAGTTCTTTGTCATTTTGTAATTTCTGGTCCACCACAGAATACAAAACAGCACCACTTTCAGCTACGGTAAAACTTCCGAATTCTGTAAAGATATTTGGGACGGGAACGTTATTCTTTTCACAAATCCATTTGATGTTCTCAACAATCTGCTCGATCATGTATTTATAATCGTATTGGAAAGTGAGGGAGGTCTTTACGGGAAATCCGCCACCAATATCAATGGAGTCAAGAGTATCGCAGATTTTTTTCATTTCGCAATACTTAAAAATGAAACGACTTAGTTCACTCCAATAGTAAGCGGTGTCTTTTATTCCTGTATTAATGAAAAAGTGCAGCAGTTTTAGTGATGCTTTGCTGCTGGTGGCAATCTTTTCTTTATATAAAGTATTAATGTCGTTGTAGCGAATGCCTAAACGTGAGGTATAAAATTCAAATTTCGGTTCTTCATCAGCGGCCACTCGAATTCCTACCTGGTATGGTCGATTCACACTTTTTTCGTAGGTATCAATCTCGCTCAGGTTATCTAAAATGGGAAGGCAATTGAATCCATCGTTGAGTAAATCAGTGATGTACTCCCTGTACTTCGGCATTTTAAACCCATTGCACAGAATAAACGTCTCCTTGCTTATTTTTCCACGGCCAAAAAGTGTGCGAACGATTGGAATATCAAATGCGGAAGAAGTTTCAATATGGATATCATTCTTAAGGGCTTCCTCCAAAATGAAATCGTAATGGGAAGACTTGGTGCAATAGCAATACGTGTATTTACCGTTGTACTTAAACCGCTCCATGGCGTTATTGAAGGTTGCTTGCGCAAAACGGATGTTCTCGCTGATCTTGGGCAGGTAAGTAATCTTTAGCGGGGTGCCATATTGTTTGATGATGTCCATGAGAGGAACATCATTGAATAACAACTCGTGGTCACGGACTTTAAACTCCTTCTGAGGGAATTCAAATGTCTGTTCAATCAGCTCGCGGTAGCTCTTCATTGACTCCGTTAATGGTTAATAGTTCTTAGTTAAACGTTGATAGTAACTTAAATCGTTCTTGTTTTTCACTGTCGTTTTTTCGGCTCTTTTAACGATTAACTATTAACGCTTTACGTTTTTTCAAAGAGGTGCAATATTGGTATAAATTTGCCATCTTTGCAATACATTGAAAAGACATGGTTAGGCGTCCCTTCAGCTTTTTCTTCCCCCCGCTGCCCAGTGAGACGCGCGTTTTGCCGGATTACTGAGCATCCGGTAGACTTGCCTAGTTGCAAGGCGCTAAAGTATCCATTTGCCATTTGTCTATTAAAACCTTAATTGGAGGTCCTGTGAAAGAAATTAAAATTATTGAAGTAAAGTCCGAAATCGGTGCTGGAACCCGTGGCGCAAGCCTTGGCGTGGAGGCCATGAAGATTGCCAGCCTTGATTTGAAATCGGATTTATTTAGAAGATACGATTCAATCGAGGTGGATAATGTGAATGAGCTGCTGTTTGACGGAGCCGAACATGCTTACGCAAAATTTATTGACGGTGTGCTGATCATGGAAGAGCGCGTTTGCCTGGAGGTGTATGAACAGATATTTGATGACTTCTTTCCGTTGATCATGGCGGGCGATCATTCTACAGCATATGGAACCATGGCCGGTATTAAAAAAGCAAATCCAAAGAAACGATTAGGTGTTATTTGGATAGATGCGCATGCTGATATTCATACTCCTTTTACAACACCCTCAGGCAATATGCACGGCATGCCAATTGCGATGGCTTGTGGCTTTGATAATTTCGAATGCAAGGTGAATGACCCCCGAGGAGAAACCCTCGACTATTGGGAGCAAATCAAAAATGTAGGGATGCAAGGGCCCAAGATTAACACCGAAGACCTTGTGTACATAGCTGTGCGGGACCTTGAGAAACCGGAAAATTACCTGATTAATAAATACAACATCAATTTTATTGAGGTGGAGGACGTGAGAAAGCTGGGCTCAGAGGCAATTGCCAAAAAGGCGTTGAAGATGCTTGCTCACTGCGATTTAATTTACGTCTCCTTTGATGTAGACAGTATTGACAGTCGATTCTCTACAGGAACGGGCACCCCGGTTCCAAATGGATTGACTGTGGAAGAAGCAAAATTGTTGAATTCAGAATTGTGCAAAGATCCCAAAATATGCGCCTGGGAAATTGTAGAAGTGAACCCTACCTTAGATACCGAAAATCGTATGGCCGAATGCGGATTTGAGATCATGGAAGCGTCTGCAAAATCTATTGTAGGCAGAACGGTGATGGTGAAATAATTTCATGCGCAGTTTCTCTTCACACGTCTAAAGAAAGCCATAGCTCTCTGTGCTAAGTGATGGAATGAATTCTTTCTTGCGCAAGCACAATCGATCCTAAAAACAGGAAAAGAATAATGATAGAACTTGGGTAATCCAACTCTATTCTTGGGCGTCAATCGACCCTTCCCGTATAAATGCTAAGACAAAGCAGCCAATGAGGTGAGGTGTAAAGGAATTATTTAGGAACTAACTGACTCTGCATTATCCCATCCTTATTTTCTACCTTTGTAGAAATGAACTTGAAATATGAATTACAAAGTATCATTTCTGGAACTGGCAAAAATTCAACAAGAAATCTTATTGAAGCAGCAGCCTACCACCTTGGAAAAAGCAAGGAAACAGGTGGCAACTCTCAAACAAACAAGCTCTCAAAAGGTCAAGAGACAGCGCAGCTAATCAGTTGGATTGGGGCATCCGGTTTGTGGTTCAAGGGGATTGACGAGAGTCGCTTCATCGCGAGAGGTGCTGAGCAACGAGTTTATCTTGATACCGATGGACAGCATGTGATAAAGCTGAATGATTCCATTTTTTACGAAAACTGGCTCGATTACTTTCACAATCTTTTAATCCATAATTTTTTATTTCCCCAAACAGCGTATGAGTTGATAGGCTTTTATGAGGAGAGCAAAATTTTGAACGCAGTTGTCAAACAACCTTTTATCGAGATTACGGAGCCAACTGACCCATTGATTGTAAAGGAGTTTTTAGTTACCAATGGATTCCAATTGAAAAAGAATAACGACTATTTTAATCCAATGGAGGGAATTATTTTAGAAGACTTACATGATGAAAATGTGCTGACGAACCAAGGTGCCTTATTCTTTATCGATACTGCCTTCTATCTGATGCCCATATTTTTTGAAAAGCAATCAGGGTAGTTCAGCAAACTCTTCAAATCAATGCCGATTCCTGCAAATTGCTTTTGGTTAATTAAAATTCGACATAAGATCATAATTGGAAGAATAGCGCCCCGTAACTCCTTGTCACATCCCTGCGATTGATTATTTTCGCGTCAAATTTCATCGCCATGAGCCAAAACAGACCTATTTCCGACTTCATTGAGAAGAACTATTTGCATTTCAATTCCGCGGCATTAGTAGATGCAGCAAAAGGCTATAAAAAACATATTGCGGAAGGCAAAAAAATGATGGTTACACTGGCCGGAGCCATGAGCACAGCAGAACTGGGCATCAGCTTTGCCGAAATGATCAGGAAGGACAAGGTGCAGATTATTTCTTGTACAGGCGCCAACCTAGAGGAGGATATTATGAACCTAGTGGCGCACTCGCACTACAAACGGATTCCAAATTATCGCGATCTTACTCCCGAGCAAGAGTGGGATCTGTTACAGAACCATCTTAACCGAGTTACTGATACTTGTATTCCCGAAGAGGAAGCTTTTCGCAGATTACAAAAGCATTTGTTCAAAGTATGGAAAGATGCAGAAGACAAAGGCGAGCGTTTGTTTCCTCATGAGTTCATGTTCCGCATGCTAAAGACGGGTGACTTGAAACAGTACTATGAAATTGATCCTAAAAATTCATGGATGATTGCTGCTGCTGAAAAGAACATGCCAATGGTTGTTCCGGGATGGGAGGATTCGACTATGGGAAATATTTTTGCTTCCTATTGCATAACAGGCGAATTGAAAGCTTCTACAATGAAGTCAGGAATTGAATACATGGTTTGGTTGGCTGATTGGTATACAAAAAATTCAGGTAAAGACGGTATCGGCTTCTTCCAGATTGGTGGAGGTATTGCAGGAGATTTCCCGATTTGTGTGGTGCCAATGTTACATCAGGATTTGGAGAGAGATAGCATTCCGTATTGGAGTTACTTCTGTCAGATTAGTGATTCTACAACCAGCTACGGCTCTTATTCAGGTGCTGTGCCTAACGAAAAAATTACGTGGGGCAAGCTGAACATCGATACTCCTAAGTTCATTGTAGAAAGCGATGCGACCATCGTAGCTCCTTTGATGTTTGCTTATATTTTGGATATGTAAGATGCAAGTATCAGGACATAAGACATAAGTATCAAGATGCCTAGTCATGGGCTTGCTACTTACGTGTCACGTCTCACGTCTTAAATCTTACTACTTACGTCTTGAAATGAATTTAGATCTCACCCTTCGCTCCGAAATACAAAAGGCAGTTACCACCCTTTTTAGTCAATCAATAGAGCAATTGCAGATTCAACCAACCAACAAAGAGTTTGAAGGCTCTCATACATTGGTATGTTTTCCTATTGCTAAAATTTCTAAGAAAGGACCTGAGGAAACGGCTAGACTAATTGGTGAATATTTAATTGCTCAATCCGGAATTGTCAGTAAGTACAACGTAGTAAAAGGATTCTTGAACCTGGTGATCGCTGATAGGGTTTGGGTGGAGGTTTTTCATTCGATACACAGCCAGAAAGACTTTGGTGTGCTGCCCTCAGATGGCAAGGAGATCATGGTGGAGTATTCTTCACCTAATACCAATAAACCGCTTCATCTAGGCCACTTGCGAAATAATTTTCTGGGCTATAGCGTAGCCGAGATATATAAAGCGAATGGCTATAAGGTTCACAAAGTGCAAATCATCAATGACCGTGGCATTCACATCTGCAAGTCGATGGCGGCATGGAAACTTTTTGGTAAAGGTGAAACTCCTCAAAGTACCGGAATTAAAGGCGATCACCTTGTTGGTAAATACTATGTAGAGTTTGATAAAGTCTTTAAAGCACAGATAAAGGAGTTGATTGAAAACGGAGTTGCTGAGAAAGATGCTGAAAGGCAATCGCCTATCATGCAACTGGCTGTGGACATGCTCCTCAAATGGGAAGCCAAAGACCCTGAAACGATTCAGCTTTGGAAGACCATGAACGGTTGGGTGTATGATGGATTTAGCTCTACCTACAAACGCATGGGCGTTGATTTTGAAAAACTTTATTACGAATCGGAAACATATCTCCTTGGAAAAGAAGAAGTCTTACGTGGAGTGGAGAATGGAGCATTCTTCAAAAAAGAGGATGGCTCTGTTTGGGTGGATTTAACAGGCGATGGTCTTGATCAAAAAGTGTTGCTTCGTTCGGATGGAACTTCAGTGTACATGACGCAAGACATAGGCACGGCCATTTTACGTTTCCGGGATTTCCCAAAAATCAGCAGACAGGTGTATACCGTTGGCAATGAACAAGAGTATCACTTCAAAGTATTGTTCCTGATCTTGGCTAAACTTGGTTATTCATGGGCAAAGGAGTGTTATCATTTGTCCTATGGTATGGTTGACCTTCCTACTGGAAAAATGAAATCACGCGAAGGCACTGTGGTGGATGCTGATGATCTGATGGAGGAGATGGCTAGCGAGGCGGAGAAACAAACTCGCGAACTGGGAAAGATCGAAGATATGTCGGACAAAGAGATCAAAGATCTTTCTGAAATGGTGGGCCTTGGAGCTTTGAAATTTTTCTTATTGAAGGTTGATCCCAAAAAACGGATGATGTTTGATCCGAATGAATCGATACAGTTGCAAGGACACACCGGACCGTTTATTCAATACACTCACGCACGCATCAAAGCCATTTTGCGAAAAGCAGAATCGATGGAAATTTCTGTTCAGGAAACTGATTTGAAAAATATATCAACTCTGGAACCTGCCGAACGAGAAGCTTTGTTTCTTATCAACAGTTATACAAATAAACTTCAGGAAGCCGCTAAAGAATATTCTCCTGCTGTCATTGCAAATTATGCATACGATCTCGCCAAAGAATATAATCAGTTCTATCAATCCATTCCAATTTTCAATGAGAGCGATCCAACTAAATTGAAATTCAGAATTGCTTTTTCGCAAGTAGTGGCTGACACCATTAAGAAGGCTATGAGTTTATTAGGTATTCTGGTTCCCGAGAGAATGTAGCAGATGGAACAGACGGATTTTGAATGGTCATCATACATTAAGCAATTCGCTGAATATCTTCCTGGCTTTACTTCACAAACACCTTGGCGAGTAACTTCTAATGCAATTGAAATAGTTACTCAAATCTTATCAACGCTTTCAAACGAGTATAAGATTCAAGATGGCATTGCAATTCATAAGTCAGTTGTTATCGAAAGTAATGTCACACTAAAAGCTCCAGTCATTATCGGCCAGGGATGTTTCATCGCAGCCAACTGTTATTTGCGTGGAGGTACTTTTCTAATGGGACACAATTCACTTGGCCCCTGTTGCGAAATTAAGTCCTCTTTCATCTTTCCGAATTCTAATTTAGCGCACTTCAATTTTGTAGGGGATTCTGTGATTGGATCCGATGTGAATTTCGAAGCTGGCGCAGTTATTGCCAATCATTTCAACGAAAGAATGAACAAGGAAATTTCAGTGATTATGAATGGAAGTAGGGAAGATACCCTGGTTAAAAAATTTGGCGCATTAGTTGGAGATGCCTCTAAAATTGGCGCAAATGCGGTTTTGTCTCCAGGCACAATTCTAAAGACAGGCAGCATAGTGAAGAGATTGGAGTTGGTAGATCAACAGAAATAATACTTCAACCTTGCATAAACGATGCAGACCAAAAATCAAATAACCAGATAATTCACCCTCAAGCCGAAACAATCTTTATTAACTTTGTGTTTAAACTGAAAATCAATCCCTTATGAAACTAATATTAGCCTCTTTAACCTTTTTACTTATGAGCTCCGCTGGTTCGATTTACGATTTTAAGGTAAACGCACTAGATGGTAAAACCATCGATTTCTCACAATACAAAGGCAAAACACTGTTGATTGTGAATGTAGCGTCCAAGTGTGGATACACACCTCAGTATGCTGATTTGCAAAAGCTTAACGAAACCTATGGAGACAAAGTCATCATTCTTGGTTTTCCCGCCAATAATTTTGGAGGTCAGGAATCTGGAACCAATGTTGAAATCGGTGAGTTCTGTTCAAAAAATTATGGAGTAACTTTTCAGATGTTTGAAAAGATATCAGTAAAAGGTACCGACCAGCATGCTTTGTTTGCTTATTTGAAGGAAAAAACCGGTGAAGAACCTACCTGGAATTTTTGTAAATACTTGGTGAAAGCCGATGGTTCAGTTAAATTCTTTAATTCCAAGGTAAAACCTCTGGACAAACAGATTATTGATGAACTTTAAGTAGATCGGTAAAAGTAATTAGATGTCAGGTTTTAAACAGAGCCTGACATTTTTTATTCATGAAATTCAAAATACTCGTCTTAATATCAATTATGGGCTTAGCCACATTTCTTGTTAATAAACTTACAAAGGGTAAGAAATCAACTGTATCAGGTTCTATTTATGATTTTAAAATGAAAGCCCTGGATGGAAAGGAGATTGACTTTGCTCAATTCAAGGGAAAGAACTTGTTGATTGTCAATACAGCTTCCAAATGTGGCTATACACCGCAGCTTAAACAGCTTGAAACGCTCCACGAACAATTTGGTAATAAAGTGGCCGTGCTCGGCTTCCCGGCCAATAACTTTTTATGGCAGGAGCCAGGTTCCAATGAAGAGATTGCCGAATTCTGTGAGCGTAATTATGGGGTGAAGTTTCAAATGTTTGAAAAAATCTCCGTAAGTGGAAATGATAAATCACCTTTATATAAATGGCTGGAAGCAAAGACAGGTGAAATACCTACCTGGAATTTTTGTAAATATGTAGTTGACGAAACTGGAAACGTAGTAGGATTCTTTCCGTCAAAGGTAAATCCTCTGGATAAGGAAATTATGGATAAAATTTCAAATTGATCTTTTGTAAATGAGAATAGGTGCTATAGCCTTAACCTTTTTTATTTTTCTGGCAATTGCCGGATGTGATCAGCTAAAGGACACCTATGAAACACCCACTTACTTCTCTTATTTGGTTTTGCCGCAGAGTACCAGCGATTCTATTCAAACCTCCACGGTTCATCACTATGCGTTTGTAGACACGCGAATCTCACAGTCAGGCAAACTTTTTGTTTTCCTCGGCAGTACGGGCTCATCGCCACAAAATTATGCCTCGCTCAACAAGGCGGCTACCCGTCTTGGTTATTACGTTATCAATCTTAGTTATCTCAATACAGTTGACGGACAAGGATGTGCTAATAATGCAAATGTCAATTGTTTTTCCAATTACCATGAAGAGATGATTTTTGGTGGCACTCAAAGTGATCTTGTAGTGGTTAATAAGTACAACGCCATCAGCAATAGAATTGTAAAACTACTTGAGCGTCTTCATAAACTAAATCCGGCAAATGGCTGGAACCAGTTTTATGAGGGTTCAGACTTACTTTATTCCAAGATTGTGCTATCCGGACATGCACAAGGTGGAGGCCATGCAGCATATCTTGCTCAAAAGTTTGCTGTGGATAGACTCGTCTTGTTTTCTGCTCCAAATGATTATTCCAACCTGTTAGCGCAACCCGCACCATGGTGTCAAAATGATTTTGCTACCAGCGCTGATCGTTTTTATGGGTTAACACATAAACGTGATGAGGTGTTGGGAATTGCCAAACAATATTCTATCTGGAAAAGGATGGGGCTATTGGAAGAGGCAGATACCGTTACTGCAGACAATTCCAACTTTGTGGAATCCAATGCCCTGGTCACCAATCTCGAACCGAATGCTAAAGCCAAAACTCCGCCCTTGTCCTTGTATCGCAACCTACCCGCACAGGAGTATGCTTTGCCCGAAGGAGATGCCCGCAAACAATTGAAGACAGCCTGGCTTTATATTCTGGGAAATTCAGAACGTTAAACTTGCTTCCGGTTTCACCGGTAAAAAACCCCACATTCACCGACTTTCTCCAGCCAGTGGCCTTTTTGCTATGGATTCAAACACTTGAGGCACGTTACATTTGATAAAAAAACAAAGAGTTATGAGCGACAAGAAAAAAATAAGTAATAGTTTCTGGGTGGGGATTATTATTATTTCAGTGGGCAGCTTTATTTTATTGGATCGGATGGATGTGGTGCTGCTTCCACATTGGTTGTTTTCATGGCGAACTTTTCTGATTGCTTTGGGTCTGATCATCGGTATTAATAAAGGATTCAAAGGAGTTGATTGGTTGGTCTTAATTATTATCGGTTCTTTCTTTTTGTTAGACGAGATACCAGAGTTGGATCTGAACCTTAGACGGTACATTTTTCCGGTGATCGTTATTTCGATCGGTTTAGTAATCATGTTACGATCTGCACTATTTAAATCTTCTGGTGATTGGCGATCATTGTGGTCTGGAGATAATTATCACAAAAAAGGAAGCCCATTGATCAGCAGTGAGGACGGTAGTGATGATTATATTGATCTTGTTTCGGTATTTGGGTCAACGAAGAGAAGAATATTTACAAAGGCATTTAAGGGAGGTGATATTGTAAATATATTCGGAGGGACGGAGCTTGATCTTTCTCAAGCTGATATAGAAGGAAACGTAGTGATTGATACGGTAACTTTATTTGGTGGTGTAAAGATTCTGGTGCCGGCCAACTGGGAAGTGAAGTCAAACATTACTGCAATAATGGGTGGAGTAGAAGATAAACGAATGGCTAGTAGTAGCTTTACCCCAACAAAAAAATTGATATTAACTGGAACATGCACATTTGGCGGTGTTGAAATCAAAAGTTTCTAATGACCATGGCTGCAAACGAACTGAAGTGGTATCTTGTTAAACTGGTTTATCAGGTGGTGAGCGGCAATGGCGCTCACACACCTCAGTTTGATGAACAGTTGCGATTGATACGTGCTGATGAGTTAGATTGGGCTCGAGCGAAAGCAAAGGTGCTAGGCCAGATCGGAGCCTTCTCGTTTTTAAATGATCGCAAGGAAGAAGTGACTTGGAAATTTATTGACGTGGTGGATATTTGTGAGATGGGTGAAATTGAAGATGGCATGCAACTGTATTCGACTACCGAAGAACCAACTGAGGTGCCATTGTATTTGAATATGATCAACGCGAAAGCCAACCGAATACATGATTTCACCAAAGAGTGTGAATCGAAAATTCTTGAATATTAAATTTACCTTTTTGCGATTAATTATTTACTTCTAACGATTAACTTTATCCGGCTTGATATCGAAGTCCTACCCTTGGAAATTTAGAGTAACTGTTCTGGGTGCGGGACTGATATGGGCTGCCTTCCACTTTTGGGTAATCAATCAATGGTTTCAATTTCCAATTGAGACTTCGTTTATCGAAAGTTTCAACGCTACCTTTTTCATGTTTGGAACAGCGTTTATTGGGACATTTATCACGAAATACATTCCGCAGGCAAGCAGACTTCAATCTACTCTCGCGCTAAGCTTTCTGTTGGCTTTTTGTTGTCACTATATTGTTCAGGAGAGCCTTATTCATTTAGGGGAAGATAATCCTGAGTATTTGCATTTTATAACCCAATCAGCGCCTGTAAGAATCGCTGTATATTTTCTGGTGATTGCTGGATCAGGTAGTATCATGTTATTTTATTCCAGACTAAAGGAACAGCAGGAAGTTGCGCAACGCGATACTGCCACAGCGATCATGGTGCGTGAAGCTGAACTTCAAAAATTGCAACTTCAGTTGCAACCTCATTTTCTATTCAATAGCTTAAATTCCATTAACGCTTTGATTTTAGTAAACCCGGCTAACGCACGCGACATGCTACAACAACTCTCAGATTTTTTGCGAGCTACCCTTAAACGGGCCGATGAGCAATGGATAACGCTCGACCAGGAATTTGTATATCTACAATTGTATCTATCCATTGAGAAAGTGCGGTTCGGTCATCGCCTGGAAGTGAAGACGGAATGTGATGAACAAATAAAGGTTTGGTTAATTCCTCCACTGCTCATACAACCGCTGGTAGAAAATGCAATTAAGTTTGGATTATATGGCACAACCGATAATGTGATCATTGTCTTGAAAATTGAACGTATGAATGATTCACTGAAAATCGAAATCACTAATCCGTTTGATGCCGATATGCAACCAGCCGAAGGCAGTGGATTTGGGTTGAATGGTTTACGCAGAAGGCTCTATCTATTATATGCCAGAAGTGATTTATTGAAAACAACAGCAGAGAATAATTTATTCACTGTTCAATTGATTTTGCCTGAGAAAATATGACAAAAGCACTAATCATTGATGATGAACCCTTGAGTCGAGAGATTATCAAGGCGTATCTTAAAACCTTTCCGGAAATAGAAGTAATGCAGGAGTGTGGTGATGGTTTTGAAGGACTAAAAGCAATTCAGCAACATCAGCCCGAACTTGTTTTTCTGGATATTCAAATGCCAAAGATTACGGGTTTTGAAATGTTGGAGCTTATTGACCAAAAGCCAGCTGTCATTTTCATCACCGCTTATGATTCATTTGCTATTAAGGCATTTGAGGCCAATGCTGTCGATTATTTATTGAAACCTGTTTCTGAAGAGCGTTTTAGATCTGCTATTTTGAAATGGAAGAGTAAGATGGTGCTGCCAAGTCAGGAGCCTGTGGAACGTGTATTAAATACAATGTCGGCTACCGGTTCTCAGCAAGGCCGGATCGTGGTGAAAACGGGAAGCAAAGTGAAGATTATACCTGTCCATGAAATTCAATACATGGAAGCAGATGATGATTTCGTGAAAATTTATACATCGGAAGGCTCCTTCTTGAAAAATAAAACAATGACCTTTTATGAGGAGTCTCTGGATGCCACTCAATTTGTGCGAGTGCATCGTTCGTATATTTTGCACATCAATCAAATCACCAAGATAGAACCTTATCAAAAGGAAAATCATGTGGCTATTTTGAGAGACGGCAAACAAATTCCGGTGAGCAAAACAGGATACGTAAAACTGAAAACCATTCTTGGAATTTGATGAATTCCCCATCCACAAAGATTCAGCTCCTCAATAAATGTTTTGAATACGTTGAACAACGAATGGAGACATCGCGACAAGCGATGAAGAATGCGCAAGACTCCGCTAATATGGAGGAGAAAAGCAGTGCCGGTGACAAATATGAGACTGGGCGCGCAATGGCTCAAATTGAACGTGATAAGGCTGCACAACAGTTAGAGGAAGCAATAAAACTCAAAATGATTCTAAATCAGATAAACCCAACCGCCAGAAATCCCAAGGTCGCGCTTGGAAGCTTAGTGATAACAGAAGCCAATCGATTTTATCTTTCTATCAGCCTGGGAAAAGTATCAGTTGGGGAAGAGGATTTCCTGGTTATTGCGCCAAATTCTCCGATTGGTCAAATATTGCAGAACCTCAAAGAGAATGATTCTTTCACGTTTAACAAGAAAGTTCATGTCATAAATGAAATTCTTTGAATTTGCTTTTCTACGTCTTGGTTTCTGATGAGGATGTCCATGCCTTATCCTCAATTTTTATCAATCTGATTTCAACTATATTCGCACCTATGTGTTAGTAGTGTATGAACATTAAAGCATGGATAGAAGCTTTCCGATTGCGCACTTTGCCATTGGCACTTTCCAGTATTGCTATGGGCGGATTTCTAGCCGCTTCCGCTGAATCCTTTAAATGGAGTATCTTTTTGTTATGCGTGACAACAACTATTTTTCTTCAAGTATTGTCAAACCTGGCTAATGATTACGGTGACTCCGTCAACGGAGCAGACCATGCCGGCCGAAAAGGGCCGTTGCGAGCAGTTCAAACTGGTACCATATCACCACTTCAAATGAAAAGTGCCATTATTTTATTTGTGTTGTTAAGCTTGACTAGTGGAATTTCATTACTGCTTATTTCCTTTGGATGGGATTTAAATGCGTTACTCTTTTTCTTTGGATTGGGTGTGCTAAGTATCGGTGCAGCTATCGCTTATACTGTTGGTAAGAAGCCATATGGCTACATAGGCCTTGGAGATTTCTCGGTGCTGATTTTTTTTGGTTTGGTTGGAGTGATGGGATCGTATTATTTATTCACCAAAAGTATTTCATGGCTGGAAATACTTCCTGCACTAAGTTGTGGATTCTTTTCAATAGGAGTGCTGAACATCAATAATATTCGTGACATTGAATCAGATCGTGCAGCGGGAAAATTTTCTATCCCAGTGCGAATCGGAAAGGAGAAGGCGGTAATGTACCATTGGTTTTTATTAGCAGGAGGAATCACGGCATCCATTGTTTACGCTATTATATCCTATCATTCGCCTCTTCAATTTTTATTTTGCCTTACCATTCTTTTATTCTTCCGCAATGGATTGGCGGTTTCACAAAAATCTTCAGCCGAGCTTGACCCTTACTTGAAACAAATGGCATTGACGACTCTGCTATTTGTGATTTTATTCGGAGTAGGGTTAATGGTTGTATAAAATATCCTAACTCTAAGTTCCCTAAAATATTTATGAAAACTGTAAAGCTAATTTTGACTTTTCTTTTCGCAGCATTTATGATTTTAGGCGGTGTTAATCATTTCCTGAAATCAGAAATGTATTTCCCATTCATCCCGGACGTTCTACCCCAAATGGCAATCGTTTATGTCTCTGGAGTTGTTGAAATCCTATTGGGCATTGGGGCTTTTATCCCTCAGTTCCGTTCGAGAGCAGCACTTGGAATACTGCTGCTTATGCTTGCCTTCCTTCCTTTGCATGTTTTGGATGTTTTTAAAACTAATCCGGCAATAGGTACTCACGAGGCCGCTTTGATACGTCTTCCTGTTCAGTTTGTGTTGATTTTATGGGCATGGTTTATTTATAAGAAGTAAATTAGTTTCATTAGTGCTGATAAAAGTCACGTTTCCGGCTAATGCCCATCATCTTTTACTCTGCCTCTAAAATCTATCTTTAGATGTTAGAGAGCCGCAATCACTCTCTCAAAACTTGCACCATATTATTAATTCCATTCCTATTTAAACTCAAAATCATTATTTTTACATACTTACAGAAATTAAAAATTTACCACCATGAAAAAAATACTGGTACCTGTTGATTTTTCAAAGACATCATTAACAGCCGTAGAAGTTGCATTTGATATAGCCAAAAAAGATGGAGCTGATATGATCTTGCTTCATGTTGTGGAGGAAGCAACTGGAGATTCTTATCGCATATCTGGCGAGTGGCAAAAAGATAACTGGGAAGATAAAATATTTACCTATCGGCTGTTGGAAAAAGCAAAAAAACAATTGGAGAAACTGGTGAAAGAGCCTCGTTTCAATGCTGTAAAAATTGTTGGTGAATTACGACTTGGTAATCCATTTCACGGAATGACTTCAATTGTCAGTGAACAAAAAGTTGATTTGGTTGTCATGGGAACCAAAGGGCACACAAAGTTAGAGGAGATGATTATTGGCTCCAACACTGAGAAAGTAGTGCGTCATGCCAGTTGCCCTGTATTGACCCTTCACAAAAGACCTTCTTCTAGCGATTATAAAAATATAGTCTATGCCAGTGCCTTGACAAAAGATGAGGAAGTATTCTCAAGGATAGTGAAGCGCACCCAGCAGCTATCTAACGCTACCATTCACCTGGTCCGTATAAATACACCTGCCGATTTTCAACGCGATCGTGAGGTAAAGGCGTATATGGAAAAGTTTGCAAAGAATTTGCAACTAAAGAATTACACAGTCAACGTTTATAACGACCTATCGGCAGAAGAAGGGATTATTAATTTTGCAGACAGCATTAAAGCGGACCTGATTGCCATGGCTACCCATGGTCGTTCCGGTCTTGCCCATATGATGGCTGGCAGTGTTGCTGAAAACGTAGTGGGGCATTCTGGAATTCCTGTATTAACATTTGTGGTGAAGCATAAATCTGGTAATCGAGGATAGTATACTTGGTGATCTGCGTTATCAGACAATTCCGCTTTTTCGTTTAGCGATTTCATTTGCTAGTGCAGTACTTTTCTTGCGGCACTTTGCGTTTAATTCCTGAAATTGTCCGGAACTTGGCTACTGCTTGAAAAACTACTACAACATTTTAGGTGTAACTCCTCAATCTGAAGGCGAGGAAATCAAACGTGCTTACAGGCATCTGGCCATTCTATTGCATCCGGATAAGAACCCATTGCCGGAAGCGGAGGACGCATTTAAGGAGGTGAACGAAGCCTATGAGGTATTGAGCGATCCAGTTGCGCGCCACATGTACAATCAGATGCTTTCACAGTCCATTACTGCGCAACCTGCTCAGCCATTGCATCGTGATCCTGCGTATCGCAAGAGGCAAGAATCAGGTTATAAACCACAGCATCCGGTGGAACCATCGGAACGAGTTTTGTTCATGCAGCATTCATTACCATTCTTGAACAAACTTTCGTGGTTGAGCATGGCCTGTTGTATGATTTTGTGGTTGGATTATTTTTTGCCTCCCAATGTTCAGGAAGAGAGGGTGATCACCAATATTGATCAACTCATACAACTAACCAGGCGCCATCAGGATTTTAAATTAGCAACGGATAAGGGACATCATTTTACAATTTCGGTAGCTGAAGTGGAGTACTTTCCAACAGGGTCAACAGTACATGTCCGATCTTCTTTTTTTTTATCCATTCTCATTAATCTTGAATCCCCAAGCACAGGATATGTATTAAGTAATCTGGCCACAGTTTATCGGAACTTTAGTTTTGCGCCTATTTTACTTTTCGTATTGTCCATGCTGAGCATGGTGTGGAAAAGCGGGCTTGAGTTTAGATTTAATTTGGGCGTTGTTACTTTTTTAGTTTTAATTTTGAATGGAATATTTCTGATGATCTCTATCATATGAAAAATAATAACTGGAAAAATCGGGAAGGAGTAGTTTTTTCTACCAATCTGGATTATAAGTATCAAGGTCAACCAGAGAATGAGGTAAATACATTGCCACCCCAACAGCAAATTATCAAAGTCTCTTTAGATAAAAATGCTCGTGCTGGAAAGAAGGTTACCCTCGTGTCTGGCTTTATAGGAAAGTCAGAAGATCTAGAATCACTTGGAAAGAAGTTAAAAAGCAAATGTGGAGTTGGCGGCTCTGCAAAAGATGGAGAGATTTTGATACAAGGTGACTTGCGCGACAAGGTTGTAGGTATTTTGGTGCAAGAAGGATTTAAAGCAAAGAGGATCGGTTAGAATGTGAACCAGTAATTAAATGTTGTAAGCTATTTCCGATCGGTATAAGTATGAAGAAGAGTATCCACCTCATGAATCCTTCGTTCATTTTTTCGGATATTGTATTTTACTGATCTCGGCAGGTATCTCTTTTTTCCTGGTCTTGGACAATCCCATTCTTCAATAGTTACGTTTTGTACAAATTTGTCTTTCGGCTTTTTCCAGGAGGTAGTTTTGGCCTTTGGTTCCATTTTGGCTTTAGCCATCATCATAGGCTTGTGACTATAAGCGCTCCTTTCATTGAATCTAACCACTTCCACCTCAGGGCAGGGGATCAGGCCGCGTTGACAAGACGTTAATAGGAAGGCGAATAAAATTAGACGTGACAACATGAGACTTTACTTCGTATTGACTCCTATCAAATCTAACGAAATAAAAGTGAGAAAATTTTAGGATAGGTATCCCTCAAAAGGTTTGGCACTATTGACTGCCAGACAACAGTACCCCGGTTAATGGTTCAAAGAGCCTAGGTCAGGCACGATCATAGTTAACGATGAGGGTGACAAAGTGATGATGAAGTCTGATTCTGGCTGCATTGCTTCGCCATCAATGTGATAGGGCGCAGGCAGGGGAAAGTTGATTTTCAATTCTTTTGCTTTAATGATTTCAACAAAGGAAGAAGTATTGATTTTTTGAGAGAACATTTTTATACCAAAGCCAATGGATTGCCATACGGGTACTTTTTTTATGAAACAAACATCCATTAATTGATCACATACAGAAGCAAATGGTGATATCGTGGCATTGTTACCAAACTGAGAAGAGTTGGCTATGGCAAGTATGAACGCATTGCGTTGAATTAATTTGCCATCGGCATAGAGTTCAATGGGGAATTCTTTGAAGCTGAAAAACTCTTTCGTCACCAGCTTTACATACCCCAACAATCCTCGCTTTCCATTCTTACCAAACAACCCTGCTACATGTCCGTCAAAACCAATTCCGGAAACATTAACAGAGAGTTTGTTATTAACGAGTAGGGTATCCATTCGGATGGATTTTTCTGAGGCCAAGAGCTCTAACGATTTCTTTATACTCATGGGAATTCGAAGATGTCTGGCTAATCCATTGCCTGACCCTTTCGGTATGATTCCCATCTTTGTTGAGGTATGAACTAAGCCTTGCGCGACTTCATTCACGGTGCCATCTCCACCCACAGCAAAAACTTTTTCGAAGCCCAATTTGGATGCCTTTTTTGCTAACTCGGTGGCATGGCCACGGTCTTGGGTAAACTCTATGGTACACTCAAGATTAAGGGCATCGCATTTTGAAACGATAAGGCCTTCCAAATCTGACCTGAAACCAGTGCCTGAGAATTTATTGATAATGAAGAATACCTTACTATTTTCGCTCATGGATTGTTCGTTCAAATTTAGACAATCCAATCCTTATGGCATCGACAGAGTTTAGACCACGGAAAATAAAATTTAAAGCATGGGATACGGATGCCAGGTTATTGATGAGACTTAATAGTATTGAATGTCAGAAGGGCGAACTACTTAAAAAGAACCACATCCTTTTGCAGTTTACAGGATTGTGTGATAAGGAGGGTGAGGAAGTATATGATCGCGATGTGCTTCTGATTCACTACGAAAAATTTATGGTGTTCTGGAATGAGGAAAAAAATGGGTGGTTTTTTTCACCGGTTGAAAAACCAGAAACACAATTTCCGTTTTTAGCAGATACTGCTGAGAAGATGAAACGATTTTGTAGTTACTTCGAACTTCAAAGAAGGTAAGTCGATTACTTTTTCAGCTTTGACTCAATGTATTTAACCGCTTGGCTGATGGTTTGCATTTTCTCTGCGTCATCATCTGGAATTTTGATATCAAACGTTTGTTCAAATTCCATTACCAATTCTGCGTAATCAAGTGAATCAATACCAAGGTCTTTTACAAAGTTGGCGTCAGGTGTAATTTCAGAATCAGAAATACCAAGTTTTTCGGTAAGAATGCTGGTGATCTTTTTTTGGATATCTGGCATAGTCAGTTCACTATTCTGTAAAGCTAAAAAACTTTTCGGTAATCTGGCCTTAATTTGAGCCGGAATGAGGGATTTTAGGGAGTCTACACTATTTCATCAGTACGGCCCGGTAAGGCACAATCAAACTTTGATTGATTTTTTTTCCAACTAGAACCTAAGTATAAACTCAGTCCCTTCTCCTAGTTTTGACTTCACAGAAATTCTTCCTTCATGCTGGCGCATGATCTGTTTGGATAAGCTCAAGCCGATTCCTGAACCTGTTTTTTTGGTGGAGAAGAATGGTATAAATATCTTTTCAAGAGCTTCCGAATCTATTCCTGCTCCATTGTCTTTCACTGAAATAGCTGCCCTCCCTTTTTCACTGGCAAATCCTGTGATCTCTATCCGTTTATCAGTTTGTTCATCAAATGCCTGAATTGCATTCTTTATCAGGTTTATGAGCACTTGTTCTATCATGTTTTTATCTGCGCTGATGGTCAGGTGTTCGGGATCAACAGAAACAGAAATAGTCACACCACGATCAGCGAGTTCCTTTTTGTGTAGAATGGCCATTTCCTCCAGCAGGTTTTTAACATGTACCTCCGCTAGTTTTGGCTTAGGAATATGCGTAAGATTTCTAAACTCTTTCACAAAACGGATCAAACCTTCGCTGCGTCTGCTTATGGTTTGCAGCGACAAGTGCATGTCCTCAGCTTCTTCTTTTTTCAGATGTACTTCTGTTCCTTTTTCAAGTTTGTGTTTTAAGTCTTCTTCCACAATCCCCGCGAGGGAAGAGATGGGCGTCACGGAATTCATAATCTCGTGTGTAAGAACGCGCACCAGATTTTGCCAGGCTTCCATTTCCTTTTCTTCCAATTCGCTTTGAATGTTGCTCATCGATATAAGCTTGAGCTCTTCTCCACGCAAAGTAAGTTCAATAGCATACACTGAAAGTTGAATTACTTCGTCACCTGATTTGAGTCGCACGAGCTCACGGCCTCCTGTTTTTAATTTAAGAAAGGACTCTACCAATGGCTCGCTCATTTCTCGCAGATCTTCAATGCTATCAGCTTTGGTCACACGAAGCAATCGCTTAGCTGCACTGTTAATGATTTGTATAGAACCATCTCGCTTGAAAGTGAGTATGCCAATACCAACATGCTGCACAATGTTTTTGAAGAACTGATATTCGGAGTCGCGTTCTTTTCTGGAAGTACGCAACTTGGCCAATGCTTCATTTAATTCCTTATGAAGTTTCTGGACTCCGGGATCCTGGCTATCTGTTTTATAGGAGGCGGACAGGTCATCAAATTCAATCGCATCCAAAAAGGACGCGATATTCTCGTTTGAGGATTCTACGATCTGGACGATGTGTTTGACCTGAAAGAAAATCGCTCCCAGAAGGGCTAGTAGTAAGAGGTAACTACGACCATCGCCCACGGCTACGAAAGCAAATGCAAAAATGGTGGCTACCAAAATTGCAATCCTTGTAACAATAGGAGACCGCCAGTTAAATTCCATATTTTTCCATCCTGCGATAAAGGGACGCACGCGTTAAACCCAATTCATCTGCAGCTTTGGAAATGTTCCCGTTGTGGAGTTGGATGGCTTTAGCAACTGCAGCTTTTTCTACTTCATCCAGATTCAGTGTGTCGGCATTGATAGCTTCGTTGCCTTTGCGGCTGAACAAGAAGTCGCTCTCCTGAAGGGTAGGGGAGTCTGCCATTATTAATGCGCGCTCAATTGCATGCTGTAGCTCGCGAACGTTCCCCGGCCAGGCGTATTTTTTTAGTTTGGTAAGCG
>JANOQK010000311.1:0-6282 GCA_031414855.1 Bacteroidia bacterium | reverse complement strand
GAAGACTTTTAATACTTTGCAAGTTTCAGGTTCCAAGGCTTGCTTCTAAGGACAAATCATCCTTTGTACGATATTCTATAAATCACCCCAGCCTGGTCATCAGATACCAGCATCGATCCATCAGGCAACAAAAGAACATCTACTGGCCTGCCCCACACTTTTTGTGTAGCTTCATCCAACCAGCCGCTGGCAAAAGTCTCATAGCCAATCGATTTTCCTTGCCCGTCCAGTTTCACCAAACTTAAACGATAGCCATTTTTCTTGGAACGATTCCATGAGCCATGCTCTGCAATGAATAATTGATTCTTGTATTGTGTAGGAAACATGCTTCCGGTATAAAATTTCAAACCTAGTGGCGCAACATGTGCACCAAGAGTCTGGGCAGGTTTTGTGAAATCCGAACACGGTCGTTTATCACCAAACTCCGGATCCTTTATGGTGCCGCCATGACAATAGGGATATCCAAAATGCATTCCTGCCTTTGAAGCTGTGTTAAGTTCACACGGAGGAACATCATCTCCGAGCATATCGCGGCCATTGTCAGTAAACCAAATATCCTTTGATTCCGGGTGCCAGGTAAATCCAACAGTGTTGCGCACTCCGCTTACAAATTTCTCGAGTCCAGTGCCATCTGCATTCATGCGATGGATACTGGCATAAACTGGATCTTTAGATTCGCAGATATTGCATGGCGCACCAACTGGAACGTACAATTTACCATCAGGACCAAAGGCGATGTACTTCCAACCATGATGACTTTCAGTCGGAAATTTATCATACACCACTTCCGGTTTTCCAGGATTGGCCAACTTTTTTTCGATATCCGCAAATTTTGTAATGCGACTTACTTCGGCCACGTATAGACTGCCATCTTTAAAGGCAACTCCATTGGGCATGTTTAATCCGGAAGCGATGGTCCATTTCTTATCTGCTTTAAAATCTCCGTCAGTATCTTTTATAGCATACACTTTATCTTCATTTCTGTTACCCACAAACAAAGTTCCATTGGGCGACATGGCCATTGATCTAGCATTCTCCACCTCAGCAAAAACGCTGATGGAAAAACCTTTCGGTATTTTTATGGCACTTAGCGGAAGGGCATCACTTGCCTGAGTCAACGCAGGCACTGAACCATCACTAGAAACTGGATTTTTGATAACCAAATTTGTAAAGCCTAAAAAGGCTAATAGAGCAATGACCGTAACTGTAATTAGTTGTTTCATCGTATAGCAATTGATATTCTAGCCGGGAAGTTAAAATATGTTTCCAGTTAATTCCTTACCGCTTGACAAGCTATTCTGCCACAGAGAAAGCGATTTTCAAATGTGGTTTATTATTCTTGTGTTTTTTGGCGATTTTTGCAGTCTTGAATTTTGAAACAGTCTGTTTAAGAGGATTTAAGCCCCTTATATCCAGATTGATGGCGAAAACCGAATTTTGAATCCTAAAAAATGATCTCTGTTTCCAATATCTCCTACTTTATAGGAGGACGTGCGCTTTACCAGGATGCTTCCATGTTCATTAAGCCAGATGACAAAATCGGTTTGATTGGAAAAAACGGGAAAGGAAAATCTACACTACTCAAAATCATCAATGGGGAGCTGCGCATTGACAAAGGAAGCATCAGCAAAGCAAAGGATTGTACTATTGGATTTCTCAATCAAGATCTTCTCTCTTATCAAACGGATGATGCTATTCTAACCGTTGCCATGGAGGCTTTTAAAGATGCCGTGGACACACAACGACAGATTGAAAAGGTACTTCATAAACTTGAAACCGAGTATTCAGATGGTTTGGTGGATAAACTCACCAACCTGCAGGAAAAATTTGAACACCTGGATGGCTATACCATGCAATCCAAAGCCGAAGAAGTGCTGGAAGGAATTGGTTTCAATACAAAAGATCTTCATCGCCCTTTGCGGGAATTCTCGGGTGGATGGCGCATGCGTGTGATGCTTGCTAAGCTTTTATTAGAAAAGCCTTCCTGCTTGCTGCTAGATGAGCCTACCAACCATTTGGACTTACCCTCTATTGAATGGGTGGAAGACTACTTGCGTAATTATGAAGGCGCTGTGGTCATCGTATCGCACGACAGGCAGTTCCTGAATAATGTTATTAGCAAAACCGTGGATGTTACCAGCGAACAATTAATTACCTACGAAGGCAATTACGATTTCTACCTGGAGGAAAAGGCAATGCGAGAAGAGATACAACAAGGTGCTTATGAAAATCAGCAATCTAAAATAAGACAAACAGAAAAGTTTATTGAACGATTTAAGGCTAAAGCCACCAAAGCGCGACAAGTGCAATCGCGCGTGAAGGCATTGGACAGAATGGATCGCGTAGATGAAGTGGTGAACGATAATGCTGCCGTTAATTTTCGCTTTTCATTTAGCCAGACTTCTGGGAGACACGTTGTTGCATTAAAGGATGTTTCGAAAGCATACGGGCCTTTGGAAATATTAAAGCATACCAACGCTGGTGTGGATCGCCATGATAAGATTGCGTTGATCGGTGCGAATGGTAAAGGAAAATCTACTCTGTTAAGAATAATTTCAAATACGGAACCAATTGATGGCGAACTGACGGTTGGGCATAACGTGATATATGGTTTTTATGCTCAGCATCAACTGGAAGACCTTCATGCGGATAATGAAATACTCGAAGAGTTGAAACAAGCTGGCAGCCGTAAAACAGAACAAGAGTTGCGTAACGTATTAGGTTGCTTCTTATTCTCAGACGATGATGTCTTTAAGAAAATCAAAGTCCTTTCGGGTGGCGAAAAATCGCGTGTGGCTCTGGCCAAGACTTTAATATCGGAAGCTAATTTCCTTCTATTGGATGAACCCACTAACCATTTGGATTTTGTTTCCGAGAACATTCTGATTCAAGCCCTTCAACAATACAGAGGTAGCTTTGTAGTGGTTTCGCACAACCGATACTTTGTGAGTCAGGTGGCAAACAAAATCTGGTACATTGAAGACAAACAAATTAAAGAGTATCCAGGCACGTATGAAGAATACGAATTTTGGAGAAAGAAAAATGAGGCCGGAGCCCCCACTCCTACACCAGCAAAGAAAGCAGAAGTAAAAACTGAAAAGCCAGTCGTTGCCAAGAATGCGAATCCTAATGAACGTAAAATAAAATCGCTTGAGCAAGACTTGAAAAAAGTGGAAGAAGCCATCCAAAAAATTCAAGCAGAAAAAACGAGCGTGGAAAACGAACTTGCCAAGCCAGAAATATATTCCGCCCCTGATAAGCTTTTAAAAACGCAACAGGATTTTGAACGCGTGAGTAAACAATTAGAGGATGCTAACAATAAATGGGAATTGTTAGTGGTCGAACTGGACGGACTGGAAAGTAATTAAAACAGATAATTTATTTCCATCCAATCGACATCATTAGTGCCAATCTGCTTATGCTTTCCGTCAAGGTTGTAATGCTGGAGGTTCCCCGTCTTGGCGTCCCAATAAAGTCATAATAAAAAGCCGGGTATTCATAGGAAGCACTTACACGTTGGTATTTTGAACCGATGCCCAAAGAAATTTTGAGGTCGTGATATTTGATTCTATAACCCACTTGTGTACTCACCATTCTTCCTCCATTAACATCCTGATAATAAAAAAGGTTGGATCTGCTTGCCCAGGGTTTTGCCCATCCATAATTAAATTGGAGGTATAACGCATTCTTATTTTTGTTGCCGAACAAATCCCAACTAACCGATCCGAATATTGGCATAGTTTGCCAGTATTGGTAGGTATCAAATCCAATTCCTGCACCTAGCCTAAGCTTTTTACCAAACGTAACTCCATGCACAGTAGATGCACTATATGATACATCCTGCTTAAAACTACAATCGCCACATCCTATCAGTGCCCCTGTCTGGACATTAAAAAAGTATGAAACACTCTTGTCAGTTGGCAGCTCATCCTCTAACCAACTCAGCTTTCCGCTTTTCTTACTGGTAACTTTTGAGATAGTTGAATAGTAAATGGAATCCGCATCGAAATTCTGAGCGATTGCAGGAATAATAACAAAACAACTCAAGAAGGTGGCTATAATACTTTTCATTGATTTGAAATTGTTATTTTACTTAACAGTTTGATCTTCTTCACATCCGAATAATCATATTGATACAGTCCGTCCGATCCAATCACAATCGCAATGTCTTCAAAGGGAATAATATCAAAAGCATTGATATCCTTGTAATGTGCCAATTGATTTGAATCAATAGTCTTTACATCCGTTGCATCGTACACTTTTAAACCATCGCTTCCATCACAAATAAATAAAGTGCCATTGTCAATGCCCAAGCCGTGAGGATTGGTCATGGGGTAAATTTTCACCAGGCTTGGTGATGCAGGATTCTTGATATCGATAACTTCCAACTGGTTTGTCATCCCCTGACAAGCATTGCCATTGCGAAGAGTAACGTACGCATAGTCACCTTCCACCACCACAGGATCACAGCTGTAAATATGTTCGTATTGACCAATTTGACTTGGCAGATCAGGATTCTTCAAATCAAAAATATACATGCCCGATCGAGTTCCCACGAATAATGTTTCACCCAAGGGGAAAAGGGTTTCAGCCATCCATGAAACCTGTATTTCAGTTTTGCTTGCCGGTTGCGTAGGATTTGAAACATCTACCACATCAAGGAAGTAAGAATCCAACGTGTACAAGTGATTGCTGGCAATGGTAAACCTGGACGTGGAGCCTGCTACGCCAGTTGAAGAGGCTGGCATGAGTGCCGACTTTAATGAAAATGAAGAGGACGCATCAAAGGCAACGCCTCTTTCATAAAAGATTCCTCCCCACGACTGCATTCTGTTGCTGCAATTATCTTCTGTAACTGAAACGGTCTTAACCTCTTTCCAGTCCGTTATAATGCCTTGTGATGTATTGGAAAAGTAACCCATTGAACTGCTGTGGTTGAACAATCCTTCAATTCGGTTGACCTCTTTTATCTTTTGAACATTCGAGATATCAAAAACCACAAGGTCAATAAAGCTATCCGCGTAAAGCGTGTTGCCAATAATGGCCATATCGTAGCTACCTGGAATATTTAAAAATCCTAAGGGCTTGGGATTCGATGGAGAGGTATTGTCAAACAAGTGAATTCCCTTGCCCGATTCATTAACATACAAAATATGGTCTTTCACATAAATCTTCCCTGGTGAGAGCATTTCCTGGGCTGGCCTGAACGAGACAGAGGCTTTTATTTCAGCCGCAGTTGAGTAGACCGGCTCATAGTACACATAAGTGCTATCGACCCTGCATTTATCATCACAACTAAGAAAAGTAATTGCGACTATTGAAAGTATTCCAACAAGTATTTTCATGGCCTTTGCATTTAGGTATCTGTTGTTTAGACACCAGTAGCTAAGGGAAGGTTGGAATGGTCTGCTGTATTAAATTTTTCCGCTCTCCAGCAAAACACTTACGAGAAGTAAAAAGGTGAGAAAAAGCAGCGCATAAGCGTAAGACTTGATCCTCTTTTGAAGTTTAAGTCGTACAGTTTGCATAAATATTACTTATTAAAAATATATCTGAATCGGAATCCAATGTCCATTATTAACGGATTACTAGTTTGACCAGTTGTTGATTTCAAAACCGAGTTTACAGAATACCTCATACTTGGTACAACCGATATTCGATATTGCCTGGCCACTTTATAACTTAATTCTGTACCTAATAAGCCCGCCCAGCTAACAGCCCTATAAGGTGAATCTTCACCTGATGATTGCGAATAACTATCAGCATTCCCACTTTGATCAGTGAGTGTATTACGAAGAAAAAAATCCGCAGCCACTCCCGTATTTAACTGCCATCCGATTTTTCGGTCAACCAATAAATAGCCTGTTTGCAAAGGCAATGAAACAACTTCAATTGCACTATTGATTTGGTATGGTGTCGTTAGGGTAACCGATCGATTCGCGAAATCTGCATATTCGGAAACAAAGGCTTTGGACTGATTACTCGCAGAGGTGGCCAGGTAATTTGAAGTGTATTCGATATTCTGGTTCATATAATTAAGCCCGCTTTGAAGCACCCAACGGCTAAAGACCCGTTTGCTCATGGCGAAACCTGCGGAATAAGCTGATCCCACATTAGACTGATCGCTATAGCCTGTGTTATTTAAAGAAGCGGCCTGAGAAGGATCTGCTGAACTAAAAAGTCTTGATCCACCACTCTGGCCACTGTGACCTGGATTATAACTTCCTGCAGCAACGCCCACTGACGCCCACAGATCCTCTTGCGTTTGGTCTTTCTTTGAAC
>JANOQK010000310.1:0-2605 GCA_031414855.1 Bacteroidia bacterium | reverse complement strand
TCTGATTTCAATGTCCGATTCAATGCTAACTTCAGTTATCTGAACGATTATTACAAGGCAAGAGAGAGTGAGGTAGCGTTAAATTTCAAAAGTGATTACTACATTTCCGAAAAGAGTAAAATTGTTTTCGCAGCTGATTATTTTCTTGTTGCCCGTAAAGATTCATTGCGAGATGCTACTCCAAGACATTTATTGAAAATTAAACCAGCCTATAAGTTTGAAGCAGTGGATAAACTTTGGCTCACAATAGGACTTAATACTGCATTAGAAAATGATACGCTTGGATCACCTAAGTCTTTTCATGTGTATCCTCATGTAAAGGCGGATTATAAATTGGGTGAATCTATCGAGGCCTATGCTGGGTTAACGGGAGACATGGACAAGGTATCGCTACATACTCTTTCTAGTGAGAACTTGTGGGTCAATCAGAACCTGGATATTTTTCATACGAACAGGTCAATCGATTTCTTTGGGGGGGTGAAAGGTAAGATAGGAAGGAAGGCTGGCTTTGGTGTCGGTGTCTCTTATGCAAATCTCAAGGGACTTTACTTTTACCAAAACTCAACTCTTGATCGTGCGAAGTTTGATGTGATCTATGACAATGGAAACACCCAACGGACGAATTTCTTTGGAGAGGTGAACTTTGCGCATTCTGAAATGGTCAAGATGAATTTGAGGGGAGACTATTTTAACTACTCCACAGATCAGTTGAAAGAAGCTTTTCACAGACCAAGCTATAGAGTTAGTTATAATTCAACCTTTAGCATTTATAAGAAGCTAGTTTTGAACGTAGATTTCATCGCTCAGGGAGGGATAAAGGCATACGATGCCGAAACACTGAAAGTGGTGGAGTTAAAACCTGCTCTCGATCTTAACTTTAGAACCGACTATTTCCTGTCCAAACAGTTTTCCGTCTTTCTAAAGTTTAACAACCTATTATCGAACCAATATCAGGTTTACTTAAACTATCCGGTGAGAGGATTTCAGGCGATGGGGGGTGTCAGTTGGAGCTTCTAATGCTATTATTTGAAGAAATTTACGTTATTTTTGTATTAAGACCCGTTAAAAACCAAACCGATGGCTAAACGCAAAAAGAACAACGAAGATCTCCCGGAAGAAAACATTGATAATTCCAATGACACCGATAGCTTCGGCTTACCCGATATTGATTACAAGCCAATCGACAGAGAAGAGAATGTTTCTCCTGAGACAACACCAGAAGAACCTGCACCTGAATCTGAGCCGCAGGAATCTAATTCTCAATCTGAAGAACAATCCAAACCTGAAGAGAGTTATGTCTATTCAGGTTCTGTTGAAGAAAAATCAAAAGCACCTATCATAATTGGAGTTGTTATAGCTGCCGTTGTAGTCATCGCAGGGTTTCTTATATATAACTTTGTTTATAAACCTAAAGCTGAAAAGGAAAGACAGGAGCAATTGGCTAAGATAACCAAGCAGAGAGAGGATGCAGAAAGGGCGAGACTTGCCAAAGAGCAAGAAGAAGCGGAACGTTTGAGACTTGAAGCAGAAGCTGCTGCAAATGCTAAACCGGCAATCGGCACAATTGAAATACTAAGTGCTCCAACTAAACGTTATTATGTTGTTGTGACCAGTGGGATAGATGCAGATCTGACAATGGATTATGCAAAAAAGCTAAGCTCAAAAGGTGTTAGCACCAAAGTCATCCCTCCATTTGGTCAATGGAAATTTAACAGATTGTCAATTGGAGATTATGACACCTTTGCATTGGCGCAAACCAATGCCGATGCGGCCAAAACTGAGTATGGCGATGGGGTGTGGGTAATCAGATATTAACTACAGTCCGTTGATTTTTTGATAGTCCGCAATAGTTGATCTGAAAATTGTTTTAGACGACCTGATATTTTTTAATCTTTTATGATGTTAGCCCAGATTATTACCAACCAGGATGTTACACCTGATCAAGCCCTTTCTGTATGGGAATTAGCCAAGGCAGGAGGGATTTTAATGATTCCGATTGTACTAGCCTCTTTTATTGCCATATACATTTTCGTGGAGAGAGTACTTACCATTAACAGAGCCAATCAAAACCCTGATGTTTTTATGGGAAAGATCAAAGAATTGGTCTTGAAAGGTGATATGAATGGAGCAAAAATTTTGTGTGCTCAATTTGATACGCCAGTAGCCAGAATGATAGAGAAAGGAGTGGCAAGAATAGGTAGTCCGTTAAAGAACATCGAGGCATCCGTTGAGAATGTGGCTAAAATTGAACTCTTTAAACTTGAAAAAAACCTTTCCATTATTGCTACGGTTTCTGGTGCTGCTCCCATGATGGGTTTCCTTGGAACTGTTATCGGAATGGTGCAGGCATTTATTTCCATTGCGCAAGAGGAGGGTTCGGTCAGTCCTAAACTGTTAGCAGATGGTATTTACACCGCCATGATCACCACAGTTGCAGGATTGCTTGTTGGCATCATAGCTTATCTGGGTTACAATTACCTTGTGACGAGGGTATCCAAGGTGGTTCACAAAATGGAATACTCCGCAATAGAATTTATAGACTTGCTGCAAGAACCTCGCTAAAAAGTATATGAATCTTCAAACCAGGAATAAAGTAGATGCATCC
>JANOQK010000309.1:0-6334 GCA_031414855.1 Bacteroidia bacterium | reverse complement strand
CGTAAATTGAATCCAACACTGGGCTTGGCAAAATACCTCTCAGGAAGATTGCTTCCCTTAATCGAGCTCCAATACTGGTTCCAGCTAATGCCCCATCGGAAATTTTTGTCAAATACACTTTTGACGCTGCCCTCGGCCAGTATCTTTTCTTTGATCTCATCTTTCTCAACTTTCTTCTCTTGTGAAAAAGCAACTTGAGAAGAGAAGGACAAAAGCAGGAGAGTTGTTAGATATGAAAACTTTTTCATGGTGTAGTGCTTTTAATTGTCAATCAAGGTTGTTCCTACTGTAAAATTCAACTCATTCACATTGTTTAAATACTGTTGCTTCAATTCAATCAATTGAATGTTGGTATGTATAAAAATTCGTTGATGATCGATGAATTGAAGTAAGCTGATATTTCGCTTTTGAAAGTTTTCGTTTGTGCTTTGGTTGAGTTGCCTCAGCCGATCAAGGAACTCTGGTTTGTAATTGGCCAGGCCTGAATTGGAACTTCGGTACCGGTTGTAAGCCGCTACTACTTCATTGCGCACTTGATTTTCAATTTGATCGAATTCTAATATTGATTTCTTCACACTAAACTCAGCTTCTTTGATACCACCCTGATTGCGATCAAACAGCGGAATATTGAATTCAACATTGAATCCCTGGTAAGGGCGCACATAGTTACTTCCTCTGTCTCGTGGTTGATAGGCCAATTTTAAATCAGGTACACTGCTGGAATGTTGAAGTTTCAGATTTCTCTCCTGATATTTTTTATCAATCTTCTTGGCTTGCACATCCGGGCGAAGTGTTACGGCTTGTTCGGCAAGGGTAGTAGGATCAAATTCCTGAGCAACGATCGGAATTTTTTGCTCCACATAAAACGTTGTATCCTGTGGGAATCGAAGCAACACACGGAGATCAGCTAGCACTTTTTCTTTTTCATTGTAGTTGGCGAGGGCATCAGTTTGTACAGTTACATACTCTGATTCCAAACGTAACGCTTCTGTTAAGGAGATCGCTCCTAATTCCAGTTGTTTACGTGTGGCAGCCATCAATTTGTCATAACTCAATATGACCTGCTGATAGAGTATTTGCTTTTCTTGAAGGGCCGCCAGATCACAATAGGTATTGCCCATTTCAAAAAGGAGGCTACGAAGAACATCTTCCATCTGTTTTTCAGCCATCTCCACTCCAACGCGCGCAAGTTTTACTGTATTGGTGTGCTTACCGGCATACGAAAAGGTTTGTTCAATTTGAAGGAGGTGTTGATTTCTAAACTGGAAGTATTCATTCTCCTCATTTGAATAAAGATCGCCATTGAATACAAAATAGGGGTTGTTCCAGACCCTCGCCTGTATCACGCCTGCTTTGGCAATGTTGATATCGTAATAGGAAGCCAGTAGACTAAGGTTGGCTTTCATCAGCCTCGCTTTGGCCTGAGTAAAAGTCAAAACCGTATCCTGTGATTGTGCGCTTACGGAAACTGAGATGACAGTTAACCCCAAAAAGTATAGTAACTTTTTCATGCTAAAGAATAATTGAAACGATAGAAAGTGACAGAATTGAATGGATGATGGAATCACCAACTCAAAGCAGTAAGTAAATTGAAAAAGAAGGATCTAAATGATCAGTGACCGGAAGTCGAGAAATAGTTTTGAGGAAGGTCTTTGAATGAGTTGCTTTTTCAAATAGGCGCAATATTGCGCTGACCGAATTGATATGAATGTGAACGGACTGGCTTCATAAAAGAAGCTGCACGTAATCGTACCTGTCTGTGTGGCTTGGTTTGTTTCAAAACCCTGGCGAAACTCGTGGGAAGGATCTTGTGTATTAGCGATTAATTGGGTGGAAGCAGGTGATTGCTCAAGCGAAGGTTTGTAACCACTATCTTGTTGTGAAGAAATTAATCCACCGCCCATCGATGACAGGACAATGATAAAAAGAAGATTAAGCGCTATTAGTCTTTTGAATTTCACGATGGCAAATGTAACCACTTTTCAGAATTAAAAAAGATGAAGAAATGATCAATTTACTTACATCGTGCTGTAACAACCGTTTGTATTAAGTTTGCGGGATGTTAGCTCACCGAATAATCTTTACTGGCCTTTTAAGACAATTAGCGCCAGATTGGCCCCAAATAGAACCCATGTTGAGAAAGCTTATGATAGGTGTTTTTGTCCTCATATGTTGTGCTTTTGCACATTCAGCCAACGCGCAGAAATACGATCATTTTGAAATTGAAAGCAACGATGTAGTATGGAGATATACATTTGATTACACCGGTTCAACGGATAGCCTGCGAAAGGAAGTGGTGCAAATGCTTAAATCAAAGGTTTTCACATTCAATGTGACCCGCAACGAGGTGGGTTATATGGGAGAGATCAATCATTATAAAGTGAATTGCAAACAGTATGGAAGAACGTACTACAATACTCCCCGTATGTATTGGGATGGTGAGTGGATCGGAAAGTTTAGGGTGGAGGTGGTAGACAATCACTACATGGTGACCATCTATGCCTTATACTATGAAAAGATGGAGCAATCAACGGGATATTACCGAACTGAAAAGCCTGTGAAAGGGAGATATATTGATGCGGTCACAAAAAAACATCAAATGGCCTTCAAGAAAAGCGAACTGGCAAATATGGTCATGATGAGCGTTGGCTTGCGGAATGATTTTGACATCAAGAATACGGTGCTGGTCCGGTAAAAAAAATAAGACCCAACCCTCAAAATTGGAGTTGGGTCTTTATCCTGCTAAAAAGCAGGCGTAATGTTTTTACTAGAATTTATAAATCGCAGCCATACCCAATGTAGTTTGGCCATTCTTGGTGTAGGCACCATTTGCATCCATAAATTGTTGTGAGCTTTCATTACCTGTTCCGCTCAGTTTATTGAAGGCATCCATTCTCAACTCAGGCTTCAACAACAAATGACCATCGGCCAAAGTGAATGAACCAGTTAAGGTGTAGGTATTACAAGTAGCGCCAATTTTTTGACCATTGCCATCTATGTTGTTCAAACCTCTTGCACCGGAAGAGTTATCAAAATGCTCACCTCTGAAACCTAGACTAAATACATCTGTGATAGCATAGGTTAAATACAAGTTAGCTCCGTACCAGGTTTTCTTGTCGGTTGTATTACCATCAGCAGGAGTGAACGTGCCCGGTGAACCAAGAGGCCCCTTCTGTGAACCAAACATAAACCAATAGCCGATGAATAACTTTTCGCCAGCCTGGTAACCTCCATTTAAGTCATAGACCGTAAAGTTACCAGCAGGTGTTTTTCCGGTAGCGTCTGCATTCACTTCATTGGTGTTGATATAATTGAAGTAAACACTCAAGCCTTCAACAGGGACTAATGACAACTGTCCGATTAAACCTTTTGAACGGTTATTATCATGAACATAGTCAAATCCGTTAACGGCACCTAGCATCAATGATACTTTGTCGCTAAACGCATAGGTAGCTTTTAAGCCGGTATGATAGAAAGGGATCCCGCTATTGAAAGTGTGGTTAATTGAGTAGAAGAAGTTAAGCGGAGCATCGATGTACTCGTACCCAATGTGTGTTCCGAACTGACCCGCAATGAAAGAGAGCTTGTCAGTAGCATTGTACTTGAAGTAGGCTTGCTTAATCATCACTGCCGAAAACACATCGTTACCAATGCTGTATCCATAGGCCGGAGAATAATTGGGCACGTTGCCGTAGTTACCATATTGTGCACTTGGTCCAAACGCGAGATCAACAACACCTTCCGATTTACTGTTGGTGTATTTGAAAACGGTTTGCACCATACCTAATTGAAACTGATCTACTCTTCTGTCAAATCCGCGGCCTACGCCAGATTGACCCATGTTATCGCGTGAAGCAGGCTTGTTAAAGTTGGTGAAGTAATACGAATCCAGATAACCGGAAACGGTAAGCTTACCTTCTTCTTTATCCTCCTCTTCCTTTTCTTTGGTCACTTTTTCACCTTCGGTGATGATGGGTTCCTCTTTAGTAGGGGCTGGCTTTGTTGCATTCGAGGCTACCACAATACCATCCTGTCCGTTGGCTGCAATGCTGCTGAAAACGAAGAGCACTACTGGTATCGATAAAAGTTTTAGTCTGTAGTTTTTCATAATTTTGTGTGTGTTTTTTAGTAAACAATAAGCTAAGGTTATCCCGATGAGGTATCTCACACCTCACGGGATGCTTTAGTGATCAGAGTATCCAGGATTCTCCGTCCACTTTGTTATCCGTTAAGGACTTGTTAAATATTTTGTAGAAATTTTTCTGCATCCGGTTAGTTTAAAAAGTAAGAGGGATTTTTATTTCCCCCCTTACTCTGGCTTTTTATCAAGAGGCTTTTACAAAATCATAAGAGACATTCTCGCCATGCTGCGTAAAGTCCGATCCTACTTCTTTTTCTTTTGCACTCACTTTCAGGTTGAAGACAAGGTCAACAAACTTCAGGATAGCGAATGAGCCAAGCAGGGTGTAACCAATTACAATAACAAGCGCTTTCATGTGAACCAGGAATAAAACGGTATCACCAAAGAAGAGACCATTACCTGTTGTGTTGGCTCCGTTCACCGCTGTGTTAGCAAGCAATGCTGTCATCACCATACCCACTGCACCGCCTACACCATGGCATGGGAACACATCCAACGTATCTTCCAATGAAGTCTTAGATTTCCAATGCACCACTACATTACTGATGATAGCTGCAAACGTTCCGATGAACAAACTGGAAGGGATAGTTACGAAACCGGCAGCAGGTGTGATGGCCACAAGACCAACTACTGAACCGATACAAAATCCAACGGCAGATGGTTTTTTACCGCGAGCGGCATCAAACAAAATCCAGGCAAGACCAGCAGCAGCAGCAGCAGTGTTGGTTGTTGCAAAAGCAGAAGCAGCTAAAGTGCCTGCACTCAATGCACTTCCGGCATTAAAGCCGAACCATCCAAACCACAAAAGACCAGTGCCTAAAAGCACGAATGGAATGTTGGCAGGAGCAATCGTAGCTTTCTTTTCAGCTCTGTCTCTTAAATAAATAGAGGCAGCCAAGGCAGCGAAACCGGCAGACATGTGTACTACCGTTCCACCGGCAAAATCAAGAACACCCCATTTGAACAAGAACCCATCAGGGTGCCATGTCCAATGTGCAAGTGGAGCATAGATTAATAAAGAGAACATGACCAGGAACAAAATGTATGACTTGAATTTGATACGCTCTGCAAATGTTCCAGTAATAAGGGCTGGTGTTATGATCGCGAACTTTAGTTGGAAGAACGCAAACAATACTAGTGGGATAGTTGGAGCTAAAGACCAGGGCTTACCGTCCAATACATTTTGGAACATGAAGAAAGAGGTTGGATTGCCAATGAATCCACCAATGGAATCTCCAAAGGCGAGACTAAATCCGACTACAATCCAAAGCACACTGATCACACCCATGGCAATGAAGCTTTGTAACATGGTAGAGATAATGTTCTTGGTGTCGATCATACCTCCGTAGAAGTAAGCCAACCCTGGAGTCATCAGAAGCACCAAGGCTGTTGCCGCTAACATCCAGGCTACATCTCCAGAGTTAATTCCTTCCGTAACGATTGTGCCAGGCACGGCTGGCATAAACACCGCCAGGATGCTTATCGCTACTAGTAAAATGAGAAAGACTACTGATTTTTTCATACTGCTAAGGTTTAGAGGTTTTCAATAATTTTTATCAAATAACTTAACATTAGGGTAATTTTTGAGCCATTTTTTGAGATTTATTACAGAATCCGATTGCAATAGGGTAAAAATTGAACCTATTTTTAAAAAAAGCGATACTTTTTTATGGAAAATGGATCAATTTCAGGAGGAGGTTTTGAGAAAACCGTAAATACCGCAACAAAATTGTGTTCAATCCTATCCATTTTTGCCTCCAAAAGGGCGAAGAACTAAGGTGGACTAAAAATTGGGTAGAGTTGCTGAGGTGACGCTTTAGTGCTTACCTTATAATTGAGTTGCTTGACATGAAAAAAACCCTGAAGTATGGCAGTTACATTTTAATATGCCTCGCTTGCTTAGTCCTATTGGGTTTTCTTTTTGTAAATCTCTACCGGAAGGAAATTCTTGCAGCCGTTAATCAAAAGTTAAAGGAGGAGATAAACGGAGATATACATATTGGTAAGCTCGGTTTTACCATTTTACATGATTTCCCCAATGTCTCACTTTCGTTGAGTAATTTCTACATGCGGGGACCGCAATACCATACCTATAAACGGGATTTTTTAACAGCAGAGATGATTGATATTCAAGTCGAAGGGCTGAAACTGTTTCACAAGGAAGTCAACATCAAATCCATTGATATTACAAAT
>JANOQK010000308.1:0-3539 GCA_031414855.1 Bacteroidia bacterium | reverse complement strand
GAAGACAGGAGCAAACAGCAACTGGATTTATTTGGGTAATTTGTTGTCTCTGATTGAGCTAAATCATGAAGACAGATTTATTATTAATTCCTGGCCAAAACTTTTGAAATGATGTATCCTGCGAGAGACAGTCGTACCGGCAAGACCAAAGAACAACTGATCGGGATGTTCATGAAAGGAACACTCTATGAATTCTTGCTGAAGAAGAAAATCCTTAAAGAAGGAGAAGGCGGCAGCTACGCGAAGATCCTTGATCTCTCTGATGATGACTTGCGATCTTATTTTGATGCCAAAGGCTATCCCGGACTAAAGGAGGCACCAGAATGGGAGGAATGCGATTATTCCTGGAAATTTGAAGAGGGCTACTACAGTGTATTGTTTATTGAAAGAGGCCTGGACATCCCACATCTCTACACAGCCTCTAAGGAAGAATTTGAAGCGTGGTGGAAAAAGCATATGCTAGAGAGATATTCCGCCCAGCTTCACAACAGAAAATAATAATACCTCTATGTTCTTTGGCTGCTGACCAACAAAACTGAAATGATACACACGTTCCACTTACAACATGCGGTGCTAATGAAAGAAACATCGCTCATCTGCGTTTACTTCAAAGCATCCCACTCTTCTTGAGTGGCTTTAGACTTCTGATATTCCATCAAAGCTTTCCATGCACCGTTGCGTTTCACGAGGAGACTTTCGAAATGCACGCCACCGGTTGCAAGAACTTTTCCATCTTTATCCACCGAGGTAAAATAAAAAATTCCGGATTCATGAGCGCTGGTGGAGTCGCCCACGCGTTGTGTAAAACGGAATTCAACATTGTTCTTAGTCTTTCCGGACTTCGTATCAACAAAGTCCTTCTTCCATAGGGCAAGTTGTACATCAATAGGTGCGGTGCGCTTGTTTTTCCCGGTAGTAAAAACACAAACTGCATCTTTATGATAGGTGGCCATATAACCTTCAAAGTCTCCCTCACGAACCGTGCGGGATACTGCAGTCCAATATAGATCGAGTTCGGCTATCCGTATCGAGTCGGCAGAAGTTACTGATTTATTTGTTTGGCAGTTAGCTATGGTTGCAACCATACAAGTAAATAAAACAAGCGAACTAAGAAGGATTATTCGTTTCATCTTTTCAAAGATTTACTATTCCTTTATCTTCTTTACTTCCTTAATGATAATCTGTTTGCCGTCTTTCATGATGGTGTCAATCTTCACAATTCCCTCACCGTCATCTTCCACTTGTATTTGCAATTCCTTCATGTCGCCACGCATCTTCATCATACGATGTTGTCCACCATGGCCTGTTGTTCGGCCCAACAGAAATCCGAGCGTGCCAAATATGACGGCAACCAAAAGAATGAGTAACCAGTTTTTGTTAAAATTTTCCATAGTCTATTTATTTAGATAACAAGTATACTATTAAAAGTTTAGAATCAGTAAAGCGCTCAAGCCAGAGCAGACCTGCTGAGTAACCTAATATGGTGTACTTTTATGAACAGGGCTCAATTTTTTTGATATTTCAAAACCATACTACTCGCAACCCGTTGTTAGGCTTAAACAATTTATATATGAACAGACACTCTACTCATCCCTATGTTCTGGTTTTTCTACTGCTGCTTGTAATTAATTCTTCCTCCATGGCTCAAATGCTGCAGTTGCCTGATGGGGGTGTAAACTATAAATCTATGGCCGGTAGAAGAGTGGGGGTAACAGATATTGAAGTCAACTGGAATGCACCGGGTGTAAAAGGCCGCGAAGGACAAATTTGGGGAACCAGTGTTGCTCCTTATGGATTTACGGTATTAGGTTTTGGTTCATATGGTACTTCTCCCTGGCGTGCTGGATCTAATGAAAGTACCACCCTATCTTTTTCCACCGATGTTACCATTAACGGAAAACCATTGGCTGCCGGTGTCTATGGTTTTTTCATTGCACTATATCCCGATTCATGCACGCTGATCTTTAACCAAAACACTGCTGGCTGGGGAAGTTATTTTTACAAAAGTGAATTGGATGTGATGCGTGTAACTGCCCGGCAACAAAAAGATGTGAAAGAAAGTAAGGAACGCCTTGACTATACTTTTTCAAATCAAACAGACCGTTCGGTTGAAGTAGCTCTTGAATGGGAGAGATGGCGTATTCCATTTAAGGTGGATGTGGATTTGGTCAACACAACATTAGCTTCTATCCGCACACAGCTTAGTGGAGCAATGGGTTTTGATCCTCCTGGTCTAGAAGCAGGAGCCGCATGGTGCTTACAGAATAACATCAATTATGAAGAGGCCCTCGGTTGGATTAATGTGGTTGTAGATCCGAATATGGGAAGGGTAAATACGTTTCAAGCAATGTCAACAAAGGCTGGTTTGCTTGCTAAACTGAATAGAAAAAACGAGGCGGATAAAATCATGCAAGCTGCATTAGAAAATGCGAGTGTTATGGAAATGCACAGCTATGGGCGCCAGCTGCTAGCAGAGAAGCGTGTGAATGAGGCCATGGATGTCTTTGAAAAAAATTACAAGAAAAACAAAGGTGCCTGGCCAACCAATGGTGGGTTGATGAGAGGATACTCTGCTAAGGGTGACTTAAAGAAAGCACTAGAGTATGCGAGGCTGGCCGTTGCACAAGCTCCTAATGAAGAAAGTAAAAGGGTTATCGAACAAGCTATCAAAACCTTGGAGTCAGGAAAGCCTTTATAATTATGACGGCCTTGATCCAGGCAATTAAGGAGCAACACACAAATTAGTAGTAATAGAATTTTGTGTTTCACGATGGTAAATATATGTTGGTGTTATAACCTCCATCATTGCGATTCCCGCATTCCTTGCCCGATCAAATAAATCACCATCAGTTCCGATCGGCATCTTCCGGAATCCATGTAAGGCAAGCAAAATTTTCCGTTGAACCAAGAAGGTGCCGCCTATAACGCACTTGTTGAGGTTGATTTTTTTGGAATAATCAAATCGGTCCGGAACAAACTGGTTTCCGATTATCATGGCACCACCATACAAAAACTCAAGAGAAGGATGTTGCATCAGAATCCCTTTCCTTGATGCAAGATGTACAGGATCATACTCATCATCAGAGTCTAGGAAAGAAATAAATTTGCCCCGCGATGAGTAAATGCCCTCATTTTTTGACAAGACTTCTCCGCTATGCTCTTTCCGTACATATTTTATTTTTGGGTTTGAGCTGAGATACGGCAAAATTTGTAAGTACGTGTCATCTGTACTCTCATCATCTATAATAATGGCTTCCCAGTCCGCTTCGGTTTGAGAAAGTAAGGAATCTAATGCCCTTCTTAAAAGTTGCGCTCTGTTATAGGTCGTTATGATAATGGAGAAAAACGGGCAGGTAATTAGCGCTGGGCGGGTATTCCTGTTTTGATCATTCCAATTTTTCATTACGGCTTACGCATCATTAGGCTATCGCCTGTAAGTTGTCTCATTTAATTTCCAGTGCTGTTATATAATGATAGAAAGGAGTTACATTATTTACAGTCCCATGCCAATTCTAAAAACCAACTAACGCAAGGGTCTC
>JANOQK010000307.1:0-16185 GCA_031414855.1 Bacteroidia bacterium | reverse complement strand
TTTAGAGGAAGATTGGTTAACTCTATATCCTGGATGTACCGACTTGCAGGAAGATCGTTTTGCTTTTCGAAATACTCCAATGCCACCTTCTGGATTTGTTCCAGAATGCTGCTTATGTTAGTATGATCATTTTCCAAAAGGGTATTCAAAGATTGTATTATTTAGGTGTCAGCTCGAGTGTCAATTTAGAATGATATAGTTTTGTTAACTTTTTCTATTAGGCAATTCTTCGATCTATAACGAGTTTTAGAGTTTCTATTTATCAAACATCCCAACTATAGTAATTGTGGTCTTCGTCCAATGCAAATCCAACTTTTGGATAAAGACTATTTCCAATCGTATTTGTTTTTGCAGTTTCCAATGTTAAACCGCAGGCTCCAGTTTGCCTGGAAAGATCTTTTGCTTTGTTGATCAGGGCCACAGAAATTCCTTTTCCTCTAGAATTAGGATCAACAAATAGATCGTTGAGCAACCAAAGGCGTTTCATACGGGTTGATGAGAACAGTGGATAAAGCTGCGTAAAACCGGTTATCTTGTTGTTATCATCAAATGAAATAAAAATAACAGATTCACTTCCGCTTATTCTCTCTTTTAAAAAAGTTTTAGCGCCACTCAGATCAGTTTGCTTCTTATAGAAAATCCTGTACTGATCAAAAAGAATGGCTAGTTTGTCTAAATCCTTTATCGTGGCTTGTTCAACTTTTATCATGATTGATGGAATAATCCGATAATTCTGTTTTCAAAAAATTGACTATAACAACTATGAAAAACTCAACTCCATTTTTATATCACTTCTTTTATAGGGGCCATCTAATGGAATTTCAACGAAACCGAGTTTGCGGTACAACCCAATGGCTGCTTTAAGCTTTGTATTGGAATAAAGAAAAATCCTTTTTGCTTGCCGTTGCTTCGCATGTTGAATTGCTACTTGTGCCAGCATCTCACCAATTTTTTTACCTTGGAATTTTTCATCCACGGCCATTTTGGTGAATTCATAAACTCCAGGCTCAATAAATTTAAGGGCAACCGTGCCAGCCATTTCCTTCTGATAAAGAGCCATAAATATTTCACCACCCTTTTCAATAATGTTTTTATCAGGGTATTGTAAAATCGCTATATCAAGAGGTTCTATCCAAAAGAACTTTTCAATCCAATTGCGATTGAGCCTTTCAAACCAGGGTTGATGTTCTGGTCGGTAGGTTACTATTTCAATACTTGAATTTTCCATATTAATCAATAGAAATTGTTCCAGTCAAATAGGATTTAGCTGTTCCACTAATTTCAACCCGATCACCCAAAAGTTTGCACTTCAATTTACCCTGTCGCTTTGAAAGTTGCAGGGCTGTGAATTCCGTTTTGTTTAGAACTTTTGCCCAATACGGTGACAATGATGTATGAGCTGAACCCGTTACCGGATCCTCGTCACCACCAGATTGCGGGCCAAAGAATCTTGAAACAAAATCTACCAAATTACCTTTAGCCGTAACAATAATTCCTCTAGCCTCTACTGTTGCAATAAGCTTGAAGTCCGGTTTCATGTTTTTAACCTGGTCTTCATTTTCGAATACCAGCATGTAATCGGTTTTTCCTTTGAATGTTTTCAATGGTTTCACGCCAAGACCTTGCTCCAATGTTGGAATAGCCTGTACCTCCACCAATGTATCAACCGGAAAATTTAAGGTTAGAATATCACCTGACTTAGTAACTGTTAGTGGCCCACTTCTGGAATTGAACGTTATTTTGTCGCCAACATAATTTTCGTGATGAAACAGAACAAACGCAGTTGCCATCGTAGCGTGACCACATAAATCAACTTCAACGGTAGGTGTAAACCATCTAATACGAAGACCTTCTTTTTCATTCACATAGAATGCTGTTTCCGCCTGGTTGTTCTCCATGGCGATGTTTTGCAAGGTTTCGTCCGGAAGCCAGTAGTCTAGAGGACAAACAGCCGCAGGATTACCTGAGAATATCTTATCTGCAAAAGCATCAATTTGATATATTTTTATTTTCATGCTTAACGAAGCGCGATTGCTTTTAAATTCCTAAGAATAGATTTCATCCCCGAAAAAAATTTGAGAGGAACTGTCTTCATTTGATATCCTCTGTTCACAAAATAAATACCTGCGATTGTTATCAAGATTGCCACACCTATCCTTGTATTTAATTTCTCATCTAAAATCAACCAGCCTAAAATAACAGCAACTATTGGATTGATGTAAGCATAGAGGGAGACAATAGTCATAGGTAACTTATTGATGGCATATGAGTAACATGCGTACGCTCCTACGGAACCTACAAGAATCATATAGCCCAATGAAAAAACAACCTCGTCCGACCACTGGATAGTACTGTAATCATCAAGAAGCAATGTGAAAGGGATCAATAATAATCCGCCAAAGAGCATCTGTAGTCCTGCATTTAGAAATGGATTTGAGTCTTGGTTTTTCTTCTTTGTCCAGATACTCCCAATTGCCCAACTTAAATTGGCAACAAAAGTCAAGATGATTCCCATCTTGTACTTCGAATCTGAAAATTCAGTAAGATGCTCACCGAATATCATAACGATACCACTTAATCCTATGATTAGTCCTAAAATGATAAGCCAGTTAGGGCGTTCGTCTTTACTCACAATCAGGTTTATTAGAATGGTCCAGATAGGCATAACAGAACAGATGATGGCAGCCACTCCACTGGAAACATAAACCTCGGCCCAACCTACCACACTAATTCCAAGTGTCGTCATGAAGAAGCCCCCAACGGCCTGGTCGAAAAGCGTCTTTCGATCTGGCCACTTTGCCTTGCCCACAGTCATCATGAAAACTATCAGGATCGGCCCGGCTACAAGAAAGCGTAGCATGGAAAAAAGAAACGGAGGAAATTGGGTCACACCTATTCTAAGCGCCAGATAGGTTGTACCCCATATAACACATATAGCGGCTAACGCGAGATAAGCAAAGAGCAGATTTTCCTGGTTTTTTACTTGAGCCTTCATATTAATTTAGATTCAACCACTACAACAATGATGATCACCACAATAATACCCAGAAGGACAATAAGCTTTTTCATTTCTTTTTTAACGGTGCCTAAATCATTCACAAATTTTCTATTAAATACGTTGATAAAACAGTTTCAGTTTCAGTAATTTTGACCAGATCAGTTTAAAACTAAACCATGGAAATCGAAACACTTGAACTAAAGTCGGAACACTTGTATGTGGAAGTGGCGGAACGGATTGAAAAGCTTATTGAGAAACGAGCGTTAAAAATTGGCGATAAACTTTTATCCGTACGCGCCTTAAGCAAGGAACAAGGAATAAGTCTGAGCACGTCCTTTCAGGCCTACTACCATTTGGAAAGTAAAGGTTTGATTGAAGCTCGTCCACAGTCAGGATACTATGTAAAATTTTCCCCTGAACATACGTTTGCCATTCCAACTTCGTGCGAGCCAACAGACGAAGCCCTCCCTGTGAGTGTAGATGAAATGATTTCCAGCGTTTATCACGATCTGCGTTCTCCAAAATTACTTTCATTTTCATTGAGTGCCCCTGATGCAAGTTTGTTGCCTTCTGCCAAACTCAATAAGTCGGTCATGCACGCACTGCGCAGTGCACACGATCATTGCCTGGGCTACGAACACATTCAGGGCAATGAATTATTGCGAAAGCAAATTGCACGATTGAGTTTTAACTGGGGTGGTTCTTTGAGCGAGGAAGATATTGTTGTGACCGCAGGTTGTATGGAAGCACTTTCATTTTGTTTGAAAGCAGTTACAAAACCAGGAGACGCTGTTGCTACCGAGAGTCCAACTTTTTATGGAATATTCAGGGTCATGCAGAGTCTAGGATTGAAAGTAGTAGAAGTACCAACAGATCCTGCCAACGGCATAGATATTAATTATCTTGAGCAGGCCATACCCCGGTTTAATATCAAGGCTTGTCTGTTCGTGTGCAATTTTAACAACCCCATGGGAAATATTATCCCCGATGATAAGAAGAAGCAGCTGGTAGAAATGCTGGCGAAGAAAGATATTCCCTTGATTGAAGATGATATTTATGGTGAGATGTATTTTGGAAAAACCCGCCCAAAGACATGCAAGACGTATGACAAGAAAGGGTTGGTGCTCCATTGCGGATCATTCTCCAAATCATTAGCACCTGGCTATCGTATCGGCTGGGCAGTGCCGGGTAAATTCAAGGACAGTGTTATCCAATTGAAACGAATGCACAACGTTGCCACCAATACTTTGGCACAAGCCGCTATTGCACATTTCCTTCAGAATGGCAGGTATGAGTTGCATTTGCGGCATTTGCGCAAAGCGTTGCACACACAATGTCTTCGCTACCTTCAAGCCCTGTCAGACTATTTCCCGGAAGACACAAGAGTGACCCGGCCGCAAGGGGGATTTGTTTTGTGGGTTGAAATGGATAAAAAAGTGGATGGGTACAAGCTTCACAAGCGGGCACTGAAGCATAACATAGGAATTGCCCCGGGGCAGATCTTTTCTTCACAGGGTCAGTTCCATAATTATTTTAGGCTCAGTTATGGCTTGCCTTGGAATGAAAAAGTAGAGAAAGGAATAAAAACGTTGGGCGAATTGGTCAGTAAATACTAGTCGCTTGTTACCGGTCACCTGCAACTGGTAACCGGTAACTGAATTGAACCTTTTCGTTCCTGCTGGTTGTTGTTATATTTGAATAAACTAAATACAAATTTATATGGCCTTTACACTTCCCGCACTTCCTTACGCATTCAATGCACTGGAACCACATATCGATGCACGCACAATGGAAATCCATCATGGCAAGCATCACAATGCATATGTTACCAATTTAAATGCTGCTTTGGCTGGAAAGCCGGAGGAGAATCTTAGCATTGAAGAAATCTGTAAGAACATTTCAAAGCACCCCATGCCAGTTCGCAACAATGGCGGAGGTCACTATAACCACAGCTTATTCTGGACGATCATGGCGCCAAATGCTGGAGGTGCTCCAACTGGTGCATTGGCTGATGCAATCAATGCAGCCTTTGGAAACTTTGATGATTTCAAAACGAAATTCAATACTGCTGCTACCACTCGTTTTGGTTCAGGCTGGGCTTGGTTGACAAAAGATGCTGCTGGTAAACTTGTTATTTCCTCAACACCTAATCAGGATAATCCTTTAATGGATATTGCCGAAGTAAAAGGCACGCCACTTCTTGGCTTAGATGTTTGGGAACACGCTTATTATCTCAACTACCAAAACCGCAGACCTGATTATTGCGCTGCGTTTTGGAATGTTGTGAATTGGAAAGAAGTGGCTAAGAGGTTTGCGTAGTAGAAATTAGGACTTAGGCATTAGGGACTCAAAACCTGAAATGCCTAAGCCCCAATTCCGATACCTATTTCCCTTCAATTAACTTTTGTAAAGCCAGATACTCATCCCTTAACCTGGCTGCTTCCATAAACTCCAATTCTTTCGCAGCTTTTTCCATCGCCTTGCGGGTGCGGTCGGCCATTTTTATTAGTTCATCTTTGCTTAAGTAAGCAACAACCGGGTCTGCCGCTAGCGATCGCTCTTCGTCTTCAATATAATAGCGCTTGGTCAGTTTTTTGGAATCAGCAATAGAGGTCTGTCCCATGATGGCTTCTTTCGATTTCAAAATAGTTTTAGGAACAATTCCATTGGCCACATTATAATCGAATTGAATTTTTCTTCTGCGGTTTGTTTCATCAATCGCAGCTTGCATCGAATCGGTCATCTTATCAGCATACATGATTACGCGACCATTTACATTTCGAGCTGCTCTTCCAATGGTTTGAACCAACGAGCGTTGATTGCGCAAGAAGCCTTCTTTGTCGGCATCCAATATAGCAACGAAAGAAACCTCTGGAAGGTCAAGACCTTCGCGAAGAAGATTAACACCTACTAATACATCGAACACTCCTAATCGTAACTCACGTAAAATTTCTACACGATCCAGGGTGGCTACTTCCGAATGAATGTAACGGCACTTGATATTGGCCCGCTCCATGAATTTTGTTAACTCTTCCGCCATACGCTTAGTAAGGGTAGTCACCAACACTCGCTCTTTCTTTTTTACCGTTTCATCGATCTCATCCATCAAATCATCCACCTGATTTCTACTGGGTCGCACTTCAATAACCGGATCAAGCAATCCTGTTGGCCTGATAAGTTGCTCTACCACTACTCCCTCCGATTTTCTGAGTTCGTATTCACTTGGCGTAGCACTAACATAGATAACTTGCTTCATCATGGACTCGAATTCATTAAACGTTAGCGGACGATTATCCATTGCAGAGGGGAGCCGGAATCCATAATCTACCAAATTGACCTTACGCGAACGATCACCACCCCACATAGCACGCACTTGTGGCACGGTGACGTGACTTTCATCAATCACCAGCAGGAAGTCATCAGGAAAATAATCAATCAAACAGAAGGGTCTTGCTCCTGCTTTTCTCCTGTCAAAATACCGTGAATAATTTTCTATACCACTGCAATACCCCAACTCGCGCATCATCTCCAGATCAAATTCGGTACGTTCCTTCAGACGCTTTGCTTCCAAATGCTTTCGTTCAGATTCAAATGCTTCTACCTGCAAGACCATATCATCTTGTATTTCGCGGATGGCTTGCTGGAGCATATCCTTGCCCGTGACAAACAAATTAGCCGGGAAGATCACGGCTACCTTTTCATCAGATATTTTTTTTCCGGAATGTGGCTCAATTAATTGAATGGCTTCTATTTCATCTCCAAAGAAATAAATCCGTAAGGCATAATCTGCATATGCTAGAAAAATATCAACCGTATCTCCTTTCACCCGAAAGGTGCCTCGCTTAAAATCAATTTCATTTCGGCTGTACAATATGTCCACCAGGCCGAAGAGAAGCCGGTTACGAGCGATGGTTTCGCCAACGGTAAGTTGTATGCGGTTCTTTCCAAATTCTTCTGGATTACCAATACCATATATGCAAGAAACGGAAGCCACAACAATAACATCTCTTCTACCCGTAAGCAAAGATGCCGTTGAACTTAGTCGGAGCTTTTCAATTTCCTGATTGATCGAAAGATCCTTTTCAATATAGAGGCCAGTTGATGGAATAAAAGCTTCCGGCTGATAATAGTCGTAGTAGGATATGAAATACTCTACTGCGTTTTCTGGAAAGAATTGTTTGAACTCACCATAAAGTTGAGCGGCAAGTGTTTTATTGTGGCTCAATATCAAGGCTGGCCTGTTCGTTTGCGCAATGATGTTGGCAATGGTAAATGTCTTACCTGAACCAGTTACGCCTAACAAGGTTTGATTGGCTTCCCCCTCATTAAGACCTTTGACCAGTTGTTCAATAGCTTTTGGCTGATCTCCCGTAGGGAGGTACTCGCTTGTCAGTTTGAAATCCATTTATAATAGTTTCAGGTTACAAGTTACTAGTTTCAGGTATTACCTCATACTCTTAACTAATCATCAACTTGAAACTTTAAACTTTAAACTTGGAACTTGAAACCAGGAACGCGGAACTAATTATTCCAAATTGCCCAAGATTTCTCTGCTTGTATATGTAGCATCTCCAGGCCATTTTTAATGGTAGCATTTCGCATCTCCGCCTTTTGAAGGAACACGGTGCGGGCTGGATTGTAAATCAAATCATATACATAATGCTGAGGAGTGATTAATTCAAAATCAATGGGAGGCATTGCATTGTTATTGGGAGACATGCCCAAAGGAGTAGTGTTGATAACTAAATTTGATTCCAAGAGGAAGTCCTTACTTTTTTGAAGTTCCTCGTATGTAATTGTTTCACTTCCTTTTGTGCGAGAGACTACCTGAAATGGGATAGTCAATTTCTTAAGGGCTTCCTGAACCGCCTTGGAAGATCCACCTGTTCCTAAGATCAAGGCTTTCGAACCTGTCTCATTGGGAAACCATTTCTCAACGCTTTCTAAGAAAGCATCACTATCTGTATTAAAACCCCTGAGCTTACCATCTTTTATTTTGATGACATTTACAGCGCCAATTCTTTTTGCTGTTGCATCAACATCGCTTAATAATTGAATCACTTGCTCTTTATAGGGAATGGTCACGTTTAAACCGCATAACTCAGGATTATCCCCTAGTAATTTTTTAAGGTCTTTTATTTCTTTGAGTTCGTAAAGATCGTAATGATAATCACGTAGTCCTTCTCTAAAGAATTTCTCATCGAAAAATGATTTTGAGAAAGAATGACTGACCGTCATTCCTATGAGTCCGAATTTTTTTTCCATGATTTACTTTTTTGATTTTAACATAACTGCAACCTTTTCAATTGCCACCACTAAGAAAACCCCTAAGGCCACAAATAAAATCGCCTGAAACACTTTTGGATCTTGACCTGTTTTGCTTAAATAACTCCATGGCATAATACTTTGATCAAGTGCTGCTACTTGAATGCCTTCACTATTGAGTCTGAATGCAGTCACTTCCTTCCATGGCCATACTTTGTTAAGCGAACCAACCATAAAACCAGCGAGTAAAGCTAATGTAGGAAAGCGGTAATGTGTAAGTATCCAGCTTAAAAATCTTGAAAAGCCCAAAAGACCAAGAAAACAGCCTGTTGCAAAGACAAGAATGACTGGAATATCAAAAGCAATAAGTGCCTTGATCATGTGTTCATACTTGCCTATAAGCAATAGAATAAAGGCACCTGAAATACCTGGTAAAATCATGGCACAGATTGCTAATGCACCACAAAAGAAAATAAATAGGAGATTCGTGGGCGTTTCAGTTGGAGTGAGAATAGTAATCGAGTAAGCAATCACAATTCCTGCCATTCCCAAGAGCAAGGTGGCCATGTTCCATTTCGTAATGTCGCGCAAAATAATAGGTGCAGACACAAGTATGAGACCGAAAAAAAATGACCATACCGGAATTGGATGATGTTCCAATAAATAAGCCATGAGCTTAGCAAGCGTGACAAGACTAGTGATAATTCCGGCTAGAACGCAAACAAGGAAATTGCCATTTATACTTTTCCAAAATAACTTAATTTTAAACTGGCCAAGCAATTTAAAAGCATCTGCATCAATTGACTTTATGGAGTCAATTAATTCTTCATAAATACCGGATATGAAAGCAATAGTGCCACCGGAAACTCCAGGAATAACATCGGCAACTCCCATGCTGATTCCTTTCAGATAGAGGAGTACATAATCTTTGTTAGTTCTCAAAGAGATTAATCTAATTGAAAAGGAGGTGCGCTGTTGTCTTTTTTTCTTTCAAGGCCCAGGAAGTGTAAGAAGGTGTCGCCTCTCAAACCCAGGCGAATGGTTTCAAGTGGGATAATTTCATTAGGTGCAATGTTTCCAAGATTTACATTAGCGCCAAGCAACTTAATAAACCAGACTTGCTGAGCTTTTTGCGGAGCCTCCCAAATGATTTTTTCGAAAGGTATTTTAGTAAGTATTTCTTGTACTAATCCCGAACGGACTTCTCCGGAAGATCTAAACAACCCAACATTTCCACCTTCACGTGCTTCCCCTATAACTTTCCAAGCGCCTGCGTCCAACTCTTTTTGCATAAGCTCAATCCATTTGTAAGGGGGAATGATTTTATCGGCATCTTTTGATCCTACTTCTGAAAGTACAGTCACTTGCTCAGAGAGTTTTGCGATATAATCTAATTTTTTGTCGTGATCTAAATCGATGGATCCGTCAGATACTTCTGCGAATGACATCCCATACTTATCCAAAACTTTACGATAATCATCAAATTGATCTCGAATGATGAAGGCTTCAAATAAAGTACCTCCAAAATAAGTGGGCAATCCAGCATCTTTATATACTTTAAGCTTATCCTTTAGGTGAGGTGTAACATAAGAGGTTCCCCAACCAAGCTTCACAATATCAACATGGTCGGCTGCAATACTTACGAAGTCTTCTGTTTCCCGTACACTTAGCCCCTTATCCATGGCCATAGTGAATCCCATTTGCCTGGGCTTAGTGGTGCGCTCAGGCAGGTTTTTTAGATTGTAATTCATTAGCGATTTTCTTTTCTAAATTGATCAATAATCTTGTAAAGAGCTTTTTGAGACTCTGCTTTTGGGAAGAAATCAAACAGGACCGTATGTCCATCAAAATTTAAAATTAAAGCATTTTCCAAATAATTAAAGGCTTCTTTGAATTTGCCAAATTCAATCAGGTAGACCGTCATCCGATAAAAGAATTCCGGCTCATCTGGAATTTCAGCCATTCCTTGTAATAAAACATCAATTGCTTTTTCATGGGCGCCTTGTTCATAATAGATGAACGACCAGTTTAACCATACTTCCTTATCTTCAGGCCCCAGGTGACTAGCTTCTTCATAAGCGCTAATACTGGAAATAGTATTGCCAATTTTAAACTCAGCGTGCGCTGCAGCTTTCCAGTATTCAGAATTTTGAGGATGAATCTTTACAGCTTTATTAAAAAAGTGTAACGCCTGATACCATTTCTCTTGCTTTTCCAGACAGCTTCCGGCACCAAACCAAGCTTCGTCATACAAGGTGTCTAACTTAGAAGCCTTTTGAAAATATTTAAGGCCAAGATCATACTGCTCCAGGTTTTCATAAGCCGCGCCCATACAACAATATACTTCAGGGCTGGGCCCTTCAATATCGATGGTCTTCCTAAACGAATCTAGTGCCTTTGTGTATTGCTCTTGATTCATAAAGGTATTGCCCATGTTAAACCAAGCTGACGCAAAATTATCATCGATCACAATGGCATATTCATATGCTTGAAGAGCATCATCATATTTTTCAAGCTTGTTGCTAACAATGCCCAGATTATACCATGCTGCCGCAGAGTAAGGGTCTTCGTCAATAAATTTTTTGTAATAAGAGAGACTACTTTCGAGCTGGCCAACTACATCAAGGCAAAATGCAAGTTCATATAATGAACCTTCGTGCGTGATATTATCTTCAATTGATTTTTTGTACGACTCAATTGCCATATCATAATCCTCAAGACTTTGATAAGCCAAGCCTATGTTATAATAAATTTCATCATGGTCTTCTTCGGCAAAGCTTAGTAATTGATCATACACTTCAATAGAGTCTTGATACTTGCCTTGTAAAGAAAGAATAGAGCCTATGGATAGATAAATTTCAATATCCGTGGGATGTAAATTTTTCGCGTGTTCTAGTAGTTCAAGTGCCTCTGTGTATTGCTCTAGGTTCGAAAGTATCTGAGCCTTCAATGTCATTAACTCAGTAGAATAAGGGTATGTTTCTATTGCTTGATTAACAGCTGAAAGCGCTTTCTTAAACTTGCTATTATCGAGATAGTGATCGATGATTGTTTCATAAGCATCGATGTCAAAAAAATCGGCAGAATTTCTTTTGAGGTTATCTTCAAATCTTCTGATCAATTCCTCCTCTTCCTCTCTCTTTCTGAATTCGTGGGCCATCGGCTAAAGGGTTTGCCTAAAATAGGCAAAATAACAATGTGGATAAAATGATTTTAACAATAATTTTACCACGCAAAGTTCGGGCAAGAAAAGTAATGGCGCAACTTGCAGTTTCTATTTGTTTGTTGTAATCTTTTGCGCATAGTAACTGCAGCAAAACTCAAGGATTTCATCAAGTTGCCGGAAGTTGATTTTTAGCTTTTCAACGGCTTTTTTATTCTCAAAGTAAAAAGGTTCGCGTGCCATCCGGACAGTATGTTTTGTGATGACAGGTTCTTTGTTTGTTATGAAACAGCGGATTGCCTCCAGCGAAGCAACCACTCCTGTAAGTGATGAATTAACTTTCAAGAAAGGTGATCTCTTTTTAAATCGACACGCAATTTCATCAAATAAATTTTTGAAAGATGTGTGACCGGCATTGGCTATAAATCGTTCACCATTGAAATCCGATATGTGCAATATATACACCATGCTAGCTACATCCCGTACATCAACATAGTTTAATATACCATCTGTGTAGAATGGGCTTTCTTCCCAAATGTATTTGAAGAGTTTCGAGCTGCTTCTGTTCCAGTCTGCTGGTCCTAATATGACAGACGGATTTACAAGTGAAACCTGGAGTCCTTCTTCGTGACCACGATATACCTCTAACTCGGCCAGGTATTTTGATATTGCATAATCCGAGTTCAAGGCATTGTCAAGCCAGTTATTTCTTTCATTGACTTGGTTAACACCTTTTTGTCGGCCAAGCGCTGCAACAGAGCTTATGTGAATTAATTTTTTGACACCTGATGAGAGACAAGCATCCACCACGTTTCGTGTGCCTGTCACGTTTGTTTCGTAAACCTCCTTTGCTCTTCGCGGATTAAACGAAACCATTGCCGCTGAATGTATGACGGTACTGACACCTTTAAATGATTCGCTTAAGGCAGTTGAATCACTGACATCCGCCTCCAACCAATTCATATTTTTATGCTGACTAAATACATTGATATTACTATCTTTCCGTTTTAGTGCAATCACATGTTCACCTTCTGAAAGAAACCTTTCTGCAACAAACCTGCCTAGCAATCCACTTGCCCCTGTTATTGCAATCATACTAGACTATCATTTAAGAGAGGAAGATCTAATGCCTTCTTGAAAAATTTAGTCCGTTGCGCCTTTTCGAGCAGCATTGAGTATTGCTCATTATGACAATCACTTCCAATGAAATCCACCCATCCCAAATCAATCATTCGTTCAGCCATTTTTTGTATTGGCTTTGAATAAAATCCAATCAGAGAAAGGATATTCAATTGAAAAAGCACACCACGATTACGTAAGTCCTCAAGCTTTTTAATATCATTATTCAAATACTCATATCGTTCCGGATGAGCTAATACTGGTTTATAACGTTGGGTAGTTACCTTAAAAATGAAATCTTTTAGCTGATAAGGCTCAGTCAGAAAATTTGTCTCGAATAGTAAATACCTGGGTGAACCAAATGTCAATAATGTATCCTGGTTCTCAACTGATTGAATCAGGCTTTCATCCAGATAATATTCAGCTGCAGCCTCAAGATGGATAATACTATTTTTAGCCTTGAGAAAATCAAGTAACTCTTCCTTCTTAGATAAAATGACTGATGGGGTGTTACGGTAATAATCATTCATAATATGCGGGGTCGTGATTAGTTTATGATATCCCAGATCTTCAAACCTGCGGATAATTTCCCATGACTCCTCAAATGTTTTCACACCATCATCCAAGCCGGGCAATAGGTGTGAATGAATGTCAACTATTAATGGACGTGAGACCTTTTTAGGTGTTGATTTGAAAATCGAAAACACTTAGGCTTTAATTAAATTGTTCCACCATTTTTTCTTTGCAGATTTCTCTTGATAGTACGCATAACCATATGATTTTCCGGTTGATGGTACGGAATTCAAGACTACAGCTATGTTGGTGAACTTATTGATGGCAATGGTGCGATGAAGGCTGTTAATGAAATTTTTATGTGAGTAATTGGCTCTGACTACATATATGGAAAGATCAGATCGTTTCATTGCCATAATACCATCAGTGACTAGACCAATCGGTGGGGTGTCTAATACAATGTAATCGTAGTGCTCTTTTAATTCTTCGAGGAGATTTGAAAACTCTCCATTTAGAAGGAGCTCGGAAGGGTTAGGAGGCTGCGGACCAGCTGGCAGATAATCAAAATTTTCCAGCGATGTTTTTATGATGCACTCCTTCCACGTATTTTTTTGAATCAGAATTGTGCTAACCCCCTGGCTTTGATCTGGTATTAAAAATGGAAGATTATTTTTCGCCTTCCTCATATCCAAATCGAGTAAGACGACTTTTTTTCTGGACAACGCCAGTACCCCACCTAAATTTAATGCAAGAAAAGATTTACCTTCTCCTGAAATCGTAGAGGAAATCGAAATCACTTTCTTATTGCCACTGGATAAAAAGAAATCAAGGTTAGTGCGCAATGTTCTTATCGCTTCACTTAATATTGATTTGGGATTTTCTATTACATGAAATGGCGAAGTGCTTAAGTAATTGGTGACCGGAATGACGCCCAAAACCGGCAGTGAGGTAACTTTCTCCAACTCTTGGATGCTGGTGATTTTATTGTTGAGTAAATACAGCAAGCCAATAAAAAAGAAATTAAATACGATGCCAGCCACAAGGCCAATGCCAAGTATCATTAATTTTTTTGGAGATATCGGGGCCGTTGGGAGTGTTGCTGAAGAAAGAATTTTAAAGTCGGGTGTGCTACCTGCTTGTGCAATTTCGAATTCAGCTTTCGACTTCATCATGGAAAGGTAAAACTCTTCATACAACTTATAGAACCGCAGATTTTTTGAAAACTTAGTATTCTTATCCGGCATAGAAGCAAATTCCAACTCTAACCTTTCCTTTTTCTTATTCAATTCAATGGACAAAATAAGCCACTCCTTTTTTAATTCGGTTAGTTGAGTGAATACCTGATTTTGAAGTGTACTTAACTCATTATTACTGCGCTTGAAGGCAAATGTGTTTTCATTATACGCCAGACCTAATCGATTTTGGTCGCGTACCATATTTTGAAGATTCTCAATTTTAGCATTCAGGTAATCTGGCAGAAACGGCTTTTGTTCAATAGGTATAGAATAATTGCCAGTTCTTAATCCATCTAGTAGCGCATTCAATTCTACCATTCGCTTGTTTAACTCGTAGCGTTGTGAATCTATCTTGCTTATTAAGTAAATAGTTCTTTTAAGATCATCATCTACATTCACACTTTTGTTTTGTAGCGTAAAATTCTCAAAGTAGTTCTCAAAATCTCCCATTTTCCGTTCCACTTGTACCAATTCATTGTTAAGCCAGTCAATTTTTTGCTTGTTCGTTAGGTTGTTTTGTTCATTGCTATATCGTAGGTAAAGCGAATCAATTTTATTCACGATATCTCGTGCTTTTAAGCCATTGAAATCCTGGAAAGATATCTGAATCGTATTGGCACTGAAACTAAGAGGGGTGACGGAAGTATTTCTGGCCAGATAATTCAATAGGGCTTCACGACTGTTAACTGTAAAAAAATAATCATTTTCATCTTTATTATTTTGAAAATCATTAGCTACAATAATCAGCTCGAAGTCTTCGCTTACTAATTTTTCTCCAAGTTTTCCTTTTAAAGTTGAGCCCTTCTTTCCAATTTGGATCTCATAAGAATTATTGTCAGTGAAGTTGAAATAGATCGGCTGGTCATAGGGCATATTTGTTTTCACGAAGTGCTTCACATGAAAAGGGCTTCGCTTATACATTTCATCGTTGAGCACTTTCCCTATGCTGTAGTAACTTATTTTCAGATCTAGGGAATCTATCACTCTGGTGAAAAATAGTTTTGACTTTATTTGCTCAATTTCACCAGCGATAATATTCAAGTTCTGGTCCTCAACCATACTTTTTATTCCTAATCCAGTCGCATTTTGTTTGGTATCAAGTTTAAGCTCTGATACCGATTCATAAAGATCTTTGGTCCATCGAATCGTGAGGTAAGCCACAAAATTGGCGAAAAGAAAAATTAAGATTATCGACAGCAAATTTTTACGAAAAACTACCCCCAGTTTTTCAATATCTATTCCCTCAGGAGTAGCATCTATTTTTTTGAATTTAGTAGGGGTTTCCAATGGTTCTCGAAACTTATGGGTTGTTCACTACAATGAGCAAATAGACACTTATAGCCAAACTGATTATACCCGCATAATCTTTGAACGCTTCGCTGACTGGTCTGCGAATGGGCTCAACATAAATGATATCTCCAGGTTCGATGAGTATGTTACCACTTTTATAACCTTCAATGGTACTCAAGTCAATAAGAAATACTTGTTCTTTCCTAAGTACCCTAATATTTTGGGCTTTTGCCAAATTATCCAGGCCCTTTGCTATACCAAGAATTTCTACAAGGTTTACATTTTGATTTACTAAAGGAATCAATTGTCCACCTGGGGCACCTAGCACAACAACCCTCTTATTTGCATACGAAAGCAACGTAAAAGGCTCTTTGAAATATTTTTGATATTCCTTTTCAATAAGTTCTTCCGCTTGCCTTAGCGTGAGGCCATCTAACTTTATTTCTCCAATCATGGGAAATTTCGCAATGCCTTGTAAGTCCACCAGATAGTTTGGTTGAACTCTGTCTCTATTTTGTTGGTTGGAAGAAAGATTGCTAAGCTCTGGATTAGGATCGATGAGCTTTTCACCCTTGTTTGAATACACCTCAAGTTTTAAAAAA
>JANOQK010000306.1:0-2671 GCA_031414855.1 Bacteroidia bacterium | reverse complement strand
CACCAATGTACGTTTCAGTTTAAATCCTTTTTTTACCAATTCACCAATTGCATTGAAAATTTCTTTAAATTCTTCGATCGGTATATAAGTGGAGGTAGCCTCCACTATTGCGACATGCGGATGAGCATCTACGGATTTGATGACGGCATGTTTAAATGCCCGGACAACGGAATGATTCGTAACTTCTGTATTCATTTTGAAATTAATATGTATGTTTTGATGATAAAACAGAGTTTAGCCTTGAATGTTTAGCATGGCGCAATCTTTTTTTAAATGCAGTCTAAGGACTAAACCAGAAATTATGTCCGTTCGCATTTTATTTTTCTCTCTGTTAACCCTTCTCTCAGCAACTTCATTCTCGCAAGGTTTCGGTATTCCATCTAAAAGGGGTGGGATTGGTTTTGGCAACCTTCCAAAACTTTCAGGCTTTCGCTTTAACTATATAGACCGCAATGTTGAAAAAATAGACGGTATTAATGTCACCGTTTGGCAAACTAAGAATGAAGATGAACAAATTGCTATAAATTTCGGCAAATGCTTTTTCTGGTTGGGTAAGATTGGGCACTTTGAATCTGAAATCATCTACAAACCTTAACTGAATTTACTTATTTATCCACACTGATTTCAATTTCCAAAGTTTGAATACTGGTGATTTGCCTCCTTTCGAATAGGTTTCAATTTTATAATCGGCCTTTTCAGGAAATGCATAGTCGGCAATGGTTGCATCGCCATCATTTGCAAACACTTCGATAATGGATTGATCGATGAAAATGTGAAGTTTAATTTTCCCGTCTACTGGAATTACATTCACTTCTTCAATGCTGGCAAAGTCAGGATTAAAATTTACGTTACCGGATTTTCTCCTATCCAGAAACAGGATGTGATCTTTCGAACGGTAACCAATAATAGTTTCCTCCAATTCGCTTTTGAATAATTTTATACCAGTCTCATCAGAATCGGTATTGAGTTCTATTTCAATTTCAGCGGAGCTTTCTGATGAAATCGAATCTGTAAGCATTTCTGTGCGCAGACTTTCTATTTCTTTTACAGGGTTTTGAATAAGACGAAGTCCATTGTCAGCTTCTTTAAGGGAAAGTCTTCGGGGTATTGACATGGCACTCCGCCAGGGTAATGTTGGTATTTGTTTTCCATACGTCCAATTATTTATCCAGCCAATCATAATGGTTCTGCCATCTTGTTTAGGAATGTTATTATAAACTATGCCAGCATAAAAATCCTTTCCATGATCTACATGTAAAGCTGCTTGCTTTGGATCATCAGGTGTAAAGCTTGTTCCATCAAATTGCCCTACAAAATATTGCATGCCTACAAACTTTGGTCCTTGTGGATGGCCACCAGAGAGTGAGAGCATCCATTTTGTTTTCCCGGGATTACCTTCAATTGGCAATGGATAAAGATCTGGGCATTCCCAAATGCGTGTGGTGTCACCCAATGGGCCGAACTCGCTGAGTTGTTTCCACTCCAGAAGATTTTTGGATTCATAGAAACGTACTTTAAACAGATCTGGAATGACGGTTGCCATTACCCATTTTTGCTGAGGCTCGTACCAAAATACTTTTGGATCGCGAAAGTCTTTACGCTTAATATCAAGGATTGGATTTTTATCATATCGTTTCCAAGTACGACCTTTGTCATTGCTAAATGCTAAGCTTTGATGTTGCATTTTGCCTTCCCCATTTTTATGTACATGTGAAGTATAAATGGCGATCATGCAACCCTTCCCTTCACACAAACCACTGGTATTATTTTGGTCAATTAGCGCGGTGCCTGAAAAAATCATGGTGCTGTCTCCTATTAATGGATCAGGATATTCTTCAAGAGCCACCGGTAAATGTTCCCAATGCAAAAGGTCTTTGCTTACAGCATGACCCCAGCTCATATGACCCCAAGTACTCCCGTAAGGATTGTATTGATAGAATAGATGATACTCGCCTTCATAATACACTAAACCATTGGGATCGTTCATCCAGTTTTTCTCGGGTGTAAAGTGATAAGCCGGGCGATATTTTTCCTGATAGTAGTTCATTTTATTTTCTGTTGTCTTTTTAGACTGACAGTTTGCAAAGCAAATCAGGACAGAGAAATAGAGTATTAGTTTTTGCATGGCACAAAAGTTAATTCCTTGTTTTAAAAAAACCAAAGTTTAATCGCCATAGCGATAACAGAAACAATCATCACGCGCTTGATCCACACGTCTCCTGCTTTTACCGACCAGCGACTGGCAAACCATCCACCCAGCGCATGGCCAATGGCGAGGATCAAACCAATCTTCCAAACAATCTTTCCCTGATAGGCAAACACGGCCACTGATGCACCGGTATAAACAATAGCAGCAAATACTTTTACGTAGTTGCTTTTTGTTAAACTTAGATTATTGACAAGACTCAAAACCGCAATTACTAAGAAACCTATTCCTGCTTGCACAAATCCTCCATACACTCCAATAAATAGAAAGAAGAAGGCTCCAATCCACTGACTCCTCGCATCTAGTTTCTCTTCACCTTTTGATTTGAATGGATCGTACAAAATCAGGAATACGGAAAAGATCATAACACCAACAAATATTTTGTTGAATACTTCGTCTGGCACTGTTGAAGCAAGGAACGAACCAATGAGTCCTCCACCTAGTGATGCAAGCCCCAGGTAAAGG
>JANOQK010000305.1:0-6127 GCA_031414855.1 Bacteroidia bacterium | reverse complement strand
GATGAAAGCATTTAAAATATATCAATCAGAAGTTAAAAAGAGCAGACTTTATGCTAGAGTTGGATTGGCAGTTTTTATTACCTCTCTAGTTGTTGGCTTTAACACAGATCAGGACAAACTTGCTTTGGGTCTCTTGATAGGCGCTTATGTTCCCATGGCAGCCTCAATTCATTTCAATTTTCGAGCCTACAAAAAAATGCAAAAAGCAGTATGGCTCCGAAATAGGGATGCTCTTCTGAGATAATTATCGATCTACTTCTCCCAGCACAATATCAATTGAGCCTAGTATGGCAATAAGATCGGCAATCAAAACTCCGCGGCTTATTTCAGGAAGAACTGATAGATTAACAAATGAACACGCTCTTACTTTACATCGAAACGGAATATCGCTTTTGCCGTCCGCTCGAAAGAAGAAACCCAGTTCACCTTTAGAATTTTCAGCCCGCACATACATGTCCTGCGGTTTTGGTCTTATCTTTTTTGGCACCAATGCCTGGGGATCAAAATCTTTTGTGCGCTTGTGATCACCGGTTAGCCTTTCCAAACACTGATCCATGATCTTCAGCGACTCCCGTATTTCAAAAAGCCGTATCCAACTTCTGTCCCAACAATCTCCCAATGTTCCCATCTTGCCTTCTCCTATTGGAATTTCAAAATCAAGTTCCGGATAAACAGAATAGCCATCCACTCTGCGCAAATCAAAACGCAAACCTGAGGCGCGAAGCATGGGGCCAGTAATTCCACTATTAATCGCGAGGTCTAATGGAAGCACACCTACATTAGCCGTGCGATCAATAAAGATTTTATTATTAATTAGGATTTTTTCCAATTCATCTACTTTAGGGCGGAAATAGGTGATAAACTCTTTACACCGATTTTCAAAGCCAACCGGCAGGTCGTAGAACAAACCACCGATCCATATATAATTATAGAGTAGCCTGGCGCCACTCGCCCACTCCAGCAAGCGTAAAATATGCTCACGGTCGCGCATTACCCAAAAGAAAGGTGTGAAGGCCCCTAAATCAAGGCCATACGTGCCGATCGCTATTAAATGAGAGGCAATGCGATTCATCTCCGCCACCAACACTCTTATATATTCAACTCGCTTTGGAATTTGTTCGTTGATACCGAGCATTTTCTCCACACCCATCGCGTAAGCATGTTCCGAGTTCATGGCAGCCACATAATCCATTCGATCTACAAAGGGAATAATTTGATTGTACGGAAGATTCTCTGCATGTTTTTCAAAGCAGCGATGTAGATAACCAATGTGCGGAACCACATCCTTGATTACTTCTCCATCCGAGATAACTTCAAGCCTCAACACTCCGTGAGTAGATGGATGCTGTGGTCCAAGATTAATGATCATCTCCTCCGACTTCAGTTCACTGGCTTTGAACTTGTTCGGCTCCGAATCAATTAAGTTATCTTCTTTATATGTGTATTGAACTTTTGACATTATAGGACTTAGGCATTAGGGCTTAGGCATTTGGTTTTTAGTATTCTACCTTGATACCTCTGTAGTACTCTTCGTGTTTATAATCTTTCCGCAATGGATTTCCTTCCCAATCGGCTGGCATTAGAATTCTTCTGAGGTCTGGGTGATTTTTAAAGTGAATGCCATACATATCAAACACTTCACGCTCCATCCAGTTGGCTGACATCCAGATGCTGTTAACACTTTCTACTTCCGGGTTTTTGCGTGGAAGAACAACCTTTAGCATTAAAGAAGTGTGGAAAGGAATTGAATATAAATTATAGATCACCTCCATTGTTCCAGCTTCTACTCCATTGTCGATACCTGTAACACATGAAAGCATGTCGAAGTAAGTAGAAGAGTTTTTATGAAGTTCATCACAAATAAAAAGGAGATCCTTTGATTGAATAGATAATGCAAGAGGATACGAGTTTGGACTTTCCGACAAGTCCAATGGTATCTCGAGACTATTGTTCAAAATATTTTTTATGTCAACCAGTGTCATATTTTCAAATATTTACAATGACCAGCTGGTCAGCAGATGGATCATTTATATATTGATTCAATTTAGGAAGGAATAGACTAAGTGTTTGAATCTTGCTATTCTTTGCGTTCAAAACAAAAACACCGATTGAAAAACGTTTGAGGTTCTGTTGGTTGGCAAGATTCTTGTCGATGGTAATAAATCCTTCAAATCCATTTAGTGTCATCAAACCCAGAAGTTCTCCATTTTTTTTACCAACCCACCCTAAATCCCGTACCGAAGAAACCTCGTGTCTCGCATCAAAACCAAACTTCAATTTTTTAGGAAGGTTCTCATCCATCAAGATTTTCATTCAGAATCTTTTCATTGGTTACCAATCTTTCTGCTAAATGAAGGACTTCCAACGCGTGCTCTTTTGTAACGGAAGGGAAGTTTTCCAGGAATTCTTCAAGGGTCTCTGTCTCTAACCAATCAAATAATGACTGAACAGGAACACGTGTGCCTCTAAAAACAGGGGTTCCTCCTAAAATCTCTGCATCAATATTAATTGCTGAACTTTTCATAAGGTTAAGTTACGAAATCTAACTGTTTTGTAATTCTTGCTTTTCCAACAATCTCTCAATCGCCTTTGGCGCGGCAATACTTTCACTTCTGATCTTTTCATGCAATTTCAGAAAACCTCCAATCAAAGCTTCTGGTCGTGGTGGGCAGCCAGGCACATACACATCTACAGGAATAATTCGATCCACACCCTTCACCACATGATAACCATGTTGCCAATACGGCCCGCCACAATTTGAACATGACCCCATCGATATCACATAACGTGGCTCCGCCATTTGCTCATAAAGTCGTTTGATGCGATCGGCCATTTTAAAAGTTACTGTCCCAGCCACAATCATCAAATCTGCCTGACGAGGCGAAGCCCGTGGTGCCATGCCAAAACGGTCCATGTCATATACTGTTGTGCCGGTACTCATGAACTCAATCGCACAGCAAGCCAACCCAAAGGTCATTGGAAATAAAGAAGACAATCGTGCCCAATTCAACAAGTCATCCACTTTAGTGATGATTACGCCTCCGTGCTCAAATTGCTGATCGAGTAAACCTTTCATAACGGAGTGTTGTCTTTCGGTTTTTGATGACCTGAAAATTTCTGATTGATACTTTCGTAAAAACTTTTCGGAACTGATGAAATATACCCTGTTGGTTTTGGTTCAGGCTTCACCCAATCCAAATGTCCATTGACCCACGCATAAGCAAGGCCCAATGCCAATATCAAAATAAAGATGATCATCTCTATTAACGTAAACCATCCCCACGCACCATTAGTTTGTTCCAACAATTCTTTTTTGGCGAATACCGTTGCCCATGGAAAAAGAAAAATAATCTCTGCTTCAAATAGAAGAAAGATTAATGCCAACACATAAAACCGAAGATTGAATTGCACCCAAGCAAGGCCTTGTGGCTCTTCACCACTTTCATAGGTAGAAAGTTTTTGTGCATTGGGGCGATTGGGGCGAATCAATCTGGAGATCAACAAGGTGATCAGGACAAAAACTAGCCCAGCTACAATAAACAAGAGTACCTCACCAAATCCAGACAAATACTGTTGATCCATTGCAGCCAAAGGTAGTGAGGCAAAGGATTTTGCCCTAATGAAATGCGTTTAAAGATTCTCTGTTTTAAATGTGTCGCCTTGCGAGGTATCGCCCGTCTTGTAGCCTTTGGTAAACCACCGCACACGCTGCTCAGAAGTACCATGTGTAAAAGAGTCTGGCGTAACTTGGCCCTGAAATTGTTTCTGTAGCCTGTCATCACCGATGGCACTAGCCGCGTTGATGGCTTCTTCAAAATCACCTTGCTCAATCATATCGTGAAGTTCGTTGGCATGATGCGCCCAAACCCCGGCAAGAAAATCGGCTTGCAGTTCCAGGCGAACGGATAACTTATTGTATTCCTCCTCGCTAAGCTCACTTCTTGCCGCATGCACCTTGTCGGTAATTCCTAAAAGGTGTTGCACATGATGACCGACTTCATGAGCAATCACATACGCCTGGGCAAAGTCACCAGGGGCGTTAAAACGATCCTTAAGCTCCTGATAAAAAACCAAATCGATGTATAGCTTTTCATCCTCGCTGCAATAGAATGGACCCGATGAGGCATCGGCAGTTCCGCAGCCAGATTGCACCGATCCACTAAACAAGACCAATGTCGGTTCACGATAGTCTGGCATTAACGTGTGCCACACATCTTCCGTGTCGGCCAGAACTACTTTTATAAATTGAGTTAATTCTTCTTGCTCTGGGGTTGCTTGATAAGGGGTGATTGAAACGCTATTTCCATCTTCGATGGGCAAACTTTGCAACAACGTCAACGGATTTTTGCCGGTGATCAATCCAATCACGACAACAATGATAACTAAGCCAATGCCACCCTTAATTGGCAGACCACCCATTCCACCTCCGCCACCGCGTTGGTCGTCCACATTCCCGCTTTCTCTTCTTCCTCTCCACTTCATAAAATAAACTTTGAAAGGAAGGTACGATCGAATACTGATAAATCAAATCATATCATCCTCTGAGAAAGTTTAGCCGATAGGATTACCGTTATTTCCAGGCGGCTATGATGATACCCATGATCGTAAGTGCCACCACGCTATAACCAGCATTGATCAAAAACAAAGTAAACGACTTGCGCTCAAACAGGTAATGCGTTCCCACGAAAGTGGCTACCCAACCTGTGCCTGCCAAGAAACCCCAAAGTGCTCCCATGGCTGGATCGTTCTCCGGACCCATAAACATGGCCAGGTTAACAGCTGAGATAGCAGCCAGTAAAAAGGAAAGACCAAAGATCTTCACCATGTTACCACCTTTCATATCTTCTTCTTTGAATCCATTTTCACGCATCCAGGCTTTGCCGAATACTGCTGGTGAATACCACAATCCGCCAATAAGGAAAGTGGAAAGTGCCGCGACAAAAAGCGCGAGGTAGTTTAATTGAACATCCATAGTTGTCGAGTTTAGGCTTAGGGAATATTAGTTTATTTAACGAGTAATGATAGTTGGTATATTCTTTGGTAAAGGAAATCGTTTGATACGTTGAAATTGCGAACTTTATAAATACGAAATTTGACGGATCAACTGAACCGGAATAAAACGTGACCGAACCGGAAGTAAATAAGGAGAAACAAGAGGTAAAACTCAACGACAATACCATCAGGCTGGTTGGCATACCAGTTTTTGGCATTTTCATTCCCAACCTAACCGGCTTGTTTGGCGACATTCCTTTCACTGACATTCGTTACTGGGTAGGGTATGTCTATTTTGTCACACTGGCTGGCCTCATCTGGCAGGGCAATCGCTATTTACTTTTTCGAACGCGCAAACGCTTCACGTGGTTTGACAAACCTATCGAAAAACTGGTGCTGCTCTTCATGAACAATATTTTTTACACTACTCCATTAACAATCGCATGGCTGTGCATGTGGTATAACTTTGCGGGATTTAATGCTATAAAATGGGATGTGATCTTAGTGGTGTCTTTGATCAATGTTATTTCTGTTCTGTTTGTTACCCATGTATATGAGACGGTCTTTATGGTTAAAGAACAGGAAGGTGAACAAATCAAAAACGCAGAACTGCAGCGAGCCAAAGCAGAAGCAGAGTTGTCGGCACTTAAAAATCAGATTGATCCACATTTTATGTTCAACTCACTGAACACGCTCACGCATCTGATAAAAGTTGATTCTGGCAAAGCATTAGAGTTTACTGAGAACCTAGCAGAAGTCTACCGTTACATTCTCAGTCAAAAAGATCAAACCCTTGTTTTATTGGATGATGAGTTGGATTTCACGAATAAGTACACCGACCTGCTTCATCTTCGTTTTGGAAATGCACTTATCATTAAGAAAAGATTCAACGGAACGGCTGTAAAAGATTTTCTTATCCCACCTACTTCCGTGTTTGTCGCTTTTGAAAATGCCGTCAAGCATAATGAGATCAGTGAGAAGAAACCTATGCATATAGACGTGGATATTCAAGACGGTCAATTGGTTGTAAGCAACTCTGTATTGGAAAGAAAGAATCGAGCACACTCTTCTCACATAGGATTAAAAAATCTAGATGAACGATTTAAACTGGTAACAGGCAAGGGAATAGTTGCTG
>JANOQK010000304.1:0-7383 GCA_031414855.1 Bacteroidia bacterium | reverse complement strand
TTTTCCAATCGGGTGATAAGGTCGAGTGAGTTTTCGGAGAGTGCCTGCATTTTACTGCGCATCCGTTGCTCTTGTTCTGCTCTTCTTCGTTCTGTAATGTCTCTGGAATTCAGAATATATCCATGAATAGCAGGGTTGGACATGAAGTTCGTTCCGGTCGACTCCAACCAGATGTACTCACCAGTTTTTGTTTTGTATTCAAATTGGAAGGTGACTTTTTGATCTGGATTTTCGCCAAGTTGTTTGAAAATATTTTGATAGACCTCTCGCCCATCGGGGTGAACATTATTGATGTCATTGGTGCCCTGCATTTCCTTTTGCGTAAAACCCAGGATGGTTTCAACAGAAGGGGAGATGTAGCGGATGGCTCCGTCCTCTTCGTATATAGTGATGACCTCAGAAGCATTTTCCAGCAACAATTGCATCCGTTTCTGAGTTCGGTTCACTTCTTCAATTTGCTCCTCTAGTTTAATGTTTGAATGCTTCAGTTCTTCCTGAGTTGCCTGCATCTCTTCGGCATTCTGGCGAAGCACTTCTTGTTTTTCTTTTAACTCACCACTCATCGCCTGTGATTCGGCCAGCAATTTGCGTGTGCGCTCGTTTACTTTAATGTTAAAGACGGTGCGAGCGAGGATCAAACTGAGCTCTTGCACAAACTTTACCTGGGAAGGATCAAATTTTTTGAAACCGGCAAATTCCAGCACACCATAAACCTCTTCGTTTGTAATTAAGGGTACAATTAGAACGCATTTTGGTTTCTGATCCCCCAGGATACCAGAAGTTATGCTCATGTAATCATCTGGCACTTCTGTGCGCATAACGGTATCTTGTTCAATGGCCGCCTGGCCAACTAATCCTTCAGCGAACCGGAAATTTCTCTTTAGGTATTTCTTTCGATTGTAGGCGAAACTAGTGCGAAGTTCTATCTGTTTTTCAGCTCCTTCATCATTCACCACATAAAATGCGCCTTGAATGGCTCCTATCTTGCCAATAATAAACTTGACCACATCGTCACCCAATGCTTCAATGGTATCATGCAAGCGAAGTATTTCTCCTACTTCTGCTACACCACGCACAATCCAGTTACGTTCGGTATCTCTTCTCTCATTTTCAACAAGGTTGTCGCGCATGTTCATCAGGGCAAGACCTAATGCATCATTCTCGCTGGCTGGCTGAAAGGCGGCATCGAATTTTCCTTCTCCTACTTTTTGCGCAAAGTCAGCGTTGTTTTTTAAGGCATCCACCAAGTCATCTACTTTGAAGGCCATCTGCCCAAATTCATCACTTGTTTTATTATCCGATTTTTCTGGAAGCACTCCTTTTGAAACCATCTCCAGCGTGTTTCTCATCGTATTAAGAGGCTGTGTAAGAGTTCGTGCAAAAATCATAGACAAAGCCACGGACATTAATATGATAGTCAAGCCAGCTAAAACATACGTGCGTGTCAGCAACTTGCCCTGAGAATTAACCTCATCAGCATCAATTTTTGTGATGAGCGCCCAATTAGCAATGTTGATTTTCCTCCAGACTGCAACTACTTCTTTGTTTCGATAATCGGTGGTTAAGCCTGACCCACTTTTGTTTTCCAGAGCTGTTAGTATGGTGGCGCCTAATTTTGAATCTGCATTTAATAATTTCTGAACGGCACCCGGATCATTGCGAAGCGGGCTTAACAGAATTATTTTTTTTGTGAGAGGGTCTTGTTTTGCTACAAAAGTTTCTCCTGTATTCCCCAAACCGTGGATGTCTGCAAGAAATTTGAAGGGCTCATCTAAATTGATTTTTGCAATGAGCAAATGAGCGTCAATCGGAGCACCTACAAAAACAGAGTAGTTGTTTCCGTCTTTTTTTACACTGCTGAAATGAACTTCTTTTGACGCCAGATCAAAGAATGAAGCATCTGGGTTTGGTATATTATTTCCCTTCTTAAGTTGTTCATCCGTGGATGCTGTAATAAGGCCTTTTGCATCGGTAATCAAGACTTGATCAAATGAATAAATCTCTTTAAGACTAATTAGGTGTTCAGTTAGAGGATCACTTTGAACTGCTGTGTCACTTTCATCGGAGCTGCCACCCATCAATGCCGTCAAGTCCATTCCTCCATCACCAGCTGGGGCAGTGCTTGCGATTCCACTTAAATTATTTTTTATTGTTTCAGAATTTTGAAGCAGCTTCATTGAGGAAACAGCCTTTTCCAAATGAGTATTTAATAGTCCTGTCCTGTTGTCAGCCACCACAGAAAGATTTGTGTTCAGCTTATCGATTGCGGCTTCACGATTGATGTCGTAGGTTAAAAAACTGATCGTCACCACGGTGATAATCGCAAGGATGAGCACAAGTCCAGTGATCTTGGCGCTTATTTTTATATTTCTAAACATGCCGTAGACGTTCTAATTAGTTTACTAGTTCAACTAAAACCTGTGCCATTTCCTCCAATTGTTTTCTCGTGTTCTCTTTCAGAGGAGTAAATGTAGCCAGTTCAACAACGGCCATCACTTCCCCAGCTTTTTTTAATGAGATCATAAATAAATAATTGGGTGACGCACTTCCTAAACCGCTAAGAATATTGATATAGCCAGTTGGCACATCTTCGATGTACATGCTTTTACCAAGCGATGCTGTTTGTCCAACCAGGCCTTCTCCAAATTCAAACCGAATGATATTACTTTCAACAAGGCTAATGGCATATCCGGCTGTCATTTGCAAAATACGTTTGTCATTAGAAATGGCCACTTTATAAAGTGCGCCCTGTCCGGCATCTATTTGCTTGCAAAGCAAGTTAAGACCTTCCTGAAAAATTTCTTTCTCTCCTTTTAATTTTTGAATGGTTGCACGGAAAGAAGTGGTATCACTTGATTCCAATTCACCTTCGCTGTTAGTCAACTGCCCGGTGGTATCTGTTGAATCCTTTTTCTTTTCTCGGTAAACAATGACCTCCCTTTTGGCACGTGAACCGATGTTAATAGCGGCAACACCAATAAGAAAAGTCAAACCAGTAACGATGAAAAGTTTCATAAATACGCCCTGAGCCAATGACATATTATGAACGTCAATGGCCTGGCTGAACATCATGTCGTGTGGCAACGTATACATGACATATGCAGACGCCAGAATTCCGGCAAAGAAAAAGACGGTTACTATCAGGCTTAGCCTGGTGGGGTCTTTTAAGGAATTTAGAAATCGGTTGATCATCTGTATTGCTTATCTAGTTCTTTTAAAAAATCGATTATCAAATCTACCTTCATCACATGGTCAATCTTAGTAAGCGCTAAAGCAGCCTTGGGCATGGTATCAATCATGCATTCGGTTGGCTCTTGCACAATGGTAAGTCCCCCTCTATCCTTTATGTGCTTCATACCCAGTCCACCATCTCGGTTTGCACCTGATAATAAAATACCAATCAACTTATCCTTATAAACAAATGCGGCTGTACCCAAAGTGATGTCTATAGCAGGTCTTGAGTTGTTCACCATTTCTTCTGTAGACATGGCAAAATGATTTCCTAACTCCACAGACATATGGTAGTTGGAAGGTGCCAGATAAACTCCGCCCTTCTTAATACTTTCTTTGTCGTATGGTTCTGTAACCTGAATCACGCTTTTCAATGATAATGCCTCTACGAAGCCATTTCTCACATGCTTCAACCGATGAAGGCACATGATGATGGGCAACGGAAAACCTTGCGGCAATTGTGATAATATCTTCACAATTCCCTGGAAGCTGCCTGCTGATCCTCCTATAACAACGGCCTTGTAGCTGTTATTTAAGTTGTATTTATTCATGGGCTAAGCTTCCCTAATCCTTTATCTTTTTATAAACCTTTTCTTCGTTATTCACCACAATGAATTTCGAAGCGATGTCACACCAGATCAACGACTCCTTCGAGCCGATGGCCAGGTAGCCATATTTAAATAAACTGTCATGAAATTTCTTAAGCACCTCATTTTGCAAGGTTTGATTGAAATAGATCATCACGTTCCTGCATAGAATGAGATCGAATTTGTTAAAAAGTTCTCCAACCACAAGGTCGTGCTTTCTAAAGGTGACATTCTTTAATAAGGATTTATCAAAAACAGCTTTTCCACTTTCCTCTTTATAATAATCTTTTAGAGATCCCTTACCCTCTAACCGAATGTAATTTTTCTCATTCAGTTCCATGTTCTTGATGGGGTAGGTAGCCGCCTTTGCTTTCTCCAGAATGTTGGTGTCCAAGTCTGTGGCGTAAAGGGTAACATCTTCATGAATACCCATTTCCTTCAAAAGAATGGCCATGGAAAGCACTTCTTCACCCGAAGAGCAGCCTGCATGCCATATTTTGAATTGCTTGTGGTTTAATAAAATGCCAGGAATGATTTCATCGCGCATGACGCGCCAAAAGCCTGGATCGCGAAACATTTCCGTTACGTTAACAGTAAGTTCGTCTAGGAATTCATCAATAAATGCTGGATTTTCCGTTAGTTTTTTGATCAGAGACTCTACCGTCAGGTTCTTTAAATCAAGCATTCGCAACATTCTTCTCTTAAAAGAAGACATGGCGTAGTTCCTGAAATCATATCCGTGTTTAGACTGAATAAGTTCTGTAATCCTTTTGAGGTCTGCAATGTCTATGTCTTGAGTCGCCATAAAAGATGTACGTTCTAAAATGCAATTTGCTTTCCCAAAAATAGCTTAGCAATGGCCCCTTAAAAGGTTTAATAACCTGAAAATAGTACACATGTCTAATCCCCCAGTGGAGCCAACTAAAATGGGATTTCAAGATAGGTGTAATACCTGCTTTCGCAAAGATTTTTAGACTTTGAGCAAAGATTTTTAATTACCGATGAACCTAAAATGGTTGTGAAGGCTAGTCCAATAGATTTATTACCTGCGTTTTGGTACAATCTTAGCCTTTTAGCATAAAATCATCCAATTGTGCCTCCATGGTTTGCGCATGGGTTTAACTACGAACGGCTTTTTCCCAAAGGACGGATTGTTTACCTCTTATAAACTTGACAAAACCCCAATAAACCGCCAAGTTCATTACAGTAAAGTAATAGGGAACAAAGAAGCCTTTAATGGAAACGTTCTTGTTCTGATAGACAAAGCCCAGATAGGCGAATCCATAAAACAGAATTTGGCAAACCAATACACCCAAATATGTGATGCCTTGAAATGCCAAAATAAAATTACTTATGAAAATAAGAGGTAAGGATAGGGGAGCCAACGTCCATCGAAGTACGCGATGTGAAAAATATTGAAAACTAAATAGACCAAATTTGAATGGATTCAATACAAACAGAAGTTTTCCCATAGCCTGGAATGCACCAGCGCATATTCTGACTTTGCGTTTCCACTCTTCTTTTACTGAGACTGAGGCGGTCTCAGTAGCATAGGCTTCTGGTTCATAAATGAATCGATAGCCACGGGTAACGATCTTTACAGACAAGTAAAAATCTTCAATAATCATGTCTTCGGCTGGCTCTTCAAAGAGTTCTTTGCGAATAGAAAAAAGTTCTCCTGCAGCACCGACTACCGAGTAAAGATCCGAGTCTTTCTTTTTTAGAAAAGATTCATATTTCCAATAGAGGCCTTCACCTGCGCCTGAAGCATTATCTTCTTCTTTTTTGAAAATTCTCTTCTCACCAGCAACACCTCCGACATTTGAAAGTTGATAATGTCGAACGATGTTCCTTAAAGCTTGTGTATTCAATAGTGTATTGGCATCGCAAAAGACAATGATGGGTGTAGTAATCAATTTCATCACGCGGTTTACAGCATGAATTTTCCCTTTCCTTTCTGGGGAATGAAATAGTTGAATTCCTTCATGTTTTTTTATGATTTCCGGGGAATCGTCAGTTGACCCATCAGTGACGAACGCGATTTTGATTTTTTCAACCGGATAGTCAAGTGCCCTGGTATTTTTAATTTTTTCCTCAAGGAGCTGAGCCTCATTATAAGATGGTATCAAAATGGTAAGGAGAGGAAGGTTTGTGTCATTTTGGTTAGTGGGTATAGCGTTGGGTCTTCTTATCTTAGACAGGATAAGTAAAATAAGCCCGTAACCCAGGTATGTATAGAGCACTATTATAATACCTAGCCAAAAAACCACCAGAGAAAACTTAATCATATTAAAACGGGTCGATTAAAGGCACGAATCTACGAGTTACATTTAAAGTTTGTAGGGAATTCAGACCGTTGGAATGTGTATTTTTGCTAGTCTATAGTGTTTAACAATATGCGTTTTTTACGCCAAATGAGGCTTTTAAGTTTTCTAATAACAGAGACGTGGTTTCCAGCTGCTTTTCGGGTTCGCTTTCCGGTTTTTTTAAGTGTGACTCTAATTGCATTTCTTGGCTTCGCTGCACATGGTCAGGAGATCCCAACAATAAATTGGTCTAATCCTGCAGATATTACTTATGGTACTCCCCTAAGTGCTACTCAACTTAATGCAACAGCTACAAATACTTTAGCTCAAATTGTGCCAGGTACATTTACTTACACGATTACTGATGGTACTGTATTAAATGTTGGAGTAGGGCAGGTATTAACTGTAGATTTTTTGCCGGATGATCAAGTTACCTATAGTGGTGTCAATGGTACTGCGGTGATGATTAATGTAACTAAGGTCACTCTGACAGTCACAGCAGACGATGCCAGTCGGGTTTATGGAGCGGCTAACCCCACATTCACGGTAAGTTATTCAGGTTTTGTCAATGGAGAGACATCTGCAGTTATAGGCACAGTACCTGCGGCAACGAGCGCTGCTGATGGTACAACTGCAGTTGGTACAGCCCCCATTACAGCAAGTGGCGGCATTGATGATAATTATGATTTTACTTATTTTCCAGGCACGTTAACGATCACTAAAGCAACCCCAACAATAACTTGGGCCAATCCCACGGATATTACATATGGTACAGCCTTAAGTGCAACTCAACTGAATGCGACTGCCAGTGTTGTGGGAACCTTTGCCTATACACCAGTATCTGGTGCAGTGCTAAATGCAGGTGCAAGCCAAAATCTTAGCGTATCCTTTACACCTACTGATGGTGCTAATTATAATTCAGCTGGAGCCGTAGTACAGATTACAGTGAATAAAGCAACTCCAACAATAACATGGGCTACACCCGCAGCGATTACCTATGGTACTGCTTTAAGTGCAACTCAGTTGAATGCCACTGCCAGTGTTGCCGGAACGTTTGCTTATACGCCAGTATCAGGTACAGTGCTAAATGCAGGAGCAAGCCAAAACCTGAATGTCATTTTTACACCTACGGATGGAACTAATTATAATACAGCAGGAGCTGTAGTTCAGATCACAGTAAACAAAGCAACCCCAACGGTTACATGGTCTAATCCAGCATCGATAACCTATGGCACAGCTTTAGGAGCAACTCAACTGAA
>JANOQK010000303.1:0-3383 GCA_031414855.1 Bacteroidia bacterium | reverse complement strand
CTTATAGTGTTATCATATCTTCCATATAATACTCTTTGCCATTCATAGACCAATTCATTTTTACACGATACATGCCACCGTGTAAAGAACTCACATCAAATTGCTGAGTGGTTCCGTCAGAATTGATGAGCTTGAATCGTTTATCCAAACTTACGTCAGACGGACGGAATAAGTTAATTTCTCCTTTATCTAAAAGGCTAAACTGATTGAACTGAACTTCTATTGCGCGCCCTATCACCTTAATAGTTGGTTTAGCCTTAAGTTTGGTAGTGTTGTTGAGGCGGTCAATCTGCAGTTGGTAAGCCAATTCCTCAGAATAATAATTTTTTGATACCAGGTTAACATCCTGACGAACACAAACGGTTACCAACGTGCCAATAAAAATGGCAAACAGAACAAACGATACCACAATCCCTTTTCCCCAATTCATATTCCTAGTTTTTAGAAGCTTTACTTACAGGTCCTATAAATTTAACTTTTACTTTTTCAAGAAGCTTTCCGTCTTTATAAACTCCCAACATGACAATAGTGCGAGCAGCAGAAATATCCGTAGCAGGAATCTTGATAAAGTAAATAGATTTTAAAAAACTTTCTGCAGGAACGGTTATCGGTTTACCATCGGGCTTTACAAGTAAAGCACCATCAGGTGATTCTACTTTTATTTCCAATGGAAGGTCTTCAAATGTTTTATTGACAAACTCTACATTATATAGATTAGTAATAAATCCATCGTCAGTCTTCTGATACAAAGTGCCAGAGACTTTAAAGACATTGGTTTCAACATCCGACCGTGTAAGTAGTGTAAAACTCAAAAGGCTAATTAAAGTCAATAAAACTAAAGAGTATCCAATCACTCTAGGCGATAACAGTTTCGCTACTCCATCCTGAATAGAATTAAACGAAGCATATCGTATGAGTCCTTTTGGCTTGTTAATCTTGACCATGACTTCATCGCATGCATCGATACAAGCGGTGCAATTTACACACTCCAGTTGAGTACCGTTACGGATATCAATGCCAGTTGGACAAACATGGACGCATAACTTACAGTCAATGCAATCACCCGTCTTAACTTCATGAGAAGCTGCCTTTTTTATTTTTGAACGGGGCTCACCACGCAACCAATCATAAGCTACCACAATGGAATCCTTTGTTAACAATACTCCTTGAAGTCGGCCATAAGGACAAACCGCTATGCACGCTTGCTCACGAAATTTTGCAAACACTCCATAGAATATTCCTGCAAAAGCAACAAGCCCGACAAAACCGGCTGGATTTTCAGAAGGTGAGTGATGAACAATTTCAAATGTCTGATCAATGCCAATCAGGTAAGCCATGGCAGTGTGTGCGATCAATGCTGAGATGAAAATAAATATGGCTTGCTTGAATGTCTTCTTCCCAATCTTAGAAAGAGTCCATGGTCCAGCATTTAATCTCTGTTGCGCTGGAGCATCACCTTCAATCAAATATTCAATTTTACGGAAAACCATTTCCATAAATAACGTTTGGGGGCACATCCACCCGCACCATATCCTACCAAAGACTACAGTGAAGAGTATGACAAAGACAAAGAAAGTTAGCAGCGTAATGGCCAGCAACACAAAATCCTGAGGCCAGAAGACCTGACCAAACACCACAAACTTTCGTTCAAAAATATTTAGCAGTAAAAGTGGCCGACCGCCAATTGTTATAAAAGGCCCCGCAAAGAATATACTTAACAACACAGTTGTAACAAGTACTCTCCACCTATGATGATTACCTCCCGGTTTTTTAGGAAATAGCCATATCCTTTTGCCCTTCTCGTCTACCGTGGCAATGGTATCGCGAAACTCCTCGTCATAGTGATACAAGTCATTAGAACCTTGGGTAATTTCCATTCGTATAATTTAGCACAATAACCTGACTATTGAAAAGAAGCCTGCTTCGACAGGCTTCTTCTTCCATTATTTGTTCAAATACTTTTTTTACTCACTTGCTAATTAGAGATGCCTGCACTTGTGTGCTATCCGCTGCTGGCATTGCTTCCTGCGGAACATACTTCTCACCCTGAGGTGCCTTGGCATCCTTTGGATTAGTTCCTTGAAGGCTCATCACATAGAAAGTCACATCACGCACGTCCTGTTGGCTCATTACTTTGCCCCAGGCCGGCATCCCTTTTTCTACTCTTCCATTAGCGATCGTATGGAATATCTTCTTGATTTCACCACCATTCAACCAAAACTCGTCAGTCAAATTGGGCCCCACCATATTTCCACCTCCATCATTCCGATGACACGATCCGCAATTATTACTAACGAAAACTGTTTTTCCCTTTGCTATAATATCAGCATCGTTTGTAAATGAAAGCGTATTCTCGTCAATTACTGCTAAGGGTTGAGATGCTCTAAAGATGCGGGCTTGCTCTGTAGCCGCTGCTACTTCATTCTCATACTCCTGACCTGATAGAGGAAGGGAATCCATAAGATGGAAAACTATTAAATAGGCAACTCCCCATATGATGGTCCCTACGAATAACCATTTCCACCATGGTGGCAGGTGGTTATCCAATTCTTTAATGCCGTCATAATTATGATCCAACACAATGTTTTTATCTTCCTCCATCGGTTTCATTGCGTTTATGTCGAGCCAGAATTTTTCCCACCAGGATTGCTGAGGAACGTGTGGTATTCCCAACTTGGCAGCATTTTCCATCGCGGCATTCCGAACCATCACATTAAGTACTCGCAATAAGATAACGGCACTAGCCAACACCAGTATGACTACCACAAATACAAAGAGGCTAATCATAAATAGCGGAAATAAAGGATGATTGAGGGGATCATCCATAAAGGTTTTAGGAGCACTATCTTGTGCTGAAAGGCTGGTGGCCATCAGCAAACTCCAACATATCAAAATCACTTTTTTCATAGACTTTATTTTTGAGATACTGTTGAATCTTTTGTCTCACTGCCATCTTCAGTAGGCAGGCCTGCCATGTGTTCTATAAATTTCTTATCGGCTGTGAAAACATACCACAACAGACAGATAAAAAAAAGAAAGAAAATCACAAATGAAATTACCGGCCAGATGGCTATGTTATCGATACTTTGAAGAACATTGTTGTACATAACGTTGTAAAGTTAGGTTGACTACTGTTGAGCTACTTTTTCACCTTTAATATCCCTACCAAGCCTTTGCAGGTAAGCAATCAATGCTACGATCTCAGCATCTGGAAGCACTTCAATGCCATCCCCTTTCAGGTTGGTAGCTATTTCACTTGCTTGCTTATCAAGTTGCTCATTTGCAATTTCTTCATACCCCTCTTCATAAGGCACGCCAACTGTTCTCAAAGCAGATATTTTCTTTGGGGTTTGTTCCTTGTCAATAACTTGTTCGAAAAGCCA
>JANOQK010000302.1:0-17873 GCA_031414855.1 Bacteroidia bacterium | reverse complement strand
TGAAGTTTTTAAGGCATGTATGTTTGTAATCGAAATTTAGTATGGCGAAGAGGACAATTTTATGTGCAATTGATTTTTCGGAATCCTCCTTGCAGGCTTTGAAATGGACGATGTTAATAGCAAAAGAGCGTCAAGCCCAGGCTACTTTTTTATTTTGTTATCGGTTAATCTCAGCAAGTGACGAAGTGGAGTTGTTGAATTTGAAGCGAGATATGGAAACAAAGGCATTAAGTCGGTTTCAGGAAATAGAGAAAAATTTTATTAGAACAACCACAGTTCCCTATCAGTTTGTGATGGAAGTCGGTTTTTTTTCATCTCGCATTGAGCTGTTTCTTCGTAAAAGTCCAGTGAGTCTACTTGTCGTTGGAAACTCTATGGTCAAAAATTTTAATGAGTATAAGAATTTAAGTTTTGATGAATTTTTAACCGACACTAAAATCCCGATTCTTATAGCCCCCGAACAAGTGGATAATTTTGTAGATGAGTAGTCACAGTTGCCACTGTTTTAATCTCTTTAATAGCAATCAGATTTTTCTTTTAGGCTAGGGGTGTAACGTAAGTTGCCTTTGGTGCTTTCAAAGCTTCACGAACCCATTTGCCGCGTTCTTCGGCTATCCTTCGTACCTCAAGTCGTTCTTTATTGCAGGGGCCATCACCGTTTATTACTCGCTTGAATTCTTCCCAGTCAGGTTCTGTATATTCCCATCTTCCGGCTTCATTTTTTCTAAGCTTAGGATCAGGAATAGTAAAGCCAAGTTCCCAAATTTTCGGAACGTACATGTCGAGAAACTGATTTCGCATGTCATCGTTGGTGCCCATCTTCACTTTCCATTTCATTAATACTTCCGTATGAACGGAAATTTTATCGGATGGGCCAAAGAAATGCATCATAGGTGGCCACCATCTATTCATGGCTTCTTGAAACATATCTCTTTGCTTCTGTGTGCCGGATGCCAGATAGATCACACAATGATGACCATACTTCAAGTGGAAAGATTCTTCTGCGCAAATCCGATCAAGAGCGCGGCAATAAGGGCCGTAACTTCCCTTTGCATTTGCAAGTTGATTAACAATAGCTCCGGCATCCACCAACCAGGAAATAAAACAACAGTCGGCCCAGGTAAAAGTTGGGTAGTTGAAGATGTTGGAATATTTTGATTTGCCTGTGATCAAGTCATCGATCATTTGCTCGCGCGATTTGCCAAGGGTTTCGGCAGCACTATAAAGTAATTGAGCATGACCTACCTCGTCCTGCACCTTTGCCATCAATGCCATTTTGCGTTTGAAGCCGGGCGCTCTCGTGATCCAAGTTCCTTCTGGTAAGGCACCAATGATTTCGCTGTGTCCGTGCTGCTCAATCATTCTGATGAGCTGCTTACGGTAAAGTTGGGGCATCCAGTCTGACGGTTCTATTTTTTCTCCCCGTTCAATCCTGGCTTCAAATGCAGCAAGTTTTAAAGGGTCCTCCAGAGCAATACTGTCTGTTTTAACCCCTTCGAATGTATTACCTCCTCCGTACATGGTAAATAAAATTAATTCGCTAACGAGCGTTTGCAAATTTAACAAAGAAGTGGGAAGGAAGGTTATCGGAATGAAATAAAGGTTAGGAGCAGAGGGTGTATTTTAGAAAAACGCGGCAAGGGATAGCAGTCCCGCTAAAAGAGCGGGATAAATTCCAAGCCCGCAACATAGGGATGGAATTTTGCGGTGGGGTGAGGACTGGAAACGAATAGCCCGGTGGCGTTTCGCCATGCCGCCAATTACTTAAATCTGTGTGGAATCAAATGAACCTGACCTATTTTTTTAATCCATTGACAAGCATGTCCGAGAGTTGTTGTCCCAGTTCTGCGGGTTGGATCACCGACCCTGGATCATACCATTGAGGCATCCAATTTAATGATGAGAAAAGGGTCATCACGGCCAGTTTAGTATTGATAGAAGATTTGAACTCACCATTTTTAACCCCCAATTCAATCATTGCCTTAAAGCGGTTAATGTAGTTGATGCGGAGCAAAAGAAAATCGCGCAGATAAGGTTGACTAAGATGTCTATGCTCATTCATAAATACGGCTGATGCTGTAAGATCTTTGGCCATAACTTCCACGTGGCCAATGATTCCTAACCGAAGCCGTTCACTGGCTGAAACGTTAAGCTTCTCTACTTCTACCAATGATTTTCGAAACTCGGCAGCCATGTCGAAGCAAAGGCTATGAAGAATTTCTTCTTTTGACTTGATGTGTGAATACAGGCTGGCAGCCTCTATACCCAGCTTTTGTGCCAGGTCGCGCATGGATGATGCGGCATAGCCTTTCTCACGAAAGAGTTCAGCTGCTTTACGAATAACTTGTTCTTTGCGGGATAAATTTACCACGGCCTCCATCAACAATTGGTCTTATAAATAACCGAAGATAATTAATTAATTTTGAAAATGCTCATTTACTCATGATTTTCACTTCCATCAAGGGGTACTTCTACAAGCTTTATAACATTTGCTATGTGCTTGTGCTTACCCCTCTAGCACTGTTTTTATTTTTATACAACGAGGCGCAAGTAGAAAAAATAGTACCAATCATTCAACAAGAGTATACCCTTCTTGTTGGATTTGGACTTTTTATTTTTACTTCAGTTGGACTAACAACTGTTCAGTTATACTTACGAAAGCGATTTGGGAACATTGGTAAGGAGTCTGGTCTGGGGGATAAGATGGACCGGTATTTTCCACTGGCTTTGATAAGAGTATCGATGGGTTCTTTTGCGGCTTTTATTATGAATGTTGGATTTTATCTGACAAGTAGCTTTTGGTTTGCAGTTGCATTTGGTTGTATCATGCTTTGGATTGGATGGCAGTGGCCAACGCCCAAACGGTTTTGTGATGATCTTTCCGTAAGGAATGATGAACGCGAATTGATGTTGAAAAGTAAAGATGCGTTTTAATGAATGGGTAGAGACGCAAAATTTTGCGTCTCTACCCATTTTGTGTCACCACACATTTCCATATTAAAATGTTATACCGAAACTGAAGGCGTTTAATTGAGGACCTTTGCCCGCGGTGAACAAATCATTCATATCATAATTAACAAACAGATCGATGTCATTAAAGCCTATCTGACCTCGCAATCCATAGCGCATATTGTTCAGATAGAAGTTATCGCGCTCACGATTTTTGCGCTTGTCTCCTTCATCTTTATAAACCTGCTTGGAGTAGCTATCAATCCGGTAGCCCACATAAGGACCAACTCCGAATCTAAAGGAATCCGAACCATGCCCTTCGAGTAAGGTTGATCTCCTTCTATTCCCACTGAGATCTATCAACGGAATAATAGAAGCATTGAGATAGGTGGCCGTCAGTTTGCTTTTGGTGAAATTTACATCGCGGGTATCTTCTGAGAAAATTACTCCTGAGTCGTCTTTCGACATAACAGTGCGATCATTCTGGAATTTGAAGTTATACCAGCTTACGCCTCCTGCCCATTCAATAAAAAACTTATTGGCAATTCGTGTGCGTTGAACAGAATTCAGGCCTACATACCAGGACCCCCAGGGTCTTACTGTATAAAGTTCATTTGTTTGATCTGGAAAATTTCCATTAGATAAGTAATTATTGGTGCCCAAGTCGATGTTAAATGAATGATAGGTCCTTCTTCCACTCCTTCTTTTATGCTCATAACCATTCCAATTTTCATCACTCCATCTTTCTTCGTCCTCATCCTCTTTTTCTGGTTCAACCGTCACGATTTTGTTTTCGGTTCTGGTTGAATCCTTTAGATAGACCATAGAAGGTGTTTGAATGACAGAGGTGTCTTTGTTTTCTAACTTAATAAGCATGTCCTCCATCAATGCCTGGAAATCATATTGCTTTAGCGTTTCTAAATCTTTTTTGTCTTTGATCGCAAATATCACCTTGCTTCCTTCTCCTACGCGGATCACCAATGAATCCGCGGCCTTTGTTTGTGCTTGTGGTAGTTGACTAAAAGCCAGTATGCAAACCACGATGGCTATAAATTTCTTTTTCATATTACTGTTTTTTCTGTTTGTCTTTTTTAAAATTCAATGCAAATAAATCGTCTTTTACTTGGCGAATTTCACCAAGCGGGCTATCGCTGTTCTTAGCCTCCCGTGCAAAATCAAGCGCCTTTTGTAAGCTGTTTTTCTTCTCAACTGTTTCCGCCAAAACAGGAGCGTCCTTCTTCAAATACTTAACAGATTCAAGCGTAAACTCGATTACAATTGGCTTCTCCACAGTTGCTGCAGCAACCGTTTCAGTTTGAATTGTTTCAGGCTCCACTGGAATAATTGTAGTGATATTTGGGTCTGGCTCTTTTACCGATTCGGAGCTTGTCGATTTTTCTGATACTTTCTTTTCTTTTTTACCAGGCTTTTTATTCTTAGCCATGCTTTTGCTTTCCTTTTGGAGTGGTTGATTTGGGTTATCTGCCTTTACTGGATTATTGTCATGGGCCTTAGCAGGAGTTTCTTTTTTCGATTCTACTGCCATCTGTTGTTTACCCTCCTTGTTCTGTAACCATACAATAGAAGTGATCAGCATACCGGCAAACAAAAGCGAAGCAGCTATCCTTAGCCAAATAAGTCCTTTATTTTTTTTTGAAAGATTCGCTTCGAGTTTCGCCCAGGCTTCTGCTCGCGGCTCGGTGGCAACAGCATACACTTTCTTTTTGAAAAAATTGTCTACTTTATTCATACAACTACGCCTTTAGTATTGCGTCCTAACTTATTTTTTTGACTCACCGACAGGTACATTTTATTTTCATTTGGCTTATTGTATTGGCTACGTAGTACCTTGTAGATCATTTCTTTTTAATTCGTTCAATCCAACTTCTTCCAACTCCAATAGTCGTTTTTGAAGCAACGTGCGTGCCCTGCTCAACTGCGATTTAGAGGTACTCTCATTAATTCCTAGTTGGTCTCCAATCTCTTTGTGCGAATAACCATCGATAGCGTATAGGTTGAATACTATCCTGTAGCCGCTTGGCAATTCCGAGATTAGCTTCAATAGGTCTTGCGCTTCCAGTTGGCTTTCCAGTCGTTCGTAATTCGGTTCATGATCGGCTGCCTCGATATCCGTTTCGACATACATGTTCTTATTCCTTCTCAGATAACTAAGTGATTCGTTCACCATCACCCTGCGTATCCATCCTTCAAAACTTCCCTCACCTTTGAATTGATCAATGCGATCTAGAATCTTGGTGAAAGCGGTTACCAGAACGTCTTCGGCCTCCATTTTGTCCTTCACATATCGGCAGCAAAGGGCATACATTTTCGCTGAAAAGCGATCATAAAGGAGCTTTTGGGCGTGGCGGTCGCCTTTTCTGCACCCTTCGATCACATCAATTTCGCTGGCTCGGTAAATCTTGAATTGCATTTAAATGATTTCAACTACTAGATGCAGGATTAAACGCAGAGGTTGCATGGAGGGATGGAAAATCTGATACTGGATTCTAGAGGCTTGATTCTGGATTCTTGATGCTGGCCATATTAATCAAATTTGTTACTTGGTTTCTATCGCGTATCTGACATCCAGCGTCTGGCATCCAGAAATCCAGCATCCAATTAAACCTTCACAAAGATTTTCTTTTCATACATCCACCACAAGATGATTAAAAAGAGAGAGACTAATGTCAATGCGAAAAGCAAAGAGGCATTGTATGGACTAAGCCAACTTGCGTAAAGATTTTGGTACAGATATGACCACAAGGAGATTTCTTTGCCCTCATCAATGGTAACTTTCGTGCGAATTAAAATCTTGGCAAATAGGCCGGAAGCAACAAATACAAAAATGGCATTCGTTCCATAATAAATGAATGGAGTTGACCATTTCTTGTATCCCTGAACATCGATTAACCAATACAATCCAGCTAAAAATTGCATGGCAATGCCAGCTGCATATAAAACGAAACTACTTGTCCATAATGATTTGTTGATTGGAAATGCCAATCCCCATGCAAGTCCAGATAGAATTAAAAGAGCTCCCACAAAAAACAACCATGTAGTCTTCCGTTCAGGCTCTATGATTGAAGTGAAAAGTTTTCCGGTTAACATTCCCAAAATTCCAGTTGCAATGGCAGGTATAGTTCCTAACAAGCCCTCTGGATCCCAAGTTTTGCTTTGCGCCCACAGATGTCCATCCAACAGAAGTCTATCAAGCCAAGCTCCAAGATTTGTTTCAGGTTCAAGATTTGCAGATCCGAAACTCGGTACCGGAACCATCGTCATTAAAATGAAATAGGTGAGAAGTAAAATAATAGCGATACGAATTTGTGCAAGCCAACTCGCTTTGAAATAGATGAGAGAGCAAAAGAAGAAGACTAAGCTAATGCGTTGCAACACGCCTGGAATTCTGACCACAGAGAAATCGAATTTTGGAAACAGACTCAAAAAAATTCCCAATGAAAAAATAATAACCGTTCTCTTTAGAATTTTAAAAAATACTTTTTGCGTAAGACCTTCCGTTAGTTTTGCTTGATAAGCAAAGTGAACGGAGACACCGACTATAAATAGAAAAAATGGAAAGATTAAATCTGTAGGTGTGGCGCCATTCCAGTGCGCATGGAGCAGGGGTGGATATACCGTGTCCCAACTTCCAGGGTTGTTAACAAGGATCATAGCAGCTACTGTAATGCCGCGAAAAACGTCAAGTGAATAGAGGCGTTGGGTGGTTTCCATTTTAAAGGATGAATCTACTTTTGTTTTATGAACTCATTAAGCTATGACTCTTTTGTTTAGCAGCAATATAATTCATGAATTGGTTCTTTTAAGTCTATCATGCCACCGCAAAAAAAAGGGAGCTCAGCTCCCTTTTTGTAAACTTGATATAAATCTAACAACTTAATCCCTTTTTATTACTTCAGGATTGCCCCGATGTGACACAGAACTAGCAATTCCTTTGGTGATCTCCAGAGTTTCGGTCGCATTTACTTTGGCCGTAGATGCTCCGTGTGCTTCTATTACAGCGCGTTGAACTTCATAGCCATAGGCTTTGAGCCCAGATGCTCCGGTTATATTGGCTTCCATAAAATTTCCTTCGCCTTTCAAGTCAAGCGAGGAGGCACCTGTTAAATCTATATTCAGATTACGGGCGGAAAATTCTCCTTCCGCTACAACAGCACCTAGTAATTTGATTTCCATTTCCTCTTCATCAAATCCAAGTATTTCTACTTTGCCAGCGCCACGAACATTCAATTCGGTTAGACTTGGAGTGATAATCGTTATTTTAAGATCGTCTTCATCTAACAGATTACCTTTCCAGAAGAACTTTCGATCATCATCGTAATCAATCACCAGCGTTTCGCCATCCATCGAAACATTGTAATGTTTCTTTGTAGATTCATTTCCTTCCATCCTTACAGAATATGAATCGCCCTTGCGAATTGTAGCTTTAAAAATTCCGTTGAGGTCTACACTGTTAAAATCTTTAAGACCAAATTGATCCCGTGCATCAAGCTCGGCAGTGGATGAAATACTTGCATTATTATCAGTTTCGGTTTCCTGCTCACTTTCATCAACAGGGCAGCTAATGCATTCGCAACCCCGCTCTGTCATTTTCCAGGTTTGAGTTTCAAAATTGAGTGACCAGTTACGCCTGCCCTGCCCATGCAAAATATTGGTATCAATCATTCGCCAAAGCGCGGCATCTACGACAAAGGGTTGATTATAGGGTATGAACAAATCCATGTCTAATCGCTGTGCTCTGAACTTTGCATCTTTATTGAACTGGATATTCGAGTCGAAAGAGATTGTACTATCAGCTTGCTTTACTTCATAACTTACCATCTGAGCATTTTCTGCTGCTAACTTTCGAGTCGATCCTTGAGCTTCAAAGTGCTGAACTAATTTAATTTCTTTTCCATCATGACCTTTTAATCGTAAGGATGTCACATCATAATCGTCCATGCCTACTTCATTGATTTTAAGCAAGGGTGTTTTTCCATCAAGTGCAAATACTTTCTCCACCTTATATACGCCTTCCTCCTTGAATGAATACACCAATTGTGGGATACTGAAACTTAGCACCGCCACACTTATAAAGAATACGACAAACATCGTCCAACCAACAATTGGATTAAAGGCCACTCTTTTACTAATGATGGACCCACCAATTAAAAGGATGAACATGGCAGGGATAAAGGCTGCAAGGAAGGCGAATACTAATGTCCATGTTGGAAATGCATTACGCATAGCTTCCAAGGGCATACTCATTCCGCTGATATGAAGATCTCCCCACAGTGGCACTGAACCGACTGAGAACAATCCGATCACAACGCCACCGGCTAATATCAAGGAAAGCACCAGTGCTAATCCAATTAATAGTATGACAATGCCAATTGCAATTCTCAGAATGTCAACGGATACTCTAAAGAGCGGCCCCAAAACTTTTGCCAACGCATTAATGACAGCTGCCAGGGCTCGGAAAGGAAATAGAATAATTTTGGCAAGTGTGCTCTCTTCCTGTTCGCCTTTCTCATTCAAACTCTTTTTCACACTGGATTCGATGTTAGATAAGGTAACAGCTTCGCCTTGCATTTGCATTTTTTCTGTGAGTGTCTTGGCCTCTGGCAGTGCAATCCACAGCACGATGTAGATGATAAATCCTAAACCACCGACAACTGCACCAATCACAAATAATAAACGTATTAATGTTATATCGGCACCAAAGAAAGCGGCCACGCCACTAGCCACACCGGCCAACACTTTTTTATCGCTGGTATCGCGAAACATTTTCTTAACCGTTGGCTCATCTTCTAACTCGGTAGAAGCGGGTAACACAATCCAGAAAATAATGTAGACTAATAATAAACCACCGTAGCTACCTAGTACAAGGAGTGCAAACAATAACCGGGGCCAAACGGGATCAACATTGAAGTAATGGCCAAGGCCGGCACAGACTCCACCTAATATTTTACGATTTTGATCGCGAAATAATTTTTTGTTCGAGGCGTTACCAGATCCTGATGTACTTGCCTTTTGCTTGTACTCTTGCCTTGACGATTCACCGGCTGGGCTATCTTGCTCTTCGGCAGCTTTGAAGTCGCTTACACTACCCATAGTAGCAATCAGGAAGTTTACATCTTCTGCCGTAATTACCTGCTTGCCTTCATTTAGTTTGGAAAGGAAGATTTCGGCAATTCGGCCTTCGATATCGGCCAGAATTTCGCTGCTATCTTCAAACGATCCGAAGTATTTATTAACGGAGTCGAGGTATTTGCGCAGGATGTCGTATCCGTCTTCTTCAATGTGGAAGATAATACCGCTTATGTTAATGCTGATGTTCTTTTTCATACGTCAGTTTGTGAGGTAGGGAAGTTATACGTTTGTTTTGGATTGGTTAGTTATCATCTCAGTGGAATGGATTAGTTCATCCCAGGTGTCGGTTAATCCCCTTAAAAAATTGGTACCTGTTTCCGTGAGTTTGTAATACTTGCGGGGTGGCCCCGATTTGGATTCCACCCATTTATATTCTACTAATCCTGCATTTTTCAGGCGTGTTAATAGAGGGTAAAGAGTTCCTTCTACCACAATCATTTTGGCAGCGGTAAGCTCATCCAGCATATTAGATGCGTAGACTTCACCCCGGGCTATAATGTGCAGGATGCAGTATTCCAAAATGCCCTTCCTCATCTGTACTTGTGTGTTTTCAAGGTTCATACATCCGTTTTTAAATGAATCTAGGGGTGTATACGGCTAAAGTACTATGCATGGCCAAGTACTTTGTGGAAATTTTTAAAAATATTTTTTGACCTGGATTTTATTCCGGTTCCGAAACCTTTCTCGGTCTAAGAATTATTGAATGAGCGATAGGTAAACCCCAACATTGGGCTGGAATACTTGCAAAATTTTTCAAGCCCCTCATTAATTAAGATATTGCATGTTGTTACTTGTAATTTTTGGATTGTATCAAGCTGTGGTGAATAACTTTTGTTGCAAATGGATAGTGAATAGGGGTGTATTTCTCTTCGTGCTGCTCCTATTTTCATTTTCAGTTCTGGCTCAAGCACCTAATAGCTGGATCGACTTCAGCCAATCATACTACAAAATACCAGTATCTAAGGATGGGATTTACAAACTGACCTACTCGGATCTTCAAGCAGCCGGCTTTCCGGTAAGTTCTGTTGATCCTAGAAGGATTCAGATTTTCCATAGGGGGGTAGAACAAGCGATTTTTATTCAGGGTCAGGCAGATGCCGCGCTTAACACTAATGATTATCTGGAATTTTATGGTAAAAAAAATGACGGTACTCGAGATGCAAACCTGTATAAACCATCATCTCTGCAACCACATTCCTACTATAATATTTATAGCGATACAGCTGCCTATTTTCTAACATGGAATTTTACATCGCAAGGAAAGCGAATGCCAGCTTTTTCTGAAGTCAATGTCTCCAATCTTCCAAAGGAAAGTTTTCAACACTGCGAAAAGCTACTTGTAGTCACAGACCAATATTCGGGTGGATATACTCAAAATGATGTGATGCAGTACACTCAATTTGATAAGGGGGAAGGATGGACTGGCATAGCCCTCCGTCAGGGGCAGGCTGCAGATTATGCTTTGGATTTATTAACCAATCCGGTGCAAAGTGGTGGATTGCCTCAACTCGAGGTTTTGCTGGTGGGAAGGGATAACATTTCGCACACGGCTGAAATTTATGTGGGTTCGAATGTGGGATCACTACGTCTTGTCAATACCTCTAATTTTTTAGGATTTGAAACCCTTAAGGTAACCGCTTCCCTTAATTGGACTGACATTGGTGCAGATGGAAAGATGATTGTTCGCGTTGGGGCTGCAGGAACTGGCACTCAACGCTTTCAGTTTAGCTCCTCTTATATAAAAATAAATTTTCCGCAGAGTTTTGATCTTTTGTCCACCACCGAAAAGACAATTCGCCTTCCTATAAATTCTGGAGGTAAGTCATATATAGAACTTGTAAATCCAAATGCCAACCAGCGGTTATGGGATGTAACAGATTCCAATAATGTACTGATCATCGGAACACAAAACTCTGGCGGTTTGCTGAGTGCTGTTATAGCCAACACTCAAGCAACACGAATATTGTACGCCAATACAGTTACTTTAACGCCCGTTCTAAAACCAATTTCCTTTAGACCAATCCAACCTGCTAGTCATAATTATTTGATCATTACACATCGTTCTCTTTTAAAACCCGCAGGAGGTTATACCAATGTAGTTGAGGCGTACGCATCATACCGTGCAACGTCAGAAGGTGGTGGCTATGATACATTAATAGTAACCGTAGATCAACTTTATAATCAATTCAACTATGGGGAGACTTCTTCACTTGCTATTTATGAGTTTGTAAAATTTATGGTGAATGGAGGTTCGCCTAAATATCTTTTTCTAATTGGCAAAGCCCGAGATGTATACTCACATCGCAAAGCAGCAGCATCTTCAACTGAGCTAAAGGATTTAGTGCCTGCTGCTGGGGCTCCTGGTGCTGATATCGCATTCTCAGCTGGTATATCTGGAACTGTATACGAACCGGCACTGCCTACCGGAAGGTTAACGGCTACAAAGCCTGAGCAGGTAGCTGCCTATCTCAATAAAGTGAAGGAAATAGAAAGTTCTTTTAACAATCCAGATGAGATTGTTTGGCGTAAAGAAGGACTTCACCTGAGTGGCGGTATTCAGCCTTTTGAATTAATTTATTTTAAAGACATTGTAAATAGTTTTAAAACTATTGCAGAAGACTATTACTGGGGAAGTAAAATTACAACACTTTCAAAACGGGATCCTAATCCGGTAGAGGTGATCAATATTTCTGAGGAGATCAACAAAGGAGTAAACATGATTACTTTCTTTGGACATTCATCACCTAATACAATTGACATTGATATCGGCTATGTAACTGATCCTACCCTTGGCTATAATAATCCAGGAAAGTACCCCGTTTTTTTGATCAATGGTTGTAATGCCGGTAACTCACTTGCGAATGGAATTTCGTTTGGAGAAGATTGGATGATGGCTGCGAATAAAGGAGCTCGTAATTTTATTGCCCATAGTTCATTTGGATTTGTCAATACCTTGCAACAGTATTCAGACTACTTTTACAGGATTGGTTTTGGCGATTCTACTTTTATCGCAAAAGGAATTGGCGATGTTCAAAAGGAAGTAGCTAAACGTTATATAGAATCAAATGGAGCTTCCATGCCTGCTATTACGCAGGTACAGCAAATGCTGTTGTTAGGCGATCCGGCCATGAAACTCTTTGGCACCTCAAACCCAGATTATGAAACTAATGACAATTCAATTTTTCTTGAATCGATTGATGGAAGCCCCGTCACTGCGTTGAGCGATTCATTTGCTGTAAAAGTCATTGTAAGAAATTATGGAGCTGCTCGTGAAACTCCTCTTCAAGTGAAGCTTAGCAGAAAGTTTAGTGATGGATCTAGTATGGACTATGTTTCGACTTTTTCAAGTCCCTTTTTTCAGGATACCCTTAAGTTCATTCTTTACAAACCAAAGCAGGATGGTTCCGGAAGCAATGAATTTTTGATTTTACTTGACCCTGAAGATGAATTAAAAGAACTAAGTAAAAGTAATAATAGTGCAAAACTCATCATTAATATTCCGTCCAATGGAACTAAGAACTTGTACCCTCTTCCTTATGCCATTGTGAGTAGTACAACTGTAGATTTCATTTTTCAAGACACTGATTTATTATCTGCGAAGCGGGACTATCAGATTGAAATTGATACGGTTAGTTCTTTCAATAGCCCTTATGTTCGGAAGATAAAACTTTCAGGAAAAGTGTTAGCTAAACTTCTATTGAATCTGTTACCCGTTGACTCAATGGTTTACTACTGGCGAACGAAATTTGCTCAACCAAAAGAAGGTGAGAGCCTGGATTGGGTGAATGCATCCTTTACCTATATTAAAGATAGCCCGGAAGGGTGGGCGCAATCGGAAACAGGACAATTGACGGAGAATAAATTGACGGATATAATAATTGATCCTATCAATGGTTTTAAGTTTTCAGAAACAACGTCTGATGTTTTTGTTAGAACATTTGGAAGCAATAACCCAACTCCATACACTTCTGTTTCAGTTAAGATTAATAATGCGGAGTATAATTTAGGTACACAGGGGCAACCTTGCCGCAATAACACCATCAACTTGATTGCCTTTAAGAAGGCCACTGCAGTTCCGTACGCAGGTATTCCGTTCAATTTTCAGGATCCTCGAACTTGCGGGCGAGAGCCCCAGTTGATCAACAGTTTTACGGTTTCAGAAATTGAGACCGGACTTAACAATGATCTTTTATCGTATGTCGATAATATTGGTGTGAGTGATTCTGTACTTATTTTTTCTATAGGCAATCCAGGATATTCAACCTGGTCATCCAATGTGCTTAATAAGCTCATCGAGTTTGGTGTATCACCAACCGATATTGCTTTGTTAGAGCAGGGGGAACCTCTAGTCATTTTCGGGAGGAAGGGCGCCAATGCTGGAACTGCAAAAGTTTTCACCACGGCCGCCAATCCTAAAAACGAACAAGAGCTGCAGGTTATCGAGACCATTACAGGTCGTGCTGCTTACGGAAAAATGAGTTCGGTATTAATTGGTCCAGCGCAAAGTTGGAGTAAATTTATACCAAGAGTATCAGTTGTTGAGGCAAGTGATAGTTACAGTTTTTCGATTTTTGGAGTCAAGCCAGATGGCACCGATTCTTTGATTCAGGAAAATATCGTGCTTGACGTTGATCTGTCATCAGTAAATGCAATCAAGTATCCTTATACGAGAGTTGAACTGTTTACCAATGATGAAATAAATCTTACCCCGGTGCAACTGAAAAATTGGATGGTGATCTATGAACCTACGGCCGAAGGAATTTTAATGCACAATGAGGAACCTGAAGTAAAGGAGATTCAGGAGGGTGCACCTTGGTCAGATCAATTCAAGTTTGTCAACATTTCCAATAAAAATTTTTCAACATCTTTAACGGCTGAAATAGAAGTATTCAATAGAACTAAACTGACCAAGGAAGTACAGAAAATTGTAATTGATGCACCGGCAAAGTATGGCAGTACCATTTTCACCCTGTTAACAAGTACAATATCAAAAGTAGGGTTTAATGATCTAAGTGTTTTTGTTAATCGTAAAATAGTACCTGAACAGTATTATGATAACAACGGAATTACCTTAAAAGATTACATCATCATCACGCCTGATCATACCCGCCCTTTATTAGATGTTACAATTGACGGACGTTATCTGCAAAATTTTGATTATGTTTCTCCTAATCCAATGATACGAGCTGTAGTTAAGGATGAGAATCCATTTCTTTTTAAGAGCGATACGATTGGTGTAAATATTTTTCTACGATCGCCCTGTGGTGCAAGTGAGTGCGATTTTGTACGAATTAATTTTAACAGCGGTGAAATAACATGGACACCCGCAACCGCCACATCTAATTTTAAAGTAGAGTATAAACCCAAATCACTAGCGGATGGAGTGTACGCGTTAGAGATAGAAGCAACGGATGCAACTGGAAATAAGAGTGGGAGTGAGCCATACCAAATAACCTTTCAGGTCAAAAATGAAACGACATTTAATTTCAAATCTGTCTTTCCTAATCCATCCTCTGAATACTTCTATTTCCAGTTTCAACTAACTGGAAACACTCTTCCTGATTACTTCGATCTTCAAATTTTTACAACTGATGGAAGATTAGTACAGAAATTCACGCAAGCTGATGTCAACGATTTTAAATTAGGCGTTAACGAATTGATCTGGCAAGCATACGATCTTTCAGGTTGTGCACTGCCAAATGGTATGTATCTTTATCGGATGCGAATAAGCTCGCGTGATGTTGAGGCTCAGCAGCAAGGCAAACTTATTCTAAGTCGGTAAAGTGAATTATTGATTGTTGATTTATGATTTATGATTTTAGAATTAAAATAGCAGAGCGGACTTCGATCTAAAATCCTAATTCTAAAATCCAAAATTATTTTCAGTGGTGATGCCCACCTGGGCCATGCACATGTCCGTGGGAGATCTCTTCAGTAGTCGCATTGCGCACCTCTAATATTTCTACAGCAAAATTTAATTCAACTCCTGCCAGTGGATGATTACCATCTACTGTGATTGAATCGAGACCTATTTTAGTAATTGTGACTACCTGTCCGTTGTTTGTTTGGAATTGCATCCCAACCTTTACTTCCTGAGCCCCAAAGGCAGAACGTGGAACTTGTTGGAGCATTTTATCATCCTTCACGCCATATCCTTTTTCGGGAGAAACTTTCAAATCGAATTTGTCGCCCTTAACTTTTCCTTGAAGTCCATCCTCCATGCCTGGAATTAGATTCCCTGCACCATGCAGATAATTCAATGGTTCACGGCCAGCACTTGAGTCAAGGATATTCCCATCATTGTCCGTCAATGTATAGTGTATTGATGCTACTTTGTGTTGAGAGATTTGCATAGAAGTATATTTTTCAGCGGGCAAAGCTACAAGATTTATTGAAAAACGGATGGGCAAAATAAAACCCTGCACTTATAAAAGTGCAGGGTTAATTGCTTTATCAAAAATTAAAGCTTGCCTGAAAGCTCTTTGCTGGCTTTGAATTTAGCCACTTTCTTAGCTTTGATTTTGATGGTTTCACCAGTTGAAGGATTGCGGCCTTTGCGGGCGGCTCTCTTAGATACTGAGAAAGTACCGAATCCAACCAGGATCAATTTGTTACCAGATTTAAGAGTCTTGGTAACTCCTTCCATGAAAGAGTCAAGAGCTGCAGCAGCTTGAACTTTAGTAGTTCCTGCATCTGCGGCCATTTTGGTTACTAGTTCTGCTTTATTCATAATAGTTTTTTAGGATTACTTAATGGGTTGCAAATATATACGCTTTTTGATTCTATCAAATTTTAACAGGAGTCAAAATGAAAAAAAACTGCTTTATCTAACAATTATGCTATCGGCCAGAACTCAAGCCAGCATGGGTGCCTAGCATGATTGCAGTTCATAACTTTGTCAAAGTTAACTTTGTCAAAGCGCTCAATTCTTGAATGGGTTCTTGAGGATATACTGCAAAATGTAGTGTGAACATTTCCGATCGTGAATGCAAACCACTTCAAAATGACCAAATCACTTGATTCAACAATTAGTTATTATAATGCTGATAACTGCTTGTATGTGAAGCAACGAGCTATTATAAAAACCTAGGTTTAGTTGGGTTTGAATAGGTAATCAAATTGGAGGCAAACCAAGTTCTTCACCGTGCTAATTATTGAATTTATAGACTGCTATTGGTTACTGCCAAAAATAAAAGCCTTCAGTTTTAAAACTGAAGGCTTTGTACCTCAGGCCGGAATCGAACCGGCACACCTTACGGTACACGATTTTGAGTCGTGCGCGTCTACCAATTCCGCCACTAAGGCTTCTGAACATTGCACTTTTTAAGACTTGTGCGCGCCTGTCTGCCGTAGCTTTAGCGAAGGCAGATCTACCAATTCCCCCCATGCCTATCGGCAGGCAGGCACTAAGACAAATGGGCTGCAAATATGTGGAATCTTTGATTCCGATACAATTTTTACAACTCAATAAATTTCTCAAGCGAAAAAGCCTGACTTCTTTCGGAAAATAAAGTCTTTACCCGACCCCAGACTTTTCCAAAGAGTTCTGACTGACGGTATTGGTCGAGGCTCGATTGCTTATCCCAATAACTGAGGGTGCTGAAGCACAGGGGATCATCAACATCTTTTAACAATTGGAGATGAGAGCAACCCGGAAAATTGCGAATGCTCAATTTATTGGCCTCAAAAATTTCAAGGAATTCTTCAACGCCAGCTTCAGTAAAATGCATTCTTACAATTCGTATTAGCATATTTGTTCACGTATTATTTTTTCTGATCATTTTGCTCCCTCCGCTCCCAAATTCAATTTAAACTTAGTCGGCTTGAAGCTAGTAGCTCAGAGCTTGAAGCTTTTTAAATCACTCTTCAAACAAAATATTTACCGGGCTATCGTAGCTTAAACCTAAGAGTTCATTTGCATTTCCTTTGTAGATCCCTATTTCTAACAAGTCGAGGCTGTTAAAGATGAGAAAGCATTCTCCCTGATCAGTTTGATTGTAGTTGGTATGAATGCGTTTGAATTTCTCTCCTCCAAATTGTATAGTAAAGGTTTTTCCTTTGCTTAGTGTTTCAAATGCTTCCTTTGGAATATTGGTGATGAGGTTGCCATAGTTGTCTATACGTATCACATTTCCGGCAATCAATTTCTTAGTGGCTTTAACATGCCGATCAGTCATTTTCTTAAAAATAGGCATGGCAATTCCAACCGTACTTATGGTAACTCCACTGGCAAGTTTGGCGGCAACCGATGCAAAGATATCTCGCTCAGGAAACGTTGTGGCAATGGGGTTTATCTTGTTTAGCTCAACCAGCATCTGATGCGGTTTTTCACTGATCAATCCAAATAGTCCATTATCCGGGCCAACAAAAAAATGATCTTCAAGTTGCACAGCAATGCAACTATCGCCACGGTTAGCGGTAGCATCCACTCCGGCAAGATGGACAGTTCCTTTCGGGAAATCGCGAAAGACAGACTTCAATACGAACGCTCCATGACCGATATCGCAAGACGCAATTTTATGGCTGATATCAATGATGGTCAACCCAGGATTCACACTTAGAATTTTAGATTTAATAGCGGCCACATAGTGATCACTTTCTCCGCTGTCGGTAAGTAAGGTGACGATGGCCATGAACTTTAGGACAACCAGCTTGTTTAAATAGGCCGGAATATTAGTTAGTTTTGTTGTGTCAAAATTAAATCATTTCAACCACTTTACTTCATTGATAGAAAAAACCATTACCCTGGATAGTATTTCCCTGCTTGATTTTCT
>JANOQK010000301.1:0-21912 GCA_031414855.1 Bacteroidia bacterium | reverse complement strand
TTTAGAAATTCTTCAGGAACAGGTATTTTGCCTGAATTTTAATCGTTATTTCTGACCTTGGAGGAATATTCAGGACCGATGACATTGATGAAGGAATTTGTAAACAGGGGAAAATGGCCGAATTGGTGGGTCTATGCCATTCTGATGATTTTAATTAGCTCGATTTCGGGGTTTTCGCAAAGCACCAACGCTCCCTTGAATGAAGATTATTATCATTGGATAGATCGGTATGAGATCAAAGCCGGTAGAGTGGCGCCCGAATTATTTACCTCCACAAAACCCTATAAGCGCTCCGCTATTGTAGCTCTGGTGGATTCGTTAAATAAGAAAGACCAGGTTTTCACATCGAAGAGCGATCAGTTCAATTATGAGTACTTGCGCAATGACAATTGGGAGTGGAGCCGCTCGGAGACGAGCACTAGCACCAAGCCATTTTTAAAACACTTGTACAATAAAAAATCAGATTTTGTTTATCTGGATTATCCAGAGTTTGATCTGCATGTTAATCCTGTTCTATATCTGGGGATGGGAAAGGATTCCAGGAGGGATGAATCCCTTTTTATTAATACAAGAGGAATAGAGTTGCGCGGAATGGTAGATAGAAAGGTCGGATTCTATACTTATCTGGGAGAGAACCAGTCCATTTTACCCTCTTATGTGCAGGATGGATTATCGAAATATCCCGTGATCCCACATGAGGGATTCTGGAAGACTTTTAAAACTAATGGAGTTGACTTCTTTCAGGCTAGAGCTTACATCGATTTTAATCTTAGCAAACACATCTATATGCAATTCGGTCACGACCGCATGTTTTTAGGAAATGGCTACCGCTCATTAATTTTTTCTGATTACTCCCCTCCTGGGGAATACCTGAAGGCCAATGTCAAGGTATGGAAACTTAATTACCTGTTTCAGCTTAACCGGTTAACAGCAGAAAATAAAAGCGCCAACAGCGCCCCTTATCCTATCAAATATGTTGCCTTTCACCACCTGAGTTTTAATGTCGGAAAAAAACTGAATATTGGTTTCTTTGAGTCGGTCATATTTGGAGATAGCACAGGGCGTTTTGAGTTAAACTACTTGAATCCTGTAATTTTCTATAGAGCTATTGAACAGCAAAATGGAAGCTCTGACAACGCGATTTTGGGAATGGATTTCAAATGGAATGCCGTGAAACGCTTATCCTTCTACGGGCAACTGGTGATCGATGAGTTCTTACTGGATAATGTAAAATCTGGCGATGGCTGGTGGGCCAATAAATTTGCTGGTCAGATTGGATTGAAATATATCGATGTGGTGGGTATCAAAAATCTTGATTTGCAACTAGAGGGAAATGTAGCAAGGCCATATACCTATTCGCATTCTACCAAATTTACTAATTATACCAACTACCTGCAGCCATTAGCGCATCCGCTAGGAGCAAATTTCTATGAGTTGGATGCTATTATCAGATATCAGCCAATTCCTCGCCTCAACGTAGTTATTAAAACAGCTTATATGAAAACAGGTCGCGATGGTGCTAACGAGAACTGGGGTGGTGATATCAATAAAAATTATACGACACGTCAACAGGATTACGGAAATACAATTACTCAGGGCGTAGAGAATAGAATAATTTTCTTTGACTTTACGACATCGTATATGGTGAAGCATAATTTCTTTGTTGATGTCAAACAAACCTTTCGCAAGAGCGAAAGTCCGGATACGTTTTACAACAACAATACATCGGTAACTTCATTAGCTTTGCGGCTTAATATCGCTCAACGCCTTTACGAATTTTAATTTTTAACCAATCACGCATGAAGAGTTTTCTCCGTGTTCTGTCTTATGCTCAGAATATTGTTCCCAAACTGACGCAGTTTTTTATTTATTCTGTGCTGGGTGTCATTTTTGGAGTCTTTAATATTTTGTTGGTGATACCCATGTTGAGCATTTTGTTCGACACTACAAAGACACTTGTAGTTCCTAAAATGCCCGAGTTTAGTTTTTCTTCTGGTTATGTAAAGGATGCCTTCTATCATTACTTTCTTCAAATCGTTAGCGATCACGGAAAGTTGAATGCTCTGTTATTTGTGTGTGCGTTGATCGTGGGTTGCGTTTTCATTGCCAATATATTTCGTTATCTGGAGCGTGTCATGGCTACTAAAATCAGGGTAGACTTAGTGAAGAATATCCGGATGGATTTTTTCAGGAAAGTTTCTCTTTTGCACATTGGTTATTTTAACAATGAACGCAAGGGCGACCTCATCTCGCGGTTTACTAATGATGTGCAGGAAGTAGAGGCGGCCGTCATGGGGAGCTTGAAGGCAGTATTGAAAGAGCCCATTACCATCATTGGGTATTTTATTGGTTTATTTATTTTGTCTCCTCAACTCACGCTGTTTACACTTATTGTTTTACCTGTAACAGGTGGCGCATTGGCTGAAATCATTAAACGACTGAAGCGCGAAGCTCAGGAAAGTCAGGAGTCGCTTGGACGTATTGTAAATATATTAGATGAGACGTTTAGTGGCATGCGTGTGATTAAGGCATTTAATGCTCGTAATTTCATTATCAAGAAGATGGAAGATGAGAGTATGAATTATCGAAAGTTCAACAAGTCGCTGTCGTATAAAAATGAAATGGCTTCACCCGTTTCCGAAATTTTGGGGGTGACCATTATCGCAGGGGTTATTTTCTTTGGTGGTAATATGGTGTTGAGTGAGGACTCAACGTTGACACCAGAAGTGTTTCTTACCTTCCTTGCCTTATTCTCGATGATTCTCCAACCAGCGAAAAGTTTTTCAAATGGTATTACCTCTTTGCAAAAAGGTGCAGCCTCCTCAAAAAGAATTTTTCAAATTATTGATTCGCAATCGGCTATCCAAAATAAGCCTAATGCAGTCGAGCTAAAGAATTTTGAATCCACCATTGAATTCAAAAACGTAAGCTTTGCCTATGAGACCGAACTGGTTTTAAGGAATATCAATCTCACCATTGCAAAGGGAAAAACGGTTGCTCTTGTGGGAACTTCCGGAGGAGGTAAGTCAACACTAGCCGATTTGATTCCACGCTTTTATGACCCAACTGAAGGCGAGGTGCGTATTGATGGAAAGCCTATCACCGACTATGAATTAGAGTCGCTTAGAAAACAAATGGGTGTAGTTACCCAGGAGTCTATTCTATTCAACGATACAATCTTTAATAACATCGCTTTTGGAATGCCTAATGTTAGTGAGGGAGCCGTTATGCATGCAGCCAGAATTGCCAATGCTCATGACTTTATCATGCAAACTGAAAAGGGTTATCAAACTTTAATTGGAGAGCGCGGTTCCAAGCTTTCAGGTGGCCAACGCCAACGATTAAGTATCGCACGGGCGGTACTTAAAAACCCACCTATTCTTATTTTGGATGAAGCCACTTCTGCATTGGATTCTGAATCGGAAAAACTGGTGCAAGAGGCTCTATTTAATCTGATGCAACACCGAACATCGATTGTTATTGCACATAGGTTAAGCACAATTCAACATGCAGATGAAATTTTGGTCATTCAAAATGGGGAGGTTGTAGAGCGGGGCACACATGATCAACTGTCACAAAGGGACGGTTTGTACAAAAAGCTTAGTAACATTCAGAAAACGGATAAATGATTTTTGTAACATAGAAATGAGTGAAAAGTCAAATTTGTTGACTTTTCACCTCTTGTATCCAAGGTTTTAGTCCTTATTTCATTTTTGGATTAGCCTAAAAACATTAAGTTTGTTATTCAACCAGAAAAGCTATGATGAAAAGGAATCGGCTCATCTTCTACTCCGTTTTTGGAGCACTCCATTTTTTCATTTTTTTCTTCAGTCTTTATATGGACGGGCAGAAAGAAAATTTTCAATTTCTGCTTGAAATGCAGGGAAGGATATGGATGCTTAAATATGGTTCTTTGATCTTGCTTATTTTGATGGCTACTAATGTGGTTCTGCATTATAGAGACAATCGAAGACACGCAAGAGAAAAGGAGCAATTACTGCATGAACTTAATATCTTGAAAGCCAAAGTTTACGATTTTCAGGAGGCGGGAAAACCGGCTTCATCTTCACAATCACCCAAATAAAATGGATTGTCGTTCGATCATCATTCATGAACTGAACGAGTCTGCTCAAGTCCTTCAAACTTTTATTGGTGATGCAGCCAATCTTGAAAAGATTGAATCTGCTGCCAAGCTGATTGTTTCGTCTATACAATCCGGTGGTAAAGTAATTTCATGTGGTAATGGTGGTTCGCACTGCGATGCCATGCATTTTGCAGAAGAACTTACCGGACGGTATCGTGACAATAGAAAAGCATTGCCAGCCATTTGTATTTCAGATGCCAGTCATATTTCTTGTGTCAGCAATGATTATGGTTTTGAGTTTGTTTTCTCCCGGTATGTCGAAGCATTGGGAAATAAGGGAGATGTGTTGTTGGGGATAAGCACAAGTGGTAACTCAGCTAATGTTATTCGTGCGGCTCAAGCGGCAAAGGACAAAGGCATGAAAGTGATCATTCTTTCAGGAAAAGATGGAGGTAAACTTTCATCCTACGCTGATGCAGAAATTCGGGTTGCCCATCAGGGTTTTGCCGATCGCATACAAGAAATGCACATCAAGATCATTCACATTATTATTCTGCTGATTGAGAAGCAGGTCGTCTAAATTTTAGATGTAAGATTGATGATTTTAAATCAAGACTTGCTTTGTTACTCAACTGAGAATTGCAATCTTATAGCTTATAAATTCAAGTTATGGTAGCAAAGACTTTTGGCAGTGCTGTGCATGGTGTGGATGCAAAAACCATTACTGTAGAGGTCGATGTCATCCAGGGGCAGAAGTTTTATCTTACTGGTTTGCCCGATGTAGGCATAAAGGAAAGTCAGCACCGTATCGAATCCGCAATGAAGAGCTTACACTTCTTCATGCCACGTAATAAAGTTGTGGTGAATCTCGCTCCAGCTGATTTACGAAAGGAGGGCTCTGCTTACGACCTGCCTATCGCATTGTGTATTCTATTAGCTTCTGGTCAAATCCTCACGGATAATCTGGAGAAGTATATGATCATGGGCGAGCTTGCTTTAGATGGAACCCTTAGACCTATCAAAGGTGTCTTACCCATCACCATTCAGGCCCGCAAGGAGGAGTTCAAAGGTTTCGTGTTGCCAAAGTCTAACGTGCGAGAGGCAGCCATTGTCGATGGCATAGATGTAATTGGTGTTGAAACACTACAAGAAGCAATTGATTTTTTTGAGGGTAAGAAATCAATCGAACCATTGCATATTGATACACGCGAAGTGTTTCAAAGCAAGTTCAATAGCTACGATACTGATTTTAAGGATGTGCAAGGTCAGGAAAATATCAAGCGCGCTCTTGAAATTGCCGCGGCTGGCGGGCACAACGTCATCATGATCGGTCCACCGGGGGCAGGTAAGACCATGCTGGCAAAACGCTTGCCTTCTATTTTGCCACCATTAACACTTAATGAGGCGTTAGAAACAACTAAAATTCATTCCGTTGCCGGAAGGATAGGTGCAGACTCAACCCTACTAACAACGCGACCTTACAGAAGCCCACATCACACGATTTCTGACATAGCTCTTGTTGGCGGTGGAGGCAATCCACAACCCGGTGAAATTTCATTGTCACATAATGGTGTCTTATTTCTGGATGAGCTTCCTGAATTTAAGCGCACCGTGTTGGAAGTGATGCGCCAGCCGATGGAAGAAAGAAAAGTCACCATATCACGGGCGAAAGTTTCCATTGAATATCCTGCAAATTTTATGCTCGTGGCCAGCATGAATCCCTGCCCTTGTGGGTATTACAATCACCCGGAGAAAGAATGCGTATGTGGCCCTGGAATTGTGCAACGTTATCTTAGCAAGGTGAGTGGTCCGTTATTGGACAGAATTGATTTGCATGTTGAGGTTGTGCCAGTCAGTTTTGATCAGATGACGGCCACACGAAAATCAGAGACAAGCGCTGAGATACGTGAACGCGTGGTAAAGGCGCGCGAAATTCAAACCGAGCGCTTCAAAGGTCAAAAAGAAATTTATTGCAATGCCATGATGCCATCCAATATGGTGAAAGAACTTTGTGTGATTACTGACGCTGGTCGGGCATTATTGAAGACGGCTATGGAACGGTTAGGACTTTCCGCTCGTGCTTATGATCGTATCTTAAAAGTTTCCCGAACGATTGCAGATATAGCAGGCTCCTCAGAAATCAAAATTGAGCACTTAGCGGAAGCCATTCAGTACCGTAGTTTGGACAGAGAGGGTTGGGCTGGATGATCGTAACTACTTTTTTTATTATAACTCAGCTCTCTTAGATGAACGAAAAATCGCACTGGGATCGAATTGGCAAGGATTATGATCAAGAGATATTCGATGTTTTTAAGAGTGACATAAAAAAAAGACTTCCTTTCTACTTTACTAAGCACGCAGGCAAAAGGAGAAACGCTATCGATTTTGGGTGCGGCAATGGTAAATCTTTCTCTTATTTGTCGCCATTGTTTGAAAGTGTCCTGGCTATTGATATTTCACAGGAGCTTTTGAATATGGCTAAGCAAAGCCCCTTTGATAATATCTCTTTTAAAAGAATGGATCTGTCCAGGCGAAATATTAAGCTACCCAAAGTTGATTTTATTTTCTGCTGCAATGTGATTATGCTTCCTGCGCTAGAAAAGAATATTGCCATGTTCAAAAATATTTCAATGACATTAAAGAAGAAGGCATCGGCTGTTATTGTTTTACCAGCCTTTGAATCTGCTTTGTTTTCTTCATGGCGTTTGATCGATTGGTATAAGCGGGAAGGGGTAAAGCCCGAAAAAATAAGTGCAGATGAATTACACTGTTTTAAAGGGAGTAAAACCGACATTATTCAGGGGATCATTTATATTGATAATGTTCCTACCAAACACTATACTGAAAGTGAGTTAAGGGTATTATTTGAACAGGCCGGATTGAAGATTACAGCTCTTGACAAGGTAGAGTATCATTGGAATTCCGAATTTCAATCACCTCCATCATGGATGAAAACTCCTTACCCGTGGGATTGGTTGGTGGAATGTAAGAAAGGGTAACAGTATACTAGCTCTTGGTAAACTCCATGATAAGGTGTTTACTAAGCAACACATCAAGGGAGGTATTAATTTTAAAAATGGAACTATAGACACTCTTATTCGCGGGATCAGCCTTAACCTGCTTGCGATAGACTTTTCTAGCAAAGAAATACAGAACGGGATAGAGACCCAGCATCCAAATAGAAGTAGAGCTGTATTTGGAGGGATGGATAGTTTTTACTGAAAGTTGATTCAATGCTGCCAATGTTCTTAGTCGTAGCACACCACTTATAAAAAGTTTGCTAAAGTATCCTCCTCCCTTTCCATCCCACGAAACAAAGGCATTTAATTCATTCGGTGCCGGTGTTGAGTAATGTTCACTTTCCATCATAAATTGTGCAAAGCGACTTCGAAGTGATGAACTATTTGGTGTGGTCAGAATAAAAATTCCATTTGGTTTTAGAATCCTTGCCACTTCAACAAATAAGTGATGCTGATTTGGTAAATGTTCAATCGTTTCTGAGCAGATGACAAGATCTACGATCCCATCTTGTAAAGGGAATGGTTTTTGTAAATCAATAAACTGACAAGCTTTTCCATACTTGTTTTGATCTGGAAAAAGATCGTAAAGACGCACATCTGAGCCAGCTTCTTCAAACAAATGAGCAATGTATCCGCTACCTGCCGAAAGATCGATGACATTTTTTTGCTGAAGGCTAGTTTTATTTTTTAGTGTGTAGTTCTGAAAAAAATGTAGAGCACTGTCGCGGGTATGTTCAATATCTGGAAGCGGTGTTCCCATTATTTTTGCTGCAAGAATAGAATGGCCTTTTCTAGATCTTCTGGTGTATCAACTCCTATCGTTTCATGTTTTGTCTCTAAAACATGTATCGAGTAACCATTTTCAAGCCAGCGCAGTTGTTCTAATGATTCAGCCTTTTCCAGCGTTGATATAGAAAGCTTGGTTATCTTTTCTAAAATATCAGCGCGATAGGCATACATGCCAATGTGCTTGTAGAACGTATGTTTGCTCAGCCATTGGTCTTGTGCTACATTTCGAATGTGTGGTATTGGTGATCGGCTGAAATAGAGTGCTTTACCACTTTTATCTATCACTATTTTTACAATGTTGGGACTAAACAGCTGTTCCTGCTCTTCTATTTTTTTGGCGAGTGTTGCCAGTTCTGTTTTTCCATCGAGTAATGACGCCAACAGATCAATTTGTTCCGGTGCAATGAAAGGCTCATCTCCCTGAACGTTGATTACATAATCAAATTTGTCTTTCTCTTTTGTCAAAACTTCAAAGCAGCGGTCGGTTCCGCTGGCATGCGATTCAGAAGTCATACACACTTCCCCACCAAAAGCGCTGACGTGATCAAAGATTTTGGAGTGATCAGTAGCCACTATCACTTTTGATAGGAATTTGGATTTTTTAACCTGTCGATAAACTCGTTCGATCATGGTTTGGCCAGCAATGTCAACCAACGGTTTTGCAGGGAAACGTGTAGAAGCGAAGCGTGCTGGAATAACTCCTAATATTCTCATGCGGTTGCGCGCTTCACTTTTAGGGTTACGCCTTCTCTTTCAATCACCACAATGGACTCGCCTTTCTCAACATAGTCGCCACGAGTGAAGGCGTCAAAGAGTTGCTCTCCAATCATTACTTTACCACTTGGTCTAAGAACGGTATAAGCAGTACCTATTTTTCCAGTCATGATTTCAGGCTGCGTGTTAACAGTATAGCCTTTAGAACTTTCCTGTGTTTCAGTTAACGCCATCCGTTGAAAGGCTTTACTTTTCATTATTGTCGATCCACCGACAAAAAGAACGACCATTCCTCCTGTGAGTCCAGCAAAGGCAACTGCAGTAGCAACAACTATATCTCCCAGCGGCACAAACTCAAAGTTGAAGAAATCGTTGTTGAGCATAATCAAAATAAGGGAAACTACGGTGAGGGTAATTCCAGCAATACCTGCAACACCAAATCCAGGTAGCACAAAAATTTCAGCCACAATTAAGATGACGCCAATAAATAGGGCAATGATTTCCCAGTAGTCAGCAAGGCCATTTAAATAATAAGGAATCAGATATAAAATCAATGCGGTAACGGCAGCAAACAATGGAAATCCTATCCCCGGAGTTTGCAGTTCAAAATAGATGCCGCCAATAATCACCAATATCAGAAGTCCACTAATAAATGGATTGAGGGCAAAGGCTATTATTTTCTCGATCGTTCCTAATCTAAACGTATCGATTTCGTAATCCTTTATATTGTTTCTATTTAGAATTTCTTCAATCGATTCTACCTCTGCTTCGCAGTAGCCGAATTTCAGAGCCTCAGAAGTTGTGAATGTAATCACCCTGCCTTCCTGTTTTATGCTGTCAATTACAATTCGTTCGTCCACCATTCCTTCAGCTATTCGTGGATTGCGTCCATTTTTTTCGGCAGTGGAGCGCATGATTCCACGCATATATGCTTGGTATTTATCAGGTGCGGCTTCACCGCCAGCTCCCTCTACCACAGTAGCAGCACCTATGGTGGCACCAGGCGACATATAAATACTATCGCAGGCAATGGATATTAGTGCACCCGCAGAGGCTGCATCTGAATTTATAAATACCCAAATCGGCTTTTTGAAATCCATGATTACGTCAACAATCTCTTTGGCATCCGTCAGTACACCGCCATAGGTATCCATATCAACAATAACGTAATCTGCTTTTGTTTCTTCTGCATGTTGAATGGCTAGCTTCACGTAGCGCAGCATCCTCGGATCGATCTCATCTTTGATCTCCATCACCATGACTTTGCTTTTCTGTGCGATTGCCACTGAACAGATTAAGCAAAATAACACCACAAGTTTTTTCATCCTTCTAATCCTGTTTAACTTGCATAAAGTTACAATTAAACCGTTGGCCGGAAAACTGGAGTTTCATTTTTCACATACCTTTCAAGGAACGATCTGGAATATGATTCTGGTTCCTGAAAGATCAGTTTTGGTGCTTGAAATAAGGAATGACGCAAGACGGAAAGTTTCATTTACGGCTTTGGATTTCGATCAGAATGAATTTCTGTGGAAAGGCGTTGAGATGGACGAGCCTTGGTGGGTTAATCTGTTTATGGCCAGAGGGAATAAAGTTGTTTTGAGTAAGTTTGACAATACCAATAACCCGGATTCTGTAAGTTATATAAATGTTGATCTCGAAACAGCCTCTATTTTAGCCAGCGATCCTATTGAATCCACAATTTCTAATTTTCAAAACAAGAAGATAATTGTCCCTATTCAATATGTTCAGAGGTCTCCCTACTTTGAAACCGTAAAAAAATTCATTTATCAGAAATTGAATTGGTCGGCCGTTCATTCTATTGAATACCTTGAAAACTCTGGCTTGATTTTTATTTCTATGTACACCCAGGAAGGTACTAATCTGGAGAATCAGTTGTTGATTTTTGACGAGAATGGAGAATTACTTGTACGCGACAAAATTGGTGAAGCTCTGAAGGGGCTTGGGCTCGAGACATTTTTTCTACAGTCGGGATACTTGTTTTATGTAAAGAACAAAGTGGAATTGGTAACTTACCGGATCGTTCAAGACCTGTAGTTGGCAAAATGAATATTGAATACTTCTAAACGCGCCTTAGTAATATTGCATTTGTAAAAATTGTATGATAAAAATTATTCTTTTAACTGTCATTTCGTGGAGCGAACCCGAATTTAGATCAGATTCTTTGCGACTGGAAACAATAGAGGGCAAGCAATTTATCATTCATCAGGTAAATGAGAAGGAGACACTCTATGCGATTTCTAAACGTTATGGTGTTTCCATTATGAATATCCTGGAGTTTAATAAGACGGCTGATGGCGGTCTTGAGGTAGGTCAGATTTTGAAGGTTCCATACACTCCAAAAAGTAGGGTTCAGTCGGCCAATGGAATCGTCCACAAAGTGGCGGCAAAGGAAACCTTATTCTCCATCTCAAAATTATATGACGTTCCGGTGGAGGATATAAAATCGGGGAATAATCTGAAGGATAATTCACTTGCGCTTGGTCAGGAGTTAATCATTCGAAAAGGCACTCAGCCAAATCCTATAGCTGTCAAGCCTGCTGGAATGCAATCTGTCAAGAGTACACATACAGTTGCGGCTAAAGAAACACTCTTTAGTATTTCAAAGCAGTATGGCATCACAGTGCAGCAATTAAAAGATTGGAACGGTATTACTAGTAATGAGTTGAAAATTGATCAGGTGCTTTTAGTAACACAGCCGATGTATAAAACAGAAACTTTCAAGCCAGAGGTGATCTTACCTGCTCAATCGGTTAACGAAACTCCAAAGGCAAACAATGGCGAGCCTAAAGAAACCACTATAAAAATTTCTGAAAATGTAGCCGGATCTGATGAGGTGAAGGAGCGGGGTGTTGCCGAACTAATCGAAGGAACAGATGGTAATCGTAAATACCTGGCGCTTTATAATGCAGCAAAGGTGGGCACCATTATGAAAGTGAGAAATGAAGCCAACAACCGGGAAGTGTTTGTTCGTGTAATGGGAACGTTACCAGCTGGGTATGATAGCAAAACTGTTATAAAGATTTCAAAATCGGCTTTGGACAGACTCGGTGCAACAGAAAGTAAGTTTAATGTGGAGGTAACTTTTTATAAATAACCTTGTCCACCTGAATAATCCATGAAGAAGAAATCAATTCTGGATTTGAAGGCATTTCTGGACAGCAAAGTAGAGCAATACAATCAGCCTGGTTTTATTAAGAACGATCCAATCTTAATTCCTCATCGTTTTAAAAAGAAACAGGATATTGAGATAGCAGCATTCTTTGCTGCCATCCTGGCTTGGGGTCAAAGAGTTACCATCATTAACAAAAGCAGTGAGTTGTTAGGATTGATGGATAATTCGCCCCATGATTTTCTGCAACATCATACACCGGATGAATTAAAGCCTTTCGAACAATTTAAACACAGAACTTTCAATGGAACAGATGCTTTATATTTTATCGAGTTTCTTTCTCAGTTTTATAAAAGGCACGATTCACTAGAAGAAGCATTTCTGGTTAATGAAACAAACGAAACGGTTGAGCAGAACTTAATTCATTTTCATCGCTTGTTCTTTAGTCTTCCTGATTTTCCGAATCGTACTCGAAAACATGTCTCAACGCCAGAACGAAAATCGGCATGTAAACGATTAAATATGTTTTTGCGATGGATGGTGCGGAGTGATAATCACAGTGTAGACTTTGGCATCTGGAAGAAAATATCTCCCTCTCAATTAATCTGTCCTTGCGATTTGCATGTGGAGCGCGTTGCACGCAAATTGAAGTTGATCAGGAGAGAGCAAATGAATTGGGAAACCGCGCTTGAGTTAACAGCTAATCTCAGGATGCTTGATCCAGTTGATCCAGTAAAATATGACTTTGCCCTTTTTGGTTTAGGTATTGAGGAAAAGTTCTAAAAGTGCCTTAAACAATTAACGAATAATTGCTAACTGCTACTTCCAGTTTGCCGGATCAACCCTCCATGACTTTACGTAGATGAGCTGATTTTCATCCAGGTATTTTTTGTCAACCGCTTCTTTGAGCATGTGATTAAAATCACTTAAACAGATCAGTGGAATTTTAGCCTCTTCAAAATTCTTCTCGGCTACATCAAATCCGTAGGTAAAGATGGCAACCATTCCAAGAACATTAAGCCCAGCTTCCTTCAGTGCCTGTGCCGCTTTTAACGAACTGCCTCCAGTTGAAATCAAGTCCTCAATTAAAACCACTTTTTTTCCTTTTTCAATCCGGCCCTCAATCAGATTTCCCATGCCATGATCTTTTGGTTTCGGTCGCACGTAGATGTAAGGCAAATCGAGGGCATCTGCTACCAATGCGCCCTGTGGCACACCTGCTGTTGCCACTCCGGCAATATATTCAGCCTGTCCAAAATTGGATTTGATTGTCTGGGCCAAAATTTCTTTAATCAAAGTGCGAATTTTAGGATAGGAAAGGGCTAGTCGATTGTCACAATAAATTGGCGACTTCCAGCCAGAACTCCAGGTGAAGGGATTTTTGTAATTTAACTTAATGGCCTCCACCTCCAGCAGAAGGGAGGCAATTTTTCCGGCAGTTTCTTCTTGAATTTTTACAATGCTCATGAGGCAAATTTATCAGGAATCGGTGGGTCCAACGTCTTCTATTGCGGGAAAATCATTAAAATTCTTTAAAAATCAATAGGCAGTCAAACAATTCACCTTAATAAGCCGTCAGAGTTTGATGGATTGGAAATAATTTATGTTTTTGCGGGAGGTTGATGGCCTTATTATGAATCTATTCGTAAACGATATTCCCGTATTAATTCTCCCATCCGGTCAGCAACCTACTGAGGGTCATGTCAACCACTCCATTGATGCCAGGAAGGAACCTATTACTAAGGCCAAGCTTATTCATCATGTTTGGATAAAACAAGTAGACACCCACCATCTGGATGTAATTCTGGACCTTATCAATACGAAAGTACCCACCAATCTTCTTTCTCTGGCGATTACTGTGGATGACTATGAGTCTGTTAAGGTTTACCTCAAAAGCAAATTCAAAGTAATTAAGGCCTCGGGTGGCCTAATCCGTAAAAAAGATAAATTTTTGATGATTTATCGAATGAAAAAATGGGACCTACCCAAGGGAAAAAAGGAATACGGTGAAAAATATAGACAGACCGCGGTGCGTGAAGTGCAAGAAGAGTGCAACATGCAGGTAAAAATCGGTAAGAAGTTATGTACCACCTGGCACACCTATACCATGAATAAAAACAGCATGTTAAAAAAGACGCGCTGGTATGTAATGGATTTGCTGGATGATTCTAAAAGCAAGCCTTGTCTGGAGGAGGAAATTGAAGAACTACGATGGATGACCCAGAAAGAAGTGTATCATGCTCTTGAAAATTCTTATAAATCGATAAGATTTGTGTTTGAAGAATACTACAAAGAGACAGAGAAGGTGAAGTAATTTTTTGTAAACCCGTGGAGCAAAAATATAAAGACCTATTCATGGGAATGCTAGTTGTTCCAATCGGACTAGCCATGGTTTTGGTTCCCTTTTCAATATTAATAGGGTGGAACTTAGTAACGCTGATCTTATTTTGGTTTGTGGCAATCCCTGCGCTGACTATTTATATGCCAGCGAAAGTTTCCAACAGTAGAAATCATTTATTGGAATCATTGGCCGGTCTGATACTTTTCTATGTAATAATGGTGTTCATGATTTATGAACATTATCAAACAGACTATTTCCGGTTGATGATGCTAAGCGGTGTTATAAACGTTGGCTTAGTTGCCGCAATATCCCTGACCAGGAAGCAGCGAACGCAAATTCAATAACTCGAAGATGCTTTAAAGTTTGTAGGGGAGGAGCTTAGACACATCTCCGCCATAACGATGTACTTCCCTGATGATAGAGGAACTTAGTGAAGCAAACTGGGGAGAGGTTATTAGAAATACAGATTCCAATTCCGCATTTAAGAACCGGTTCACTTGCCCAATACTGTTTTCATATTCAAAATCAGTGGTGTTGCGCAGGCCACGTAATAAGAATCGGGCGCCATTTTTTCGGGCAAACTCAGCTGTTAGTTCAGCATAGGTTTGCACGCTTATGTTGGGGTAGGTTTTAAAAGTTGTATGAATCAGGTTTACCATCTTGTCAATCTCAATATACCGGTTACTTTTCTCGCTGTTGTATCCGATGGCAATAATAATTTCATCAAACAGTCCTAGTCCACGCAATACAATATCTTCATGTCCTTTTGTAAATGGATCAAATGATCCTGGGAAAATGGCTACACGTTTCATAGAGTTGCAAAATAAAATTGAATTCCTCAAATAAGGATGATAATCAACTTACTGATCTAGCAGATTCATTGAAAACAAATCGAAGAAATGATGATCCTGTATTTCATCAAACATGTAACCAAATTTTAGGTGATCCGGCCGGCCACCAAATGTTACATTTCTGATGTATTTGTAAAATTCCTGATAGTGAGGTGAGGTTTTGCCAATATATCCCCACAGCACAACTTGACTTTTGTTTTGATCCATGTTCAGGGCTTTCATCACCAACATGATATACTTCACGTAATCTGCAAATTGCTTGATAGCAAACTGATTGTAGTAAATCAATTTATGATTTTGAACCGAAAGAATATGAAGTTTAAATCGATCTACATAAATGTAAAGGGGCGTAGTCTTTTGGGTTTTGGCAAAACTTAAAACACCTTCAATTAGACTGGTGGATTGATGGACAAAACTTAATGAGCTGTTTGAATAAATACCGCAAAGCCATTGATACAGGTTTTTTTGTACTGCAAAAATACTGACAGCATCTGATTTTGTGTTGCTACAGTGCAGAGCAAGTTCAGATTCAGGATCGAATTGAGCATTGAAACGCAGATATTCTTCAGCAGCAGCCTCTATAAATAATGAAGAAGGAACCTGAATGACTTTATTGTTCTTGATAGAGACCCTTACCTTTTTCCAGAAGCCGGCCGTCAAGAGTTCATGAGACTCAAAAAGACTTTTTAGAAGCCCTATAAGTTCATTGTATGAGTTAATTTCACTTAGTACATAGTCCTCAAAAAAAAGCAGGCGGCTATCATTTGCATCTATGACAGCCACCTGAAAATCTCTTATACCAAGTTGTATCAGCAGGACGTAGTGTTGAAGTTTTTCTTCATCAAACTTCTCGTCCTTGATCTTTTTGATCAGCTTATAACTGAGTGTAGCAGTTTGCAAAGGTTTATATTATTCCCAGTTTCCAGCCGTAGATACATCCACTTTTGAACCAAATCGCAAGGGCTTCCTGTTCTTTTGATCATTTGACTCCTTTCGAATTGGGTTGTCAGGTTTAGGATCAGTAACCTCAATCACTTGAACTTTCACACCTGATTTATCAACGAAACCAGCATAAATTTCAAACTTAGTGCCGTCCTCCTTCTCTCCAAGCTTCTTAAGGTCTACCTTTGGATTAAACTGATAATCCCAAAGGCTGATCAAGTTTTGTCCTTTTGTAAGGATATCACCAGTGTTTACGTTAGCCAAAGCAGAAATGGTTCCTTTTTCAAGGAAAGGCAATTCGTTCACTTTGTCACCCACCTTAATGGCGTAACCTTTTTGATTGGTTATTACTTTGTCTCCAACTTTTACCTTAAAGCCCATGAAAACACCATCATCTGAGGCGTTTACTGCATAGTTCTTTTTGAAAATTCTCTCTCTTGCTGAAATGAATCCTAAGGTGTCGATATGGATAATCACGTCTTCACCACCATAAGCTTTTTGTTTTATTTCTTCCCTACGTTCAATGATTGGCACCCTGCCGGTTTCAATGAAGGTAGCCAGTGAATCCCAGTTGGCTGTATATTTTCTATTTACTTCCTGAAACACAATCTCAGCTTCGCGGATCAATTTCAGCCTTTCGATGGTGGCTGCTTCTTTAGTGGCTATGGAATTGCGGTCATCAATAGTCTTTTGAACTCCGCTGTATAGATAATAAGCTAAATAAAGGCTGACAGCCAGGAGTATAATGGTTAGAATCTTGGTCAGGTTCATTTTTTACAGGTTTAAGCTTGCAATTATAGATATTTTAAGTCTTTTAACACAACCAATTATAATTTAAAATAGCCTCTTAAATCCAGTATTTCACTTGGATTTGATGCCAATTGAAAGAGGCCGTGGAGACTGGCCGGGTTGAAGCTTTTGATTTCAGCCCAAGATACAAATCTCACTTCCTGAATGATTTGATTTTTGTCATCCATTTCAGGGTCAAGCCCAGTTGTTGGAGTTCCTTCACTAGCAGGGACCTCAAAGAAAAGTTCAATAGCATGCAGTGGGGGGTATAGAAATTCGCAGGCAAAAAGAAAGCGACCTACTTCAATTGTTAGTCCCGTTTCTTCTTTGAATTCTCTTGACAGGCAATCTTCGGCCTTTTCGCCATAGGAAATACCTCCACCTGGAGGGCCCCAAAAATCACCAGCCGTAATTGATCTATGATTGACTAAAAGTAGTTTTTCTTCCCGAATGCAAATCCCGCATGCCCTCACTCTAAGGCGGTTTCCATATACATCAATTATGGAATTTTGCATTTGCTACTTAATTTAGGATCACCTTTGCTGAAACTAAAATCAGGCATGGTTTTCGATAATAGGATTTATAAATCATAATGAAATAAACTAAAAATTTCGGTTTTTCGTTTGAATTTGAGAGTTAACTTGTAAAAAAATAACAGCTATGAAACGTTTTCTTGGATTGATGGTGGCTTTAGCCTTTACAGCAACAGTGTTTGGTCAAACATCGGGTCCTGTTATTGCTTGGGAGAAGTCGACCCACGATTTTGGTGATATGGCACAGGGAGATAAAGTTGAACATATTTATAAGTTCACGAATTCTGGAACTGAGCCTATTGTGATTACAAATGTGGAAGTTACCTGTGGATGTACCCTGCCCAAGAGCTGGCCGCGCGACCCAATAATGCCTGGCAGTAAAGGTGAAATAGTAGTAGCATTTAATAGTGCCGGGAAATTAGGGAAACAGAATAAAGTGATTACTATAGTTTCGAATGCTGCAAATCCTGAAGGTAAGCAGATTATTTTCATGGCAAATGTCCTTGAAAAGTAGATCCCGTCAGCATCTAAATTGAAAATAAATAAAGCTTGAGACACTCTCAGGCTTTATTTATTTCCTGGAAACTGCCACCACGATTAAAAGCCATCCCGCTATAAAAAACACTCCGCCAATTGGTGTGACAAATGCCACCACCTTGCTCACTTTGAAGGCAAGAGCATATAAACTGCCACTAAATAGAAGAATTCCAGTCGTCATGCTAGCAGCTGAATATCCTAAAGGCTTGCCGTTTATTTTCTCCATCAACAATCCAATCATAAGTAGCCCCAAGGCATGATAGAATTGATACCTCACGGCCAGTTCATAGGTCTCAAGGCTATTGTTGGCCACCAATAATGGCTTTAATGCGTGGGCTCCGAAAGCTCCCAGAGCAACAGCTAGCATTGCGAAAATTGCCCCTGCTTGAAGTGTTTGTTTTTGATTAAGCATGTTTTAAGTTGTTGTGGAGTAATTACGGTCACCAAAAATAGCAGTCCCTATCCGTACCATGGAGCTGCCTTCCTCCATCGCTATTTTATAATCCAAGCTCATACCCATTGAAAGTTCCTGCATGTGCAACCCGGGTATTGCTCTTGCCTTTATTTTTTCAAACAGATTTTTCAAATTCCTGAATTCATTCCTGATTTGATCAACATCTGACGTCAGTGAGGCCATTCCCATTAGCCCCACCACATTTACTGAATCAAGTGTGTTTAACGTTCCATTATCAATTAGCTCCATCAATTCCTGCTCACTAAAACCAAATTTGGTCTCTTCTGTTGCGATGTAAATCTGAAGCAAACAGTTTATTTTCCGATCTATTTTTTTTCCCTGTTTATTTATTTCTTCTAAAAGTTTCTGGCTATCCACAGCGTGAATAAGTGACACAAATGGAACAATGAATTTTACTTTATTGGTTTGCAAGTGACCAATCAGGTGCCACTCAATATCTTTTGGAAGTGCCTCCCACTTGGCTACCATCTCCTGTACTTTGTTTTCGCCAAAAAATCGTTGACCAGCCTCATAGGCTTCTATCACTTTTTCAGCCGGATGAGTCTTACTGACCGCAATCAGTTTGCAGTTTTTAGACTCAATTTCCCGTTTAAATAACGATATGTTGTTTTTAATACTCATTTTATAACTTAACGGATCATAGACGGACAATTCAATGGGTATTGGATTGATTCATTCAATTATTTGGAATTTCTTTGTGCCTGCACATATGTCTGCCAAAAGCAGCCAATGCTTCGGCACACAGGTGTGCCTGTGCAACGATATTACTGAAATTACTATTTAGCTCAAAAATATGGCGATAATCGGAACCTTACTTAAAAAAGGAATAAAACTGCGCGAGAATCTTGAGCAGGAATATTCATCTCCTATCGAACTCCAGAAGCGGGAATTAAAAGAGTTGATGATTTCCGCCAGTCAAACAGAATTTGGTAAGTATTATAATTTTCATGAAATCCTGAATCACTTCCGCAAAGGGAACAAAGGCTTCTATGAATTGTTTAAAACATCCATCCCCCTTCACGACTATAACAAAATTTACAAAGACTGGTGGCAATTGGCGTTGAAGGGTGCGAAAAATATTTGCTGGCCTGGCCGTGTCAAATATTTTGCCCTGAGTTCCGGCACATCAGAAGCTGCCTCCAAATACATTCCCGTTACCAAGGAAATGACCAAAGCTATTCAGCGCACAAGTGTCCGTCAGATTATTTCCTTGTCAAAATATGATCTGCCTGCAGAACTCTTTGAAGCAGGTATTTTGATGATAGGTGGAAGTACCCACTTAAACAAGCGAGGCAGTTATTTTGAAGGGGATTTGACGGGCATACAAGCTGCAGGCCTTCCCTTTTGGTTTCAGCATTTCTATAAGCCAGGTAAGAAAATTGCTAAGACCCGCAACTGGGACGCTAAACTGAATGAGATAGTAAAGAAGGCACCAGATTGGAACATAGGCATTATTGTAGGAGTGCCTGCGTGGATACAAATCTTGCTGGAAAAAATAATTGTCTATCATAAGATCGAGAATATTCACGAGATATGGCCTAATCTTCAGGTGTATGTTCATGGAGGTGTTTCGTTCGATCCCTACCGAAAAGGATTTGAAAAATTATTGGGTCGACCCATCTATTATATTGAAACCTATTTAGCATCAGAAGGATTTATCGCTTATCAGGCAATTCCGAAACGCAAGTCCATGAAACTGGTGTTAAATAATGGAATCTTTTATGAGTTTGTGCCATTTGATGAGACCAATTTTTTGCCTAGCGGAGAGATTAAACCTGATGCCGAATCATTTATGATTGATGAAGTGGAAGAAGGTAAAGAGTATGCTATACTATTGTCAACATGCGCAGGAGCCTGGCGTTACCTGATTGGCGATGTAATTAAATTTGTGTCCGTTGAAGAAGCAGAGATTGTAATCACCGGTCGTACCAAGCATTTTTTGAGCCTTTGTGGTGAACACCTTTCGGTGGATAATATGAACAAGGCGATTGAGTTAGTGGCCGATGAAATGAATGTTGCCGTGAAAGAGTTTACTGTGGCAGGCATTCCACATGACAACCTTTTTGCTCATCACTGGTTTGTTGGTACAGACGATACCGTGGATAAAAAACTTTTTAAGGAACGATTGGACTTTCATTTGAAAGCACTGAACGATGATTATGCAGTAGAACGAAGCGCAGCATTAAAGGAAGTAATAGTCGATGTTTTTCCTGTAAAAGTATTTTACGACTGGATGGAATCAAAAGGAAAAACAGGCGGTCAAAATAAGTTTCCACGCGTGATGAAAAGCACCATGCTGGAGCAGTGGTCCAATTTTCTTGCTGGTCAACGCTGATGGAGATTGCTTTCAATGGATTCAAGTTTGGAGTAGTGTTGGCCTTTCTAATCGGGCCAGTATTTTTCACCATTATTCAGGTAAGTGTTGAAAAAGGATTCTGGCATGGGGTCATGGTAACTCTTGGTGTTTCACTAAGCGACATTATTTATGTTACCATTTGTTATTTCGGACTCATACAAATAATTGACGATGCTCAGTTTCGGTTGGCGATGGCCTATGTTGGAGGTACCATCCTAATAGGGTTTGGCCTCTATCATTTGCTGGTAAAGAGTCGTACAAAAAATAGAGAAGTGCATCATCAAGATCAGAAAAAACCCTTCTACCGATATTTCCTAAAAGGATTTATTATCAACGGGCTCAGCCCAAGTGTTCTGATTTTTTGGGTGGGTACGATTAGCCTTGCCTCCATTGATTTTGGTTATTCAAAAGGGTCGCAGTATTTTATTTTCTTTGCGTCACTACTCACTACTGTTTTGATGACTGATGTTTTGAAAGCCTATCTCGCTGGGAAATTGCGAACGCTTGTTACCCCGAGGTTTCTAAAGATCATGAATATCATACTTGGTATTGCATTGGCATTTTTGGGAGTGCGCCTTATCCTATTGGCCAAGACGATTACTTTCTGAACGTTAATAGTTAACCGTTAAAAGTGAATCGTGCGGAAATTAAAATTAACGTCTACTCATCACTATTAAAGATTCTCAGTCCTGCAACACGTTGCTCATAAAGCTAGACTTAAGCATGAGCCAGAGTAGAAATAATACCAAAGCCCACCTAAGATAAATGAAGTAATAATCGGATGTGTCTTTAAATCGGGTCTCTTTAATTTCTGCTTTTTCGTATTGATCAATTTTTTTAAAAACCTGAATAAGGGCTTGGTTGTCGGTAGCACGAAAGAATTCTCCTGAGCCGATGTCAGCAATCTTTCGCATGGTAGACTCATCCACTGTGTTCTCCACCATGTGTGGTCTTCCGAAATAATCCTTTCCAAAAGGAACAAGTCCTTCTTTTCCCACTACTATGGTGTATGTTTTAATGTTGTAAGCGGCAGCCAGCTCAGCTGCAGTTATCGGATCGATATTGCCTGCAGTATTATCACCATCGCTTAATAAAATACACACTTTTGATTTTGATTCAGACTCGCGCATGCGGTTAGTAACGACTGCCATGGCACTTCCAATAGCGGTGCCCCTATTTTCGATCATCTCAAAATTGACTTCATTTAGATAAGAGTTTAGTAGTTCGTAATCTGTGGTTAATGGAGCCAAAGAAAATGCATCCCCTGAAAAAACGACAATCCCAATCCTGTCTTGCACTCTTCCTTTTATAAAATCGCGCGCCACATTCTTTGCAGCCTCCAGGCGAT
>JANOQK010000300.1:0-2729 GCA_031414855.1 Bacteroidia bacterium | reverse complement strand
GCCTGCACCAGGGCTATGCATCAACTTACCCTTACCTATTCAAAAGAGAGATCAGTATTTATAATCGATTGTCAATCTCTGAAATGTGTTTGCTTGAATATGAAATGTACTTTAAAAAATAATCCCCTACTCGGGGATTTTTCATTTTCATCTACTTTGCTTTAAATGGCCTTCTATATTGTCCGTACCAAACAATTTTTCCGTTTGCTACTACATTGATATCGTGCCAGTCGGACGAATCAACCTTGCCGGATTTATAGGTATCCACTTCTTTATACCATACATTGATCAAATCGTTATTCTTGTCAGCAGAATGCAATTTTATCCAGGCAGCCATTTCAATTTTCACTGAACTCAGGCTATCTCTGAATGAACCCCATTTGCCTACGATACCATTGGTAAGGCCTACCGTAACCTCGCCATTCCACGCGGTAAAGGTTAGACTATCGGCAAATGCGGAGCGAAGGCCAGGCATATCTCCGGTCTCCCACGATTTATAGTTGTTGAGTACAGTGAGAAGGTCGTTGTCTGATACGTCATTAGAAAACTGAGAAGAGTAGGTAGCCGTATAAGGTAACACTACTGTACTTACCGAAGCGGCTGGTGTTTCTTCCTTAGGAGTACTGCACGCAACAGCAATTGTTGCAATGGCGAAAACGAAAATGAGTTTTTTCATGTTTATTTGGGGTTAAGGTGGATTGATGATTGGGAATAATTCAATATATCTTAATTTTTGAGAATAACTATCCTGTTAACACAATTGGCTACTTGATCAAAATACAATGAATGCCATTATTACTTAATTTTAAGCACTCCACTATATCATGAAAACACTTTTACTTTTCGGACTATTTGCTTTCACCTTCAACTCTCTTGTAGCACAAAACAAAGGAAAGGAATTTGTGTGCATGCCATGCGGAAGCGCCTGCGACAAGGTAGTGCATTCCAAACCTGGTTCCTGCCCTTCCTGTCACATGAAATTGGTAGAGAAGACTGCTCTTCATTTTGAAAATCTATCTACAGAAGAATTCTGCGAGCGAATAGCGGCTAATCCCACTGATATTTTGTTGCTGGATGTAAGAAGTAAAGGTGAGTTTGAAGGCACGGCAATGCGCACGACCTATGGACATTTTAAAAATGCGATTAACATAAATGTAGAAGAACTGGAAGGCCGAATGAATGAGCTGACCAAATACAAAGATCGTGAGATATTGGTATACTGCAGTCATAGTGTACGAAGCCCACGCGCAGCCATGATGCTAAATGAAAATGGTTTTAAAAATGTAAAGAATATGGATGGCGGTGTATCCACGCTTCATGTAACAGGCAATAACTGCCTGGAGAAGAATTTCGTGGTCCACAAATGACCATTAGCTGCGTCTAACCAGGCAGGAGTCCTGAACTTACAACACATTGATTCCTGAAGATCATAGCTTGAAGCAACATGTAAGTCCCTTCACTCAATTGGCCTTTGCAAGAGTGACAACAACCTCCCAGTTGAATTGAACAAACTTATGTATAGACTCTTCGAGTATTCGTTCCTGATCACTATGAGCACCAAATCCCTTCGGTCCATCTTCGGTATCTGTCATTGGGCCAATACCATAGCACTCCACGCCTTTCGCACGCAGATAAGCCATGTCGGTAGCACCCGTTAACATTGTTGGAAGGGAAACGGTGTTATAAATTTTCTTCAAGGTACTTTCCACCGTCAGAAAAGCTTCTGTATCCAAGCGCGAAGGACGAGCAGATGGCCTTACATTCCTCTTAGTAGCCACGATCTCAACTTGTGAGTCATTGACCACGCGTTTCATTTCCGCAATCAGACTTGTCATATCTTCATCGGGCAGAGCACGAACATCAAGGATTGCTTCAGCCTCGCTCGGAATAATATTCACCAAATATCCCCCCTCTATCATATTTGGAGAAATGGAAGTGCGTAAGGTGGAATAAATGCGTGGTTCTTTAGCTGCAAAATATTCTTGAGCTGCCTCAACACCATTTCCATTTACTAATGCCAAATAACGGGCTGATTCAGCTGGAGCGCTTATGCCAGCGAGCCTTGTAAAAAAACTTCGAGTGGTTTCATTTAATCTCATCGGTGTTTGCCAGGCTGCTATTTTTGCTATCGCTTGGGATAAGTGCACCACCGCATTATCCTGCAAAGGCACCGAACCATGCCCGGCTGTTCCACGAGCAATCAGCTTTACGCCACGCGGAACTTTTTCCGTAGTGGCAATACCCGCATATATTATTTTGCCTTCTTTTCTGATTACTCCCCCACCTTCTGCAAAACAAAATTCAGATTCAATTTCCGCCCAATGTTCGTTGACCATAAATTCAATACCATCCTTTGTGTTAGATTCTTCCCCTGATTCTGCAAAAAAAATAACGTCCCGATCCAAAGCAATATTCAAACGCTTTATTTGAATCAGCACCATCAAAGCTGCCACTACGTTATCTTTATCATCTACCGATCCTCTTGCATATACATAGCCACCTTCCCGGGTAGCCGAAAATGGCGGGTGTATCCATTTCGTAGAATCAACACTCACTACGTCTGTATGAGCCATTAACAAAATTGGTTTCTTCTTTCCACTTCCTTTTATTCGGGCCACCAGATTGGGATGCTTAGTATCGCTGGAAAATACTTTTACCGAAATTCCTTCCTTATCCAGCACGGCTTTTAGGTAGTCCACCACTGGCGCTTCTGTGCCGGTTGCGGTGCT
>JANOQK010000299.1:0-3909 GCA_031414855.1 Bacteroidia bacterium | reverse complement strand
ATGCCCATGCCGCCTTGCTGGCAGAAGTAGAGTTCGGTGTTGCGAAAGGTAAAAAGCACGTGGTGATGCTGACCCTGGGAACGGGAGTAGGCGGTGCGATATTAATTAATGGAGAATTATATCAGGGTATTAATCAACGAGCCGGGAGCATTGGTGACATCTCATTGGATGCAGAAAGTTCTGAGATCGGGCCATTGCAAATTCCCGGCACATTGGAAAATGCCATTGGAAATGAGTCGGTACCAAAACGAAGTGGCAACATGTTTCAAACCACCAGTGATTTAGTGACGGCATATCTTTCTGGCGATCCGTTTGCAACAGAAGTCTGGTTGTTATCGGTAAAAAGATTATCCGTGGCGATCAGCTCACTCATAAATATTCTAGCCCCAGAGATGATTGTGATAGGAGGAGGGATCGCGCAGGCCGATGACGCACTATTCAAACCGCTGGCTGATTATATGGATCACTATGAATGGCGCCCGAATGGAAAACCAACTCCCATTGTGAAAGCCCACTTTAACGAATTTGCCGGTGCGATCGGTGCCGCCTGTTTTGCTTTTGAGAAAAGTAAATAAAGGAATCTTCTGATCAAATGGTTGCCGGTAGCTTTAAGCTTTGGACTTTTAACTTTAAGCTCTCAGGTTTTTAGTCAAGCATCGTCTCCCCTTCTCATATCTCATGTCTTGTGCCTTACTACTTGCTACTTATTTCCCCCCCTGCTTCTCGATCCAACATCACAAACCCTTGCTTAATCATCTGGACAATGGTCACCGGAATTTTCTCTGTAGGTTTTTCGCTAAAGGCTTTGCCCATAATAGCAGCCTTCTTTTCTCCATTAGCCATTACGATCGGGAGCTTCGCTTCTTGTAAATGTTTTAGACCAAGCGTCATGCCATTGGAAAGTTTCGTTTGCTTGGAAAAATATTTCTGACCAACCGTTTTAGTTTCCTCAGCCAGTTCACCGATATGAGCGTAAGAATGGAATGATGTTCCAGGTTCATTCATTCCGATGTGACCGTTTGTACCCACTCCCACAAGCATGATATCGAGTCCGTCATTATTGCTTATTAATGTATTGATGCGGTCACATTCTTTTTCGAGGTCGCTAGCTTGCACATTAAAGAATTCCGTTTGACTAGCCGGAATATGAAGGGGATCAAAGAAATCTCTTTTGAGCATAGAAAGACAGGAGCCCGAATCGTTGGGATCAATCCCAACCCATTCATCTAAACTTAGAAACGTACATTGACTGATGTCAAGTTTTCCTGATCGAACATCTTTTATGAGATGTTGAAATACGCCTACGGGTGTGTGACCAGATGCAATACAAACCAGAGCCTTAGGCTTTTGTGAAATATAGTTTGCTATTAGATCCGCTGTTGCTCTGGATAAAGTTTCGTAATCGGGGAAGATTTTGGTAGTCATTTGAAGACAGGGAAGTTTATTGGTGATGCTTAAAACTAAAAAACTTCCCGATATAATCGAGAATCTTTAAAAGTATGGGGGCCATCAGTTCCTGGAAACAACACTCTGGTTTTGGGCTTAAATCCCGCTTATTTGTTTGATATATTTCTTAAAATTGTTATTTTTAACAATAAATAGAAATATTAATGCGATTTCTTGACTTCAAAAGCCATTTTGAATCCTTCCCGGCCTTCTCCACTCAAGATATTCGTAAGTGGGATTCCGCCTTTGACACAAGGCGTCTGGTGGAGTGGCAGCAAAAGGGCTATATCCGAAAAATCGTTAACCGGTGGTATGTTTTCACAAAATCATTAAGACCGGAAGAACTACTGGTTATCTCGAATCGCATTTATTCACCTTCTTATATTTCCCTCCAATGGGCCATGTCTCATTACCGGCTGATACCGGAGGGTGTTTACACCATTACAGCGATTACATCCCTGAAGACACAGGATTTCAACACCGATATCGGTTCATTTTCTTACAAGCATGTAAAACCATCGCTGATGTTTGGCTATAGGTTAGTCAGTTTTGAAAACGCCATGTACAAACTGGCTGAACCGGAGAAACTGATGCTGGACTATCTCTATCTCAACGCTTCCATCAATTCATTGGAAGACTTGGAGAGCCTTCGGCTCAATGTAACAGAATTGAGATCTTTACTGGAAAAACAAAAGCTGCTAGATTATCTCGCTATGTTTAGGAATAAGGCATTGGAGAAAAGAGTGAAGATATTAACTGAACAACTACTGAAGCATGCTTAACCTGAACGAGATTCTTCCATTTTATCCTGAGCCTTTGCGGGTACACCGCGAATTCATCTTGCGTGAGTACCTGCAATACAAAATCCTTCAGATCATCTACGATATACCCGAGCATGGACAAAAACTCTGTTTTCTTGGAGGCACTGCGTTACGAATAGTTCATGGCAACCAGCGCTTTTCAGAAGACCTTGATTTTGATAACAGTGGTTTGACGGAAGGTCACTTTGATATAATCTCGGAAAACATAAGGACAAACCTTGAACGCGATGGATACGAAGTTGAGATCAAAACACTTTACAAAGGCGCGTTTCACTGTTACATCAAATTCCCGAAACTACTTTTCAATGAAGGATTGACTGGACATATCTCTGAAAAAATTCTGATTCAGCTTGATACAGAACCGCAGCACTATGCATTTACTCCCGATAAGCACATACTAAATAAGTTCGATGTGTTTACTGAAATACCGGTAACACCGTTGAACATTCTGCTTGCGCAGAAATGCTATGCCATCATCAACCGGAAACGATCGAAGGGGCGCGACTTTTTTGATATGGTGTTCCTGCTTTCAAAGAGTGCGAAACCTGACTACGGCTACCTAGATCTGAAACTAAAAATTACTGATGCCAAAGCATTGAAGGATCGCTTGCTTGACACGAGCAGCAAACTCGATATGAAAGCAATGGCAGAGGATGTTGCTCCTTTTCTGTTTAATAATACTGACGCGAAGAAGATTACAATGTTCGAGCAGTATTTGAAGCAGGTGGAGTTTTGATATCGAATTACCAGTATGATGGACCTTGTTCAGAAATACCGCACAGGGGCTGGTGATAGTAAGTCTGCAGTATTTCAGCGTTTCATAATCAAACTCGCAAAATGTTCAATTAAGAATTAATAACAGGCTTCACTCAAAATTGAAGTCGATCAACACTAATCAACACGTCTCTTTTTATACCGGTGTTGACCTTAAGAATAATCCAGCATACCTAAATTATCTGGGTGAGTTATTAATAATTGACAGGATACTGTGTCAGCCTTAAAAGTTGGCGAGTAGGTCTTAGCTATCGGGAGAACTAACGCCCTTGGCGCATGCGATATTTTATCCAATAGAACTCACTACAGGTCTTACTAAAAAGTATGTAGACAATAAAATGCATCTATAAAACTAAAAAAGCTTCCCGATATAATCGAGAAGCTTTAAAAGTCGGGGCGGCCAGATTCGAACTGACGACCTCCTGGTCCCAAACCAGGCGCGATACCGGGCTACGCTACGCCCCGAAGAATTTCAATCAAATAATAACTTATCGGATTTTACTCCGCTTTTTCGAAGTTTACCCTGCACTTTTGCAGAACCCCGAACTAAAATGAGGCGCGAAGATATAAAAACATCTTCAATCACCAACTAATTTTTGTGATCCCAGCTGGAGTCGAACCAGCAACCTGCTGCTTAGCTTACCACTACGATTTTCATCGCTCCCGCACGTGCGGAATTTGGGGTCTGGACTATATCTTCACCATTTCAGGTGTGGCGCGTGTAGTCTCTACGGAACTTCCCGATAATCCTGAGCCAACGAATATGTCGGTCTTGATTATTTTTCGGAGTATTTACCCGCAAATTGATTTATTGTAAATCAGCTTGCGCCTTCAATACTCCTAAGTCTCCTTTATTTTTCGTGTGATG
>JANOQK010000298.1:0-11347 GCA_031414855.1 Bacteroidia bacterium | reverse complement strand
AAATTCTTGATTTTGGATTTGTGATTTTAGATTCCGAGGCTACCAAATCCCAAATCTCAAATCTCAATTCTCAATTCTTAATTCTTAATTCTTAATTCTTAATTGAGATTTGGGATTTGGGATTTGGTAGCCTCGGAATCTAAAATCACAAATCCAAAATCAAGAATTTTAGATAGGATCCATAATTTAAACTATAGTTAGAGATGGCTTTTGAAATTGATGTACTAATTACTTTTGCAGACAAAGACAATGAAACCTCAAAGAAAAATGAGATAGGCTGGGTTTCGCAATTCAAAAAGTTTTTGGAGTTGATGCTGTATCAGGTATTAGGTGAAAAACCAAATATCCTATTGAAAGGAGAATACGATTCCGTAACAGCCTCCACTATGGATAACGTTGCAGTGCTTGTCGCGGTTCTTTCAAAAGATTTTGTGCAATCCGGAAGATGCCTGGATACCATAGAAGCATTCAACAAAGCAACGGCTACAGCAAAAGTTAACCGTGTTTTCAAAGTATTAAAATCACCACTCTCTATACAAGAACATCCTCCTCGCCTACGCGATCTGATTGGTTACGATATGTTCCAGCTAGACAATGAAACCGGGGTAATGAAAGAATACTCTGACTTCTTTAGCCAGGAAGCCGAAAAGCAATATTGGATGAAGTTGGTAGACCTTGCGTATGACATTCACGAGTCCCTCCTCCTACTTCGTCAAGGTGAAACAAAATCGGTGGAGGTGAAGAATATTTTCAAAAGAAAAACTATTTATCTGGCTGAAACGGGGCATGACATATCCGTTCAACGCAATATTATTAAGCGCGAGTTGCTTCGTCATGGTTATATCGTATTACCAAAACAAACATTACCTCAACGACTGAATGAATTGGAAACTATGGTGAAAAAGGATTTAGAAGACTGTAGTCTCTCCATTCACTTAATTGGCAGTGCGTATGGAGAAATACCAGAAGGATCTGATCGGTCTATTATCGACATACAAAACCAATTGGCAGCAGAACAAAGCATAGTAAAAAAACAAAATAAGGATGAGTTCAGTCGATTGATTTGGATTGCACCTAACCTTAAAAACGCAAGCGATAAGCAAAAATCATTCATTGAAAGTATCAGGCGTGATGTAGAAGCCCAGGAAGGAGCTGAAATACTTCAGAACCCATTGGAGGATTTCAAGAATATCATGCGCGAAGAACTATTAGAATCACTGGAAAGAAAAGGACCAGATGATTTTAAAGGGAAATCGATTTATGTCGTTCACGATCGGATTGACGATCAGGAAGTGAAACCATTCAAAGAAGCGATTGAAAAATCAGGATTTAAAATCTTAACACCTGCTTTTGAAGGCGAACTTCTGGAAGTACGTAAAAACCATATCGAGAATCTCAAGAACCTGGATGGTGCAATCATCTTTAAGGGAAAAGTAAATGATCAGTGGGTGCGAATGAAAGTACTTGATTTATTGAAGGCTCCGGGCTTCGGAAGAAAAAAACCAATCCTTGGAAAAGCTATCATGTCTTCCACCACCAGTAGTGCTGATCTTGAAACTTTCAAAGGCCAAAACATGACCGTCATTTCTGGTGATCAGGGTAATCGAATGGAGTCGCTTAAAATGTTTTTACAAGAATTTAATGCCTAACTAGTATGAGCAAGTCAACTGAAGAAATGAAAGGTGCAGCTACCCAGGTGGGTGTAGCCAACCCATTCCCAGGACTTCGTCCCTTCAAGATTGAAGAGAGTCACCTCTTTTTTGGACGAGAGGGTCAGAGTGACGAGGTTTTACTAAAGCTTTCCAAGAGCCGCTTTGTTGGCGTCATTGGACCCTCAGGAAGTGGTAAGTCTTCTTTTATTTATTGTGGAGTGCTTCCCATTCTATACGGAGGCTTTCTAACCGATACTAGCCCTAATTGGGAAGTAGTGGTGACAAGGCCAGGCGCTGGCCCAATTGATAATCTTGCCGAATCATTGCTTAAAACCTCACAGGAATACAACAATTCTGATCCGGATGATAGAAAGATTAAACGCACGATTGTTTCTACTTTATTAAGAAGTAGTTCACTCGGTTTGGTAGAAGCCATTCAGCAATCCAGAAAATCGGAGGATGTTAACTACTTAATCTTAGTCGATCAGTTTGAAGAATTATTCCGCTTCAAAGATGGCAACGACCCCAATTCAGTTAATGAGACACTTGCTTTCATCAATCTGTTGATGGAAGCCATTAATTATACAGACAACCCGATTTATGTGGCCATCACCATGCGATCTGACTTTATCGGTGATTGTGCTACGTTTCCAGAATTAACGCGTAAGATCAACGACAGCCACTACCTTATCCCGCAAATGACCCGCGAACAAAAACGCAGAGCCATTGAAGGACCTGTTGCTGTTGGCGGAGCCCACATTGCCCCACGACTTGTTCAGCAGTTATTAAATGACCTGGGTGATAATCCTGATCAGCTCCCTATTCTTCAGCATGCCCTCATGCGCACGTGGAGTTATTGGGCTAGCTATAAAGATTTCGATGAAGAGCATGTTGATCTTAAACATTACGAAGCCATTGGTACCATGTCAGAAGCTCTTTCGCAGCACGCGAATGAAGCATACGATGAATTAGATGAAGACCAAAAGCGTATTTGCGAAATCATATTTAAAGCTATTACCGAAAAACGAGGTGAGAACTTTGGCATACGCAGACCAACGCGCTTAAATGAAATTGCGTCCATTGCCGATGTATCAGAAGCAGATGTGATTGAAGTATTGGAAAAATTCCGTGAACCTGGAAGATCACTCCTTACTCCTGCTTATGGCATCACGCTAGGTTCCAAATCCATGATCGACATCTCGCACGAAAGCTTGATGCGTATTTGGGTTCGATTAAAGAACTGGGTGGATGATGAGGCCGAGGCCGTTCAAATGTATCTGCGTCTGGCCGAGGCTGCGTCTATGTATCAAGTGGGTAAGGCAGGCTTGTGGAGGCCACCGGATTTACAACTCGCCCTCAACTGGCAGGTAAAGCACAAGCCCACATTAGTATGGGGACAGCGCTATCAGCCGGCATTTGAGCGGACGATGATCTTTCTCGAATACTCCAAAAAAGAATTCGAGACCGAGCAACGTATAAAAGAACTGGAGCAGAAAAGAAAACTGCAACGAGCAAGGGTAGTCGCCATGGTGCTCGGAACTTTTTTGATTTTCGCATTGATGGCGATGGTGTATGCCTTCTATCAACAAACTGTAGCAGTAACGCAGACGAAGATAGCCAAGGAACAATCTGAATTGGCTATTAAGAATGCTGAACTAGCAACTAAGAATGAAAAAATAGCAATACAGCAAAAAGAAACAGCTGATCAGCAAAGAAAACTTGCCATAGAAGCTGAGAAAAGAGCTGTTATAAGTGCCGATGAGGCTAAGAAAGCACTAATAGTTGCAGAAGAGCAGAGGAAACGAGCAATAGAACAGGAAGCCAAAGCAGTAGCGAACGAAAAAACAGCAATAGCACAAAAGAAAATAGCAGATGAGGCAAAAATACGTGCCGATCAAAATGCGGCTGCTGCTGAACGTGAACGTTACCTGGCAACCGCAAAATCAATGGCATTAAAGTCCAAGGAACTTTTCAACGATCCGGAAGAAGAAGCTTTAGTTGCTCAGCAGGCTTTTTTATTTAATAAAAACCATGATGGCTATCCTTACGACAATGATGTTTACAACGGCCTGTCGCAGGCATTGAAAGTTTTCAAGGACCCGCTTACTCTAAATCTTGAAGGTCACGAAAAGGGAGCGGCAAGGGCATTGGTTACTTACACGAAAGCCAATCAGATTTTTAGCGGAGGTAGTGATGGCAGGATTATCCGCTGGACGGAGCAAAACAATAAATGGGTGCCCGAAGAATTAGTTGGAGCGCGCGATGGAATTTATCAGGTTTTTGCGCTTGATGTTACGCAAGATGGTAAGTGGTTAGCTGCAGGTGGTCTAGCCGCGGGCGATGCCACGCAAAACTATGTAGAACTCTACGACCTCCAAAACCTAACAGCACCTCCTAAAAAAATCTCTGGTTTTGTTTACAATGTGGACGATATAGAATTTACGCGCGACAATAAAGGGTTTTATGCACGCGACAATTCAGGCAGAAGCATCAAGTATTCAGACTTAACAACAGCACGAGAGGTTATATCGTCTAAGCAAAAAATTACTGACATTGCTCTGAGCCCGGATGGCAGTAAAATTGCTGGCACCAGCAGTGATGGGTTCCTTTATTCCTGGGATATAAAAAATAATTTCGCAGTTAAGGAACTCTATAAGAATGCGAAAGAACTCACCACGCTTGCTTATGCACCTGACAATACCAGAAGGATTATCATAGGAGACAACGCAGGTCTGTTGCGTATCATAACCGAAGATTCAAATTTACAGCCTCGCATCTTGTCAGGTCACACAGCACACATTGAACAAATCCGTTTCAATCATGCGGGTGAATTCTTAGCCACAACCAGCCGAGATGGCGCAGCCAGGTTATGGAATTGGAAAGACCTTAAACAGCAGCCGATTTTATTGAAAGACCAGCCAGAGTGGGTTTGGAGTGCCACTTTTTCACCTGATGATTCCCAACTAATGGTCGGTATTCACAGCAACAGTGAAAAAGCAAAAGAGACCATTCACGTTTGGCCAACCAAGATCGAAACCATGTCGGGGTTACTCTGCAAATATGTAACCCGCAATCTCGATGAAGAAGAGTGGAGTGTATTTGCGACTGGTTTGCCGTATGAGAAAACCTGCGAGAACTATCCAGCGAATAATAAATAAAGGAAGAAATGAAAAAAATAGTTGGCTTTGTTTTTTTATCACTAGTTGTTTTTTCAAATCACGTCTTTGGGCAGGCCTCCACTTGCACTCAAACACTCAGGCTTGTACAATCTACTTACGAACAAGGAAGATTGCATGAATTGGAAACGTTGATGGCCGAATGTTTGAAGAGCGGGTTTGACGAACAGCAAAAAGTAAACGCCTATAGATACCTAACGCTGGCCTACATTTACCTGGAAGAGCCTGAAAAAGCGGATGAATCTATGCTGGCGTTACTCAATACTGGTCAAGCAGGTCATTTCTTTAAGCCAAACGATCTTGTAGACCCTGCGGAATTTATCGCCCTGTACCGTAAGTTCAGAACAGAACCACTATTTCGTTTTGGCGGTAAAGTGGGCATGACTTCTACCCTACCTGCCATAAGCGAAACATTTTATGTTGGCTCTAATGCCGAGGGAAATGGTCAATTCAGTCCCAGATTTGGTTTTTCAGTTCTAGGCGTATTCGAAAAAGACTTTCCTGATTTTATCAAGAATTTTTCAATCGCACCCGAGATAGGCTTCATCTCTCGCTCCTATAATTACTCGAATCCATTCCTAACCGCTAAGGATGAAACACCTGATAATCCCAATTTCAGGATTACAGAAAATATCCAAAAGCAAAGTTGGTTTGACCTCAATCTCCTTGTTCAATACAAAATCAAAGACAATAAAAAAGGCAAAGACAATAAATTTAATCCCTACATTGGAATAGGCCCCGGAATTAGCTATTTATCCGGTTCTACCAATGAAATACAAACCGAGGTTATAGGATTAGGCACAATTACAGGGTCAGCTATCGTCACTAAATCATCCTACAAATCACTGGCTTATTCGGCCATTATAACATTAGGCTCAAAATTCAGGGTAGGAGGCTTTTACCTTACAGGGGATATCCGGTATCAATACGGACTTAACAATGTGGTAGATGAATCCAACCGAAGTGAAAGTGAAGCACTATTTGATTATGGATTTGTGCCACCTAATTATCGGCATAATAACGTAACCTTTAATTTAGGCTTAGTGATTCCCCATTTCAATCCTAAGAAATTGATCAAGTAAAACGTTAATAGTAAGCTGTTAATAGTTAATCGTAGATAAAATTAGGTTGTCCATCCCGATTAACTGATAACGATTAACTGATAACAACTGATAACGATTAACGCTAAAGGCGATGAAAAGAATTTTTTACCTGTCACTTACCATACTCCTATCCTCCTGTCTTACAGAAAAGAATGCCGACCCCGGCAAGCCAACTACATTTGTCCGATACTTCAATGGCGGAAATAATGACACCGCTCAATTGGCAGAAGAAACTTCTGATGGCGGAATCATTATACTTGGCACCACTGAAATTGCAAATGAAGATGCAACAAAGAGGTATAAAATAAAACTTATCAAGACCGATGAATACGGAAATTTGCAGTGGCAAAATGTGTATCCGTCCGACTTTTCTTCAACTGCGGAAAACATCAAAGCATCCTCTCTCCTGCAACTTCCAACAGGAGGCTACCTGATCATTGGCACAATCATCCTTCCTACAAAAACAGAAATGTATCTAATGGAAGTTGGCGCTGATGGTAGTCAGAAGAACGAAAGAACAATCGATTTTATTGCTGATGTTGACTCGCTGTCTGTGAAGGGACATGCCATTCAATTAAACAGTAACGGTAATTACCTGGTATTGGGCGCAACTTCTGATGTTACAAAAAATATGATTTTGGCTGAACTCGACAAATCAAGTCCCAAACCCATACAAGTGAGGACATACGGAACAGGGCCATCTGTCCTTTCCAATAAAATCTATCTCGATGCTGCTGAAAATATCGTTTGGTCCGGCACAGTTACTACCACCTCTTCTGATATCCGTTTCGCAAAAGTAACTAAGGCCACATGGGGACCTCTTAATGATGATCCGATTGGAAAATCTGACCTGGAAGAATCAGGAAATGACATGTGTCGCTACGCGAATGGCTTTGCTATTGTGGGTTCAACCAATGAAAAAATAAGCGGCACCACTAGTAGTACAGGAGATCAGGACATCTTATTCAAAATACTTGCGGAAGATGGAACTGAACTTCTTTCTAAACCTATTCCGGCATCCAGCGATACTGATACTGGAAATGCCATTGCGTCAGTGAGAGGTGGATTAGTAATCTTGGGTACTGTGAAAGTAGGCGGGCAGGATGATTACTACCTAGCCAAGTATGATGCCTTTGGAAATCCCGTGTGGGAAGAGGCCAGAATTTTTGGCAATACAAGCAAAAATGATAAGGGTGCCAGTGTGCGCCAACTATCCGATGGATCATTACTCGTATTAGGCACCACCAACTTTGGTGGTGTAGAGACGATGATGCTTATGAAGGCGGATAGTGAGGGGAATATTGAGTAATCATTTTAGTATAGAATTTTTTAAGAGCTTTTTTGGACTTTAATCATACACTTATTATGAAGAGGATTTTTACTCTTGTTGCTTCGTTGTCTCTTATTTGCATTGCCCAACTGAGCTACGGGCAAGCTCCAGTTGTAACTCCAGCACAAACTTTTTCAGTTAACGAAAATAGCGTAGCCACTACCGTTGTTGGAACAGCCACTGCTTCTAATACCCCGACAAGCTGGGCAATCACGGCAAATACTACAAACACTGCTTTTGCAATTAGTGCTGCTGGACAAATAACCGTAATCAATAACGTTGATTTAGATCGGGAGAGTAGCAGTTCATTATCGATCACCGTAACCGCAACGAATGGCAGCGGAACAAGTCCCGGTGTCTCCGTAACCATAAATTTAAATGATGTCAATGATGTGACTCCGGTTGTAACGGCAGCACAATCGTTCAGCATCAATGAAAATCTGGCTAACGCATCAGTCGTGGGAACTGTTCTTGCCACTGATGCCGATATCACGGCCACTACCTTTTCAGCATGGACACTCACCAGTAATCCTGGTGGTGCCTTCGCCATCAATGCATCTAACGGGCAACTAACCGTAGCTACATCCAGCTATCTTGACAGAGAAGTTCGAGCAAATGTTGTAGTTGCTGTGACCGTGAGTGATGGTATAAATACTTCGGCTACTCAGAATGTGACAATCAATCTCAATGACGTCAATGATGTAACACCTGCGATAACAGCAGCACAATCATTTATCATCAATGAAAATCTTGCTAACGCATCAGTCGTGGGAACTGTGCTGGCTACCGATGACGATATCACGGCCACTGTGTTCTCAAGCTGGACACTCACTAGTAATCCGGGTGGTGCCTTTGCCATCAATGCATCTAACGGGCAACTAACCGTAGCTACCTCCAGCTATCTTGACAGAGAAGTTCGCGCGAGTGTTGTGGTTGCTGTAACTGTGAGTGATGGTCTATTTACCTCTTCTACTCAAAATGTGACAATCAACCTAAATGATGTCAATGATGTAACTCCTTTAGTAACAGCAGCACAAACTTTCAACATCAATGAAAATCTGGCCAATGCATCAGTCGTGGGAACTGTGTTGGCCACCGATGGTGATATTTCTGTCACTACGTTCTCAAGCTGGACACTCACCAGTAATCCGGGGGGTGCCTTTGCCATCAACTCATCCACTGGTGAAATAACTGTGGCAACGTCCAGCTATTTGGATTTCGAAACCAACCCAGTTATTGCGATTATGGTTACAGTAAGTGATGGAGTGAATACTTCCGCTGCTCAAACGGTTACCATTAACTTAAACGATGTAGATGAAATTCTACCAATTGCAGATGCACCAGATGCTTTTCAAACTGCTCAACGATTAAAGAGCGGTGTTACTTCAACCTCCCAAGTCAGAACAAATGAAAACGGTGATATTTATTTAGTAAGAAATGGAACGGCCGTTGCCAGTGTTGCGCAAATTACAACCGCAATAACTGCCAAAAATGCTTTCTTAGGCAGAACTGCAGCTGTTGCTAGCACTGGATATACAGTAACTATTCCCATTGTCTCTTTAATCAATGATGGAGATTACAACATCGTATCGGTTGATGCAGCCGGAAATGTTTCAGTACCTTCAGCAGGTGCCGACTCCTGGTTGACGATTGACAACACCCCCCCTACTGTTGCAATTACTTTGGTTTCAGGTAGCCCGACTACTGCCTCAGCCGGATTCCTTGATTTTACCGTTACGTTTAGTGAATCTGTTACTGGTGTGGATATTAATGACTTCGTGCTAGCCACGGGCACCGCGAATGACGCAGCCGCTACAATTTCAAATCTTAGTGGCTCTGGCGCGGTTTATACGGTCACTGTCAATGCTATTATCGGCCAGAACTCGGGTGGTAGCAACGGAATTTTGAACCTTGATCTCATTGGGTCTCCAGCCATTTCTGATGCGGCAACAAATGCTTTTGCAGGCTCAGTTACCACTGACAATCAATACTTGGTTGACAATACCAATCCGGCATTGTCTCCCGATCAAATGACCCTGCAATTGAACGGAGCCTCTGCAAACACCATCACTTTTACCCTGAATGAAGATCTGAATGTAGTCAACGGTACAGACATTAAAAACGGTTTCAGTGTCAGCACTGGTACCCTTGTATCCGCTATTTATAATTCCTCAACCAAAAAAGTTACGATGACAAGTGGAGGAGATCCTCAATGGAATACTCCACCTACTGTTTCCTATGTAAGAACAACTGGACTATATGCTGATTTGATTGGTAATCAACTTCAAGACATAAACAATCACGTTGTTGAACAATTGTCAATTAATATGGGCGCTGGAGACATCGCTTTTACATCTTTTCGTTCAGCTAACACCAGCAACCAGCCTGATCAATTTTCCATTGTGTTACTGAGAAGTATACCCGCTAACACTACGATCTATTTTACAGACCGAGGTTGGGATACCAATACTAGCCAACTAGTCGACTTTACCGAAGATGGATTAATTAGCTGGAAGTCTTCTACCGCTGTGCCCGCAGGAACTGAAATAGTATTTACCGGTACCGCCAGCCCATCAGCTACAAACAATAATTTTACGTCCTCGCTTGGCTCATTTGGTTCTACTACTAATGATGCTGATAAACTTTATTTAAACACATCTGGAGATGCAATTTTAGCTTACCAAACTGATGGATCATCAATCATCTTCTTGGCTGCTGTAAGATTTGGTGACAGTAACCCAACTTGGGAAGCTGATGGAACGCCCGACAATAAAAACGAATCCGCCACGCCAGGCCTTGCTGCAACTTTTACAGTTATTGCTGGCAACAAAGACAATGGCGCTTATTTAAGAACAGCAACAGCCAGCACGTTTACTGGATCTGCCACTGAACTTCGAGCCCTTCTAAACAATACTGCCAACTGGGATCTGGACGACAGCGAAAATACTCTAGTTAACCTACCGGGAGATCCTGAGCCCGCTGTTTGGAGTTTATTCCCTGTATTGAATAATACAAACTCACTTAACTATGTCATAAGGCCTAAAATCAATTCGGTCAACATTCCCGATTCACCTATGAATATCGGTGATGTCGTTACAGCCACCATTTCTGTTGACGATGACGCTTCTGCAACGCCTATAACACTAACATCCGGAACAGTTGGTGGTTTTACCTTGGGCAGTTTTGTAAGAAGCAGCTCCACTTCTTACACCGCCCAATTTACTATTATCGAATCGGTAGGGCTTGATGTGCCCGCAGGAAACAATATTCCAATCGCCAATCTAATCGTGCAGAATGGGCTGGGTATTTCAAATGCTGCGTTTTCAGGAAATGATAGTCCTGCCGGTACCACTGATGCTATTGATGCTCGTTCACCTTGGGTGATATCAATCGACAGAAATACAAGCGCAACCACAACCACTGCCTATTCAGGAAATACAGGTACAACTGCAACAAGCGTAGTCTTCAGAGTTACATTTTCTGAGGATATGATTAGTGGCACGTTGACCGCTGCCGATTTTTCATTTCCTCCAACTTCACTTGGTGGCGTTCCATCGATTAGTTTAATCTCTGCAGTTACGGGTACTTCGGTATTTGATGTGACTGTAACCGGTTATACCGGAACAGGAACGATTGGACTTAACTACCGGGACAGTGAAGTAAACGCCCCTGGTGGCTCAGTAACTGACTTGCTTGGCAACCCTACTAAACAAATAACAACTCTGGCAGCAGATGGCAGCGTTACTGGTCAAACCTTCAGCATTGTTTTACCTACTCCTACCAGTGAGGCATTCACTCTTTCAGCATCCAACATTACCAGCAATTCAGTAACCTTGAATTGGAATAGTAGCAACACAGCACAAATACCAACACACTTTCTGGTAGTAGCAAAACCAACAACGGGCGGTTCATACCCTTCCGTAGCTGATGGAACTCCCGTGAGCAATGCACTTCCATTGGTGCAAAATGTAGTGCGTGTTGCAGGCGCAAATAGTTTGATAATTACTCCGCTTAACTCAGGAACAAGCTATGACTTCATTGTTTACAAGTACACATTATCTGCTAACAACACACCCAACAATATTG